>CAZEMI010000158.1:0-31930 GCA_964513235.1 uncultured Acidobacterium sp.
CCGCGCCTATGAGCTTGGGCTGCGAACCTCGGATGCAGCGAACGCTGCCGAACATGAGAGACTACAGAAGGTGGCCGAGGAGCTTGCAGTGAGCGTCCACGAACAGCAGGCGTTCATTGAGCAGTCCTTGCGAGATATCGAAGGGTTCTTGTTGAGGGCTGTCGGCGATTCGAAAGACGAGAAAAGTGATGATCTTCCTAATTGATTACGACAAGAAGCGCGGCTTGATCCGGTCCTTTAGATCATTCGCCGACGACCAACGCGCTTGCGCAGAGCGAATCCGTCTCGATCTGGAGATCGCTGATCGGGCTGGATCGGAAGTAGTGATACTCGAAGCCGCGGATGAGGAAACATTGAGAAAAACTCATGCGCGCTACTTCAAGTCCGCTGCCGAACTGCTTCGTGCGGGTCTGTAGCCCTCTCTTCAACAACACATAATCTGTTTCGTATCACCGTCGCAGTATTCGCGTCATGACGCGGACCGTCTCCGTCAACGGAATCGACCTGTTCTTTCGCGATACCGGCAGCGGCGATCCGCTGCTGCTGTTGCACGGCTTCACTGGCAGCGGCGACGACTGGCAGCACGTCTTCACGCAGCCGATCGACGGCTGCCGCGTGATCGCGCCGGATCTGCGCGGTCATGGCCGCTCAACCAATCCGAGTGACACGTTCAGGTTTGCCGATGTCGCGCGGGACGTCTTCGCACTCCTGGATACGCTCGGCATCGATCGCGTGAACGCCATCGGCATGAGCGGCGGCGCCAACACGCTGCTGCACATGGCCACGCAACAGCCATCACGGGTGCAGGCCATGATCCATGTCAGCGGCACGCCGCGGTTCCCGGATCAGGCCCGTGCGATCATGCGGACCATGACGGCCGAGACGCGGACCGAGGCGGAGTGGGCGGAGATGCGCGCGCGCCATCATCACGGCGACGATCAGATTCGCGCGCTCTGGCAATACGCCCGCGGCTTTGCCGACGATCGCGACGACATGAACTTCACCGCGGCGACGCTGTCGGGCATCACCGCGCGCACGCTGATCGTGCATGGCGATCGCGATCCCCTGTATCCGGTCGAGCTCGCAGTGGAACTGCTGAGAGGCATTCCGAACGCGGCGTTGTGGGTGGTGCCCAACGGCGGGCACGGTCCGATCTTCGGAGAGCAGGCCGCGCCGTTTGTAGCCACGGCGACGGCCTTCCTCCGTTAGGTTTTTAGGTTTTGATTTTTAACTTCCCATCGCCGCCATGCGTTTCTCCATCTCGGCGGGCGAAACATCTTCCTTGTGCGTGGCAATCGCCCATTGATGGCCGAACGGATCCATCAGGTGGCCCATGCGGTCGCCCCAGAACATATCTGCCGGCGCCTCGATGCTCTTCGCGCCCGCATCGACCGCGCGCTTGAACATCGCGTCCACATCGTCGGTGTAAAACATGATCGACATCGATCGACCGGTGCCGCTTGGCGCCACCGCGCCGCGATCCGGGTTCTCGTCGGCGAGCATCACGTTCGAATCGCCGATCTTGACCTCGGCGTGCATGATCTTGCCTTCCGGCCCGGGCATCCGGACCAACTCCTGTGCGCCGAACACCTTCGTGTAGTACTCGATGGCCTTGGCCGCGCCCTTGCACACCAGATACGGCGTGATCGAGTGGTATCCCTCTGGAATCGCTTTCACTGCCATGACCGCCTCCTCATCGTTTGTTGTTTCAACGCGGACAAACTCTTTCTGTACCACGAGTGCAATGAAGCCGGATTGCAGAAACGCGACTATCCGGGGACGAGCGGATTGATGGCCAGCTCCATCGGCACCACGTCCGTAGAGGGCGCCGGCATGGCGATCAGGAAGCGCGCGCCGTTGGCGGCGGGGGCGTACAGCCCGCCGAACAGCGGCGCGTCGAACACGGGAGAGGCCGGCGCCGCCGCGGGCGAGATGCCGGTAAAGGAAATCGCGGCCGTCATGAGGCGATTGCCTGGCGACAGGGCCAGGCCGCCGGTCAGGTAGCTGCCCTCGGGGGGGAGGACCAACGCATGCAGCCGCAACGGATCGGTCGCGGCCGGCTGGGCGATCCCACGCATCAGCGCCGCGCCGGCGGCCAGGCCGGCAATCACGGCCGCCGCGATTGGCCACGATCGCGACCAGCGCGCCCGCGCCGCCGCCGGGGGCCTCGCGGTCGATCCGGACTTCGCGCTGCTCCAACCGCTCAGCAGCCAGCGCAGCTGGCGCGCGACGTCACCCATGCCCTGCCAGCGCTCGTTCGGATCCTTGGCCAGGCAGGTGTGGATCAATTCGTCGAGACCGGCCGGCGTGACCGGCACCAGGGTCGACACGCGCGCCGGCTCGTCGCGCAGGATCGCGCTCAGCACCCGCGCCGGGGTCTCCGCCTCGAACGCCTTGAGACCGGTGACGGTCTCGTACCACACGGCGCCGAAGGCGAAGCTGTCGGCGCGCGTATCCACCTCGCGTCCGTCGAGCTGTTCCGGCGCCATGTAATGCAGCGTGCCGAGCAATGTGCCTTGCGTCGTCAGCGCGGTCCGATCGGCGGCAACGCCGGCTGATGTGTCTCCGTCGGCCGACGTCGCGGCCACGGTCCTCGCGAGACCGAAATCGAGCAGCCGCGCGCCGGCGCGCGTCAGCATCACGTTGCCGGGCTTCAGGTCGCGATGCACGATGCCCGCACGATGCGCCGCCGCCAGCGCCTCGGCGATCTGAATGCCGACGTCGAGTGTCTCCTTGATCGACAACGCGCCGCGCGACAGCCGATCCGCCAGCGTTTCTCCCTCGAGAAACTGCATCACGAGGAAGAGGCCGCCGCCCACATCGGCCGGCAGCTCGCCCACGTCGTAGAGCGGACAGATGTTGGGATGTGCGAGACGCGAGATGCTGCGCGCCTCGCGCTCGAACCGCTCGCGCCGGATCGGATCGGCGGCCAGCGCCGCCGGCATCACTTTGATCGCCACGGCGCGATCGAGGCGGGTGTCGGCGGCGCGATAGACCTGCCCCATCCCGCCCTCGCCGATCAACCCGAGGACTTCATAGGGACCGAGTCGTGTGCCGGAGGCGAGCATCGGTGGATTGGACGGGGTGAAGGCGAGTGAGGTTTACCTTTTGTGACGACGGAACAACAAAAGGTTGCGCGCGTATTATGAGGGGATCACCGCTGGCGGGCGGGACTGAAGTCCCGCCCCTACGTACTATGACTCCACGAGCGTCCGCGCGGGATCGACCTGCGCGGCGCGGCGTGCGGGCAGGTAGCACGCGGCCATTGCCGTCAGGCCGAGGAGCAACGCGGCAACCATCATCGACCACGGATCCGAAGGCGGCACGCCGAACAACACCGCCGACAGCGATCGTGCCGCGAGCACTCCAGTCGTCAGGCCCACACCGACGCCGGCCAATGTGATCACGGCGCCTTCGCGCATCACCAGGCGAACGATGTCGGCGCGGCTGGCGCCAAGCGCGACGCGGGTGCCCAACTCGCGCGTCCGCCGGCGGACGCTGTACGCCATCACGCCGTAGATGCCGACCGCCGCGAGCGTCAACGCCACGGCGGCGAACCCGGCCAGCAGCCGCATCGCCAGCTGGGTAATCGCGGTCGACGCGGCGGCGACGTCCCCCATCGTCCGAGCGTTATGCACCAGGATGCCCGGCTCGAGCGCGCGAAGGGCGGCGCGCACCGAAGGCAACGCCACCAGCGGATCACGCTCGGTGTGAATGAACAAGGTGGCCGAGGTGTCTGCAAAGCGGGCGAACGGAAAATACATGTCGGCACGCGGGCGATCGGTCAGCGCGCCGCGGCGGATGTCCCCGACCACGCCGACGATCTCCATCTCGCCGCCGTCGCCACGGAGCCGGTGTCCGAGCGGGCTCTCGTTGGCGAAGAACTGCCGCGCAATCTCCGCGCTGATGATCACGGGCGGCACCGGCGCCGCGGCGTCGCGATCTACAAACACCCGGCCCGCCAGCAGCGGTATGCCAAGCGCACCGAAATAGCCGCCGGTTGCGGATTGCCAGCCAACATCCGGCGGGCGCTCGCCTGCGGGCACCGGGCGATCGGCGCGCTCGAACAGCGCCGTCCAGTTGTTGCCGGTGAGCGGCATCACCACGCCAATGCCCGATTCCTCGACGTCCGGCAACGCGTTGAGCGTGTGAAACGCGCGCGCGTAGAAATCCGCGCGCGCCGGCGGCTTCGGGTAGCGTCCGGCCGGCAGCGCGACGTTGACGATGAGGACGTTTTCGGTTCGGAAGCCCGGATCGACCGCGATCAGGTTCGCGAAGCTCCGCAGCGTCAGTCCGGCGCCCATCAGCAGGATCGCGGCCAGGGCCATTTCACCAGCCACGAGTGCCGCGGCCGCGCGGCGCGTGCCCGCGCTCGACGACGATCCGCGCGCGGCGGCCAGCGCTGAACGTTGATCGTGGCTGGC
The DNA here is from genome assembly GCA_964513235.1 of uncultured Acidobacterium sp. Classification (GTDB taxonomy): domain Bacteria; phylum Acidobacteriota; class Vicinamibacteria; order Vicinamibacterales; family UBA2999; genus 12-FULL-67-14b. Next base: position 4,425 of record CAZEMI010000158.1, read on the forward strand.
GATGCTGAGGCACGCGAGTCCGCCGAACAACAACGCCGCGACGATCGAGACGGCGACCGAGAACAGCAGCACGGTCGCGTTCATGCCGACGTCGCTGACGGCCGGCACGCGCGCGGTCTCCGGCACCATCAAGGCAAGCGCCGGCGCCGCCAGCGACGCCATCACCACGCCAACAAGACCGCCCGCCACCGCGAGCACGAGCGCTTCGACAATCACCTGCGACGCCAGGCGCGACCATCCCGCGCCGAGTGCCGTGCGGACCGCCATCTCCTGCCGCCGTGCCAACGATCGAGCGAGCAGCAGGTTGCCGACGTTGGCGCAGGCAATCAGCAATACGAAGGCGACCGCGGCGAGCAGTACCAGCAGTGGACGCTTGGTGTCGCCAACCAATATGTCGCGCAGGGGCTCGGGAAAGTACTGCGTGCCGCGGTTCTGGTCGGGATAGACGCGCTCGAACTCCGCCGAGAGCGACGCCAGCTCGGCGCGCACCTGCTCGACGGTCGATCCGGGACGCAGGCGGCCGAGGCCGTTGATCCATCCGGCCTTGCGTTGTGCGGGCGGCGTCGCCGGCAGCCCGAACGGCACCATCACGTGCGTGGGGGAGCTCGGAGGAAAGTGAAAACCGCGCTCGATGACGCCCACCACCTGCCGCCGTGTGCTCCCGAGCTGAATCCCGCGGCCGATGATGTTGGGATCGGAACCGAAGCGCGTCTGCCACAGCTCGTGGCTGATCATCACCACCGGCGGCGCGCCCTGCCGCGCATCGTCAGCGCCGATCAAGCGGCCCATCGCCGGTTCCACGCGCAACGCCGAGAGCAGTTCCGGCGTTGCGCCAAGACCCTCAACCCGCATCGGCTCGTCTTCGCCAAAGAGCGTGCCCTGGTAACCGCCGTACGGCGCCAACGGCGCGAGCGTCTGCATGCGGTCACGGAGATCCATGACATCGCCAAGCGCGAGGTGATCCTTGGTGAGGCCGGTGTTGAGATCGCGATGACGAACGATGACCAGATCATCCGCGCCATCGACCGGCAGTGGCCTCAGCAGCACCGCTTCCACCACCGCAAATAACGCCGTGTTGGCGCCGATGCCGAGCGCGAGCGTGAGCACCGCAGCGGCGGCAAAGCCGGGTTCCATTCGGAACAACCGCAGCGCGCGGCGAACATCCTGCATCAACATGGCCGTGTAATCCCTTCGGCCGCGGGGAATTCGTGGCGGCCGACCCTGAGTGAGCGAGGGGGCACGACCCGTGCCCACTCGTGAATCGAAGGGTCCGATCAACCAGACCCGCCAGCAGTCGAGCCACAGCACTGCGATCACGAGCTGCAGCCGAATACCGTTCACGTGTTCGGCGCGAAGATCCTCGAGCGACGGATGAAACAGATCGCGCTCCGCCTCACGCGGCAGAAAACGCGCCCAGCCGCGGCGAAACTCAGGCATCGGACCACCGCAATTTCGCGGACGCGCGGGCGACGTGCTCGTAAAAGGCGCGCGCGTCGTTCCATCGCCGCGTGCCTTCAGGCGCGATGCGGTAATGGCGCTCGGTCACCGCCTGGTCGCCGACGGTGATCTGTTCGTACCAGCCGTCGACCAACCGGTCCTTCTCCATCCGCGCCATCAGCTGGTAAAAAGCCGGGCCAGTACGCCGGATCCCGTATGCGGACAGCGCCTTGCGCAGCGTTCGGCCCGGCGAAGGGTCGCTTCGCAACACCCCTAGCACCAGGAATTGCAGGTGCGTCAGCACGGGCAGCATGGGCTTCGACATAATGTGATGTTATCTACGATCGGGTCAGACGGGGTCAGGGCGGAATTGGTTGGTTGGGGTTTGAGTGTATTCGACTGGCGACTGGCGACTGAACTGCCGCCTGTGAACTGAGAACTCTTAACTGCCGACTGTCGACTGCTGACTGCTGACTGCTGACTGCTGCTCCCTGATCCCTGCTAGAATTCCCGGCATGAAACGCATCACCATCCTGGGAATGCTCGTCGCGATCGGCAGCGTGTCGATCGCGGTGAAGGCGGCCACGCAGCCGGCCACCTCGCAGCCGTCTGCCGCCGCCATCACCGTCGAAAACGTGAAAGACAACTTGTTCGTGCTGCGCGGCGGCGGCGGCAACTCCGCCGTGTTCGTCACCGCCACCGGCGTGACCCTCGTCGACACCAAGAACCCGGGTTGGGGCGCGCCGTTGCTCGCTAAAATCAAGACGCTCACCGACAAGCCGGTGACGATGGTCATCAACACGCACACCCACTACGACCACAACAGCGGCAACGTGGAAATGCCGGCCGGCGTCGAGATCGTCGCCACCGAGATGACCGCGAAGCTGATGACGCAGATGAATCCGGTCGCCGGCCTCGGCCCGCAGCCCAACGTGTTCAAGGACAACCCGGGCAAGGGCATGCCGAAGCGGACGTTCAAGGACACGTTGACCATCGGCGCGGGTGCCGATCGCATCGACCTGTATTACTTCGGACCTGCGCATACCGGCGGCGACGCGTTCGTCGCGTTCCCGGCGCACCGCGTCATGCACGTCGGCGACGCCTTCCCGAACAAGGGCCTGCCGATTATGGACAAGAACAACGGCGGCTCGGGCGTCGAGTACGCCAACACCATCCGCAAGGCCGTGCAGGGCGTGCCGAACATCGACACGATCATCAACGGCCACACGCCGGCCAACACCACGCCGGCCGACATGACGCAGTTCGCCGATTTCGTGGCCGACTTCGTGGCGCACGTGCAGGCCGGCAAGAAGGCCGGCAAGAGCGCAGAGCAGGTCGCAAAGGAGTGGACGACGCCCGCCAAGTACACGGGTTTCTCCGCCGCGCCGCCGGTCGCACGCGTCACCGCCTATGTGAACGTGATCTTCGGCGAGACGAAGTAACGCAATACTTGAATCTGGTGATCTGTTGATCTAGTGATCTGTTGATCTTGTGATCGCGACCCTGTTGCGGTTTGTGCGGCCAGCATGACTGAAACGGATCTGAAGCAATTCGAGCAGCTGCGCCTGCGCCCGATGCGCATCGAGGACTTCGACGCCGTCGTGGCATTGCAGCACAGCAGCTTTCCGGGAATGAAGCCCTGGCGACGGGAGCAGATCGAAAGCCAGCTCGCGATTTTTCCGGAAGGGCAACTCGTGATCGAGCTCGAAGACCGCGTCGTGGCGTCGGCCAACAGCCTGATTGTGGATTCAACCACGCAGACCGACTGGCACGACTGGAAGCGCAGTACCGACGATGGGTTCATCCGCAATCACGATCCCAAGGGCGACAAGCTCTACGGGATCGAGATCATGGTGGCTCCGGAGTATCGCGGCATGAAGCTGTCGCGCCGGCTGTACGACGCGCGGAAGGAGCTGGCCCGCGCCAGGAACCTCACCGGCATCATCATCGGCGGGCGCATCGCCGGTTACGGCAAACACGCCGACACCATGACGGCGCGCGAGTATGTCGAGCGCGTGACCAGCAAGACGCTCGTCGATTCGGTGCTGACGCCGCAACTGTCGAACGGCTTCACGCTCAAGGGCCTGATCCCGAACTACTTCCCCAGCGATTCCGAATCGCGCGGCTATGCCACCTACCTCGAGTGGACCAACCTGGATTACGCGCCTGCGGATCGCCATGAAACCATGCGCCCGTCGCGGCTGGTCCGGTTGTCGGCGGTGCAATACCAGATGCGCCGCACCGCCAATTTCGACGACTTCGCCCGGCAGTGCGAGTTCTTCGTCGACGTGGCGTCGGATTACAAGGCGGATTTCCTGCTGTTCCCCGAGCTGTTCACCACGCAGCTGCTCTCGGCGATCAAGGCCGAACGGCCGGGCCTGTCGGCGCGGATGCTCGCCGACTTCACCTCGTCGTACATCGATCTGTTCCGCGACCTCGCCATCCGCTACAACGTCAACATCGTCGGCGGCAGCCAGTTCGAGCTGGCCGGCGAAACGCTCTACAACACCGCGTTCCTGTTCAGGCGCGACGGCACCATCGACCAGCAGCGCAAGCTGCACATCACGCCCCTCGAGCGGCGGTGGTGGGGCGTCCAGCCCGGCGAGACGCTGCGCACGTTCGACACCGATCGCGGCCGCATCGCCATCATGATCGGCTACGACGTCGAATTCCCGGAGCTGGGGCGGATGGCGTTCGACCAGGGGGCGCAGATCGTGTTTGTCCCGATCAACGTCGACGAGCGCCAGGCCTACCTCCGCCTGCGCTATTGCGCGCAGGCGCGGTGCATCGAGAATCCGTTCTACGCGGTGCTGTCGGGCTGCGTCGGCAACCTGCCGGACGTCGAGCACGCCGACATTCACTACGCGCAGTCCGCGATCCTCACCCCGTCGGACTTCTATTTCAGCCGCGACGGCGTCGCCGCGGAATGCCAGGCGAACATCGAGACGGTGATCTTTGCGGAGCTGGACCTGGCGCTGCTGCGCCGCCACCAGCGCAAGGGCACGGTGCAGCACTGGGAGGATCGCCGGAAGGACCTCTACACGATCAGCTACCGGTCGGCCGACGGCCGCCGGGAGACGTGATCGCTAGAGTCCGCGCAGCAGGGAGCCAAATCCCGCCACCTCCGGCTTCAGGTCGAGCTTGAACAGCGCCGCGGCATTCTCGAAGAACATCAGGTCCTTGTCGCGCGACGGCAGCTTCAGCTCCTCCATGAACTCCAGGTACGACTCCATCGAGACCAGCGGCCAATCGGTGCCGTAGAGCACGCGGTTCGGATTGACGCCCCACAGAATCATCTCCTTCAGCTGCTGCCGCATGTAGGCCTCGAAACGATCGTCGAAGTGACCCAGCGTGAGGCCGGAGATGTCGGTGTAGACGTTGTCGTTCTTGTAGACCACTTCCATGCAGTCGCGGAACCACGGGTTGCCGAGGTGGCAGATCAGGAATTTCACCCTCGGAAAATCGACGGCGACCTCGTCGACATGCAGCGGGTGGGCGTACTTCACCTTGCCCGACGGCGCGTAAGTGTCTCCGGTGTGGATCATCACCGGCACGTCAAACTCCTCGGCGAGCAAATACGCCGGCGTGAGCTTCGGATCGCCCGGGTAGAACGGCTCGTATCCCGGGTACAGCTTCAACCCCTTGATGGCGCGCGCGGTCAACAGCGATCGCAATTCCTGCTCCGCTTCCGGCCCAAACGTGCTCCACGAGATGCCGGCGATGACGTGGAGATTTGGCAGATCCTTCGTGGCCTCGACCACGGCTCTGGCCGAGGGGCGGCCGGGCACCACTTTGTACGAGGTCAGGATCAGCGCCACGTCGATGCGGTTGCGGCGCATGATGGCCCGCAGCCGTGACAGGTCCTCTGGAAGCGAGTGAACGGATTCGTCGGTGTAGTTGTTGAGGTGGGTGTGACAGTCGATGATCATGCCGCGCTACTTGCGAGTGTAGCGGGCGATGACTTTCTCTGCCCAGTCGCGACCGCCCAGTCCGAACGCGAGAGCTGCCGCGAGGCAGAGCGCCGCAAACGCAATCTGAAATGCCGAGACCAGCACCGCCGTCTGAATCGCCAGTTGCTCGGCGGCCATGAAGAGCACGAAGACCAGCACCGCGTAGCGGGCCAGCATGCCAATCGGCGCCGCGGCGTGGCTGCCGATGTTGCTCAGGTAGCTGAACACGAGCCCGCCGATCACCCGCGCCATCAGCGTCCCGAACACCAGGATGCCGGTGGCGACAACCAGGTTCGGCACGAAGCCGGCGAGGCGCGCCATCAGCACCTCCGCGGTGCGCAGCCCGAGCGCGTCGAGCAGCGCGATGAACACCACGGCGAGGATCAGCCAGTAGACCGCGCCGCCGATCAGGGTAACGGTGGTGTGCTCGACGCCGCCCTGGACGAGGAAGTCGTCGAGGCCCGACCGTTCGGCGATCTCGTCGATGCGGGCGGCGCGCAGCGCGCGGATCGCCAGGCGCCGCAGCAGCTTGGCGATGAGCCACCCCACAACCAGCAGCAGCACCGCGAGCAGCAGGTCGGGCAGCACCGCCACGACTTCGTTCCACGAATTCCGGAGTGACTGCAGCAAGGTACTCGATTCCCACATGGCGACGGCCGTCCTCCGCGGAGCATCGTACCGCAAAACCCGCGGCGCGCCGTCAGGCGCGCGGCCGGCGCATGAGGCGCAGCAACGGCAGGGCCAGCAGCGAGACCGCGCTCATGGCGAAGAACGCGGCCGGATAACCTTGACTGGCCACGATGCGTCCGCTGGTAAACGCCGACCACGATTCGCAGGCGTTGGTGGCGGCCATGAACGCGCTGAACTGCGTGGCGCCCAGCCGCGGCTCGGTGAGATCCATGAACAGCGCGTAGGACACGGCGGTGAAGAACCCGACGAAGAAGTACATCGTCGTCAGGAGGGAGATGAGGACGGGCGCGCCGTACGCACCGGCGAGGTCGGCGAACCCCAGTGCGACAATCGCCGCCACGAAGCCCGTGAGCGACGCCGCGGCCGACGGCAGCCGGCCCCACCGATCGGAGATGGCGCCGCCGATCAGGCCGCCAACGAGCATCGCGCCGACGACGAAGAGGCCGAAGAAGAGGCCGACCGTTTCGCTGGATAGGCCGCGATCGATCAGATACGGCCCCGCCAGCTGGCCGGTGGCCTCGAATGCCGCCGCGGAGATCAGCGCGAACGTGAGGCCGATCCAGGTGGTGCGGAGCCGCAGCACCGACGCCAGCGCGCCGAAGACCGTGCCCGCGCCATTGCGGGCCGGCGGTTCCGGCTCCCGCAGCGCGATGGCGGCGCCGATCGCGACGAGAATCCACGTCACCAGCGCGACGATGATCCACTCGCGGCCGAACCACGTGCCGAGCAGCAGGACGCCGCCGCCGAACACACTCCGGCCGCTCAGCATGCCCGCCTGCATGGCGCCGTTCAATCGCCCGCGCTCGCCCGGCGGCACCGCGCCGATGGCCAGCGCGTCGATCGCCACGTCCTGCGTGGCCGCCGAGAAGGCGTGGACGAGGAGCAGCAGTCTCCAGGTGTCGAAATGCTGAACCGGATCGAGCCACGCCAGCGGCAGCAGGGCGAATGCCATCAGCAGCTGCATGGCGATCAGCCACGACCGGTAGCCCCAGCGGCGGCCGCGCAGCAGGTCGAGTGCCGGCGCCCACAGGAACTTGAAGATCCAGGGCAGCAGCACCACCGCCGTGAGCGCGGTAATCTGATCGATCGGCACGCCGGCCGACCGCAGCAGCGTCGGCAACGCCCACCAGATGAAGCCGATGGGCGCGCCTTCGCTCGCGTAGAGCAGAGTGAAGAGGGCGATGCGGCGGGACACGAGAAAGCAGTGTATCTCGGCAAGGGTGCAGTTGTTAGACGGCCTGGTCGAGTGCTAGCATTATGCTAGCAAGAGATACCAGATGGCAACCCTGACCGTTCGCAACGTATCCACCAAAGTCGTCAAGTCGCTCAAGGGCCTCGCTCGCCGCAACCGCCGCTCGATGGAGCAAGAAGTGCGGGCCGTCCTCGAACAACATGTCGGTGACCGGCTGGCCCTCCTCGACGAAATCGAGCAGTCGTGGACGCGGCAAACGCGCCGACCCAAGGCCCGTGAAGTGGAAGCCTGGATCGGAGCCGGGCGCGAGTGAAGGCGGTCGTCGACACCACTGTCGTGGCCTACTACCTGTTGGGCACGGAGCCGTTTCTTGACGAAGTCCGACAGTTCTGGCGAACCGTCGACGACGCCTGTGCCCCGACCCACTGGGAAGCCGAGCTGGCCAACGCCGTCTGGATGGCGGTGCGGACGGGCGTCTTGCCCACCGCGGAAGGTCACCAGAAACTCGACATGGCGGCCCGCCTCGGAATCGAGTCAGTGGCGAATCGATCACTGTGGCAACCCGCCTTGACCCGAGCTTTGCGTTCTGGTGCCGCAGTTTACGACACCCTGTTCATTGAACTGGCCGTGCAGCGCAGCCTGCCTCTCGCCACCTTCGACCGGAACGTCCTTAAGAAGTTTCCGGAGATTGCACACCGACCCGGCTCGCTTCCCTCGAATTGAGCCGGCCGTCAACGCTTACGCTTCAGCCGCGAAGGCGCGGGGCGGTAGTCCGCTTGCGCGGTGACGATCGACGCGCCTTCGCCGGCTGCAAGCGTTTGATCGGCCGCGGCCGCCGTCCGGGCACTTCATAGAGCGTCTCGGGCGCGATGTCTGCCCCATTGGGCCAGATCACTGTGCCGCCATCGACAAAGAACCGGCGGAAGTACACCGGGTCGCGCAACGGCTCGAACATCGGCCCCTCGAGCCACGGCTCGAAATCGATAGTGTTCTCGGATGCGTCGTTAAAACACACATGAACCCGAAACCCGCCGCGATGTTCAGCATGAACGACCATTGGCAGAAACTTCATGGCTTGCCCTTCGCCAGCGGCTCAATACTCTCCAAGGGATGGCCTGCCTTCATTTTCTTCCAGTTTGCCTCAAGTTCAGCCTGATGCAACCGTGCCCAGTCGCGGATTCGCTCTCGCGCTCTTCGTGAGCGAATTTCGCCGGCGATCAGCACGCCGTCGAAGTCGAACGTGGCCTTTTGGCCGGCGTGTTCGGCATGAAAATGCGCAGGGTCGTGTTCCCTGTAGAACATCCGAATCACGATCCCAAAGAACGCTGAAATGATCGGCACAACTTCGACCCGGCGGGCGCCAACCGCTCAGGGGCGGTGGCGATGTCCATGACGACGTTTGCGCGGCCAGAGCGGCCGTAACGTTGGAACCGAACTGAGGACCAGCCGGCCGCGCCGCGTGACACGACAGGCTGCGACCTGCACCCGGCTTTTCAACAGGTTCTGAATAGCCTGTGCCGCTTCGCGCCGCTTGAACAACGTCGCAACCGTAGGTTCTCCCATGCCGAACGTGTCCTCCGACACGTTGTAATAGAGGGCGTGCCTCTCGGTCAGGACGCTCGCCAGGAAGTATCGAGTGCGATCCTCGAAATCACGGACACGACGTTCGAGTTCCCGGATCTGGCCTTTTGTTAGCGGGGGCGGCTCGTGAGCCTGCACCTCTTCGGGCAGCGCGGCTGCTCCCAAGCGGGCTTTTGCGCGCATCTTTCGTGGCACGCGACGACGATGCCATCGTCACGGAGATGAAGTCAAACAACGGATGAGACAACAACGGATGGGACCAACGGATCAGATGCTTCGCTGACGGCCTAACTATTAGTGCTCCCGAACGCGTCGCTCGCGGGCCATGAAGCGCGCGCAATCATCAGGTCGATCACCGCAATGTGCCAAGAACGCAAGAGCTTAGCACAGTCGAAGCGCCCGACCCAGATGATGCACAAGTTGCGGCAAGCCATGGAGATTTCCGTAGGCTGATCGCAGAATCGCAAATCCGGATCCCGGGTCCCGGGTCCCGGATACGTTAGGCCGTGGCGTGGAATCCAGAATAGCCAACCTCGGAGCCAGTGAATGTCGAGGAGCTACTGGGAGCCTGTTTCGCATCGTCGTTCCGCTCATCAAGCTTCAGCGGCGTTCTTCGAATCCCTTTGCGATCAGCCAGAGAACCAGCGCCAATAGGCTCAGAGCAGCGGGCATCAGCATCAGGGCCTGGTAGCGATATCCCAGCAGCGGCATGGCCACCGCTGTCACCTGAATGGGGAAGGTTGCCAACCCGAACGCGGCGAGTGCACGCGGAACCAGCGCAAATCGATAGAGGATGCTGACGAGGACGAACGCGGTGATTCCGCCGACAACAAGATTGATGTAATGCGCCGAATAACGCGCCGCGTGGGCCATCGCTCCCAATGCCTGGAACAGTTCATTTGCCGCACCCGCCTTCGCGTACTCCTGACTCACCGAAAGCATGTTCAGCACCGCGGCGTTATCGAACGCGCTCGTCGAAAGGCCGAGCACACTGAGGACGAGGTACAACAGGGCCAGGCGCTCGCTGTACTGACGAAAGATCGGTAGTGTCGCGATCGCGACCGCGAGCGTCAGCCCGCTGGCTACGAACCAGAGGAGCACCGCCACCCTGACCTGCAAGGGACTTCCCGCAGCATTGGCCAGAAAGCCCGGCGGTGCGCTTACGCGTGCCAACAGCACGAACTGCGCTAGAAAGGCAACAACAATCTGTGCGAGCAGCAGGATGCCAACGATCCGGCCGACGCTCTTTGCGGATCTCATCATTGATTGCCTCGAAGCATGTGCCTCCAGCGGCTCCGTACATGTTGACCGAGCGTGAACAACACTGTTCCGTGGATACGCGCGGGCTTGGGCGTCGATCCGCAAGGCATGATGAAGCGAGCCTCGCAAATCCGGATCCCGGATCCCGGATCCCGTCGATTATCGGAACTGCGCCATCAGCTTCTGCAGCGCATCGTTCCCGGGGCAGAGCTGATCGTGCGGCAGGCCGTAGAGGGGCGTGTCGACGGTTTCGTTCTGGTCGTGCACGTCCCTGGAATCCGTGGACAGGTAGAGCAGGCCCGTCATCACCTCGCCCTTGCGCTGGTGATCGCGGATCACCGCGTAGGCGGCATCGCGGTTGGTGGCGTCGTAGTCCTGATCCACCTTGCGCAGCGTGACGCTGCTGCCGTCGTGCAGCGTGACGCGCTGCACGGTGCCTTCGGGATAGCTGGTTTCGATCGGGTCGCGCAGCGGCACGAAGTCGGCCTGCACGACTTCCACCTTGTGCTCGCGCGTGTAGGCGTAACTCTTGGTCGAGCCCTCGTGATCGTTGAAGGTCACGCACGGCGAGATCACGTCGACAAACGCGAAACCCTTGTGCGCCAGGCCGGCCTTGATGATCGGCACCAGCTGATCCTTGTCGCCCGAGAAGCTGCGCGCCACGAAGGTGGCGCCGAGCGTCAGCGCCAGCAGCACGCCGTCGATCGCCTGCATCGTGTTGGCCTCGCCCTTCTTGGCCGTTGAGCCCGGATCGGCCGACGCCGAGAACTGGCCCTTGGTCAACCCGTAGACGCCGTTGTTCTCGAGCACGTAGAGCATGTTGACGTTGCGGCGAATCGCGTGGCACAGCTGCCCCAGCCCGATCGACAGCGAATCGCCGTCGCCCGACACGCCGATCATGATCAGATCGCCGTTGGCCGCATTCGCGCCCGTGGCCACCGCCGGCATGCGGCCGTGCACGCTGTTGAAGCCGTGCGCTTCACGCAGGAAATACGCCGGCGTCTTCGACGAGCAGCCGATGCCGGAGAGCTTGGCGACCCTGTGCGGCGGGATGCTCAGCTCCCAGAACGCCTGGATGATGGCGGCGGTGATCGAGTCGTGGCCGCAGCCGGCGCAGAGCGTCGTGATCGCGCCCTCGTAATCGCGGCGGGTCAGGCCGATCGCGTTCGGCTTCAGCGACGGATGGTGAACTTTCGGTTTCGCGATGTAGGTCATGCCGCCTTCTCCAGCTTCGCCTTCACGCCGCTGATGACGTGATGCGCGCTCATCGGGAAGCCCGCGTAGTAGCGCACCGATTCCAGCTTCTCGACGTGCACGCCGAGGTCGATCATCAGCAGGCTCCGCAGTTGCGCATCGCGGTTCTGCTCGACGATGAAATTCACCTCGTGCTGCTCGAGGAACTGCCGGACCTCGTCGCCGAACGGGAAGCCGCGCACCCGCAGGTAGTTGAGGGGAATGCCGTCCTTGGCGAGCAGATCCATCGCCTCCACGCACGCGGCGTGGCAACCGCCGATCGTGACCAGGCCCATCTTCGCACCCGGCGTCTGCCTGATGATCGGCGGCGGCACCGCCCTGGCCGCGCCCTGGATCTTCCGGCCGACGCGGTCGAGCACTTCCTGGTACTCGTCGGCGTCCTCGGTGTAGCCGCCGAACTTGTTGTGGCCCGACCCGCGCGTGAAGTAGGCGCCCTTCGGATGCACGCCCGGGAGCGTCCGCGGCGCGATGCCGTCGCCGTCGACGTCGTAGTAGCGCCAGAAGTTCCTGGCTTTTTCGAGATCCTCCGCCGACAGCACCTTCCCGCGATCCGGCTTATAGCTGTCGTCCCACTTCAACTTCGGCACCATCCAGTCGTTCATGCCGATGTCGAGGTCGCTGACCAGGAACACCGGCGTCTGGAACCGCTCGGCGAGATCGAACGCCTTGGTCGACAACTCGAATGCCTCCGCGGGATCCGCCGGATAGAGGCAGATGTGGCGCGTGTCGCCGTGTGACGCGTAGGCGCACAGCAGCAGGTCGCCTTGTTGCGTGCGCGTCGGCATGCCGGTGGACGGCCCGGTGCGCTGCACGTCGACGATCACCGCCGGAATCTCCGCGTAGTAGGCCAGGCCGATGAACTCGTTCATCAACGAGATGCCGGGGCCGGCCGTCGGGGTGAACGCGCGCGCCCCCGCCCACGAGGCGCCCACCACCATGCCGAGCGCCGCCAGCTCGTCTTCCGCCTGCAGGATCGCGAATTTCTTTTTCTTCGTCTCCGGATCGCGGCGGAACTTCATGCAGAAGCTCTTGAACGCCTCCATCACCGAGGTGGCCGGGGTTATCGGATACCAGGCGCCGACGGTGGCGCCCGCATACACGGCGCCGAGCGCCGCGGCGGTGTTGCCGTCGATCAGGATGCTGTCCTTGGTGGCGTCCATCTTTTCGAGGTGGATCGGCAGCGGGCAGTCGAAGTGTGACTTCGTATAGTCGTAGCCGAGCGCGATCGCCTTTTCGTTCGAGTCGAGCAGCGACTTCTTCGCGGCGTACTTCTCTTTCGTCAGGTTGGCGATGATCTCGGTGTCCATCCCAATCAGCGCCGCCAGCGCGCCCGCGTAGGCGATGTTCTTCATCAGGATGCGCTCGCGCACGCCTTTGAACGTGGCGTTGCACATCTCGGCGAGCGGGACGCCGAGGTAGGTGACCTCAGGCCGCTTCAGCTTGTCGTCCAGCGGCCACGACGAGTCGAACAGCAGGTAGCCGCCGGAGCGCACTTCGGCGACATCGGTCGCGTAGGTGGCGGCGTTGAGCGCCAGCATCAGGTCGAAATGCGGCGTCCGCGCGGTATAGCCGTTCTTGTTGACGCGGATCTCGTACCACGTCGGCAGGCCCTGGATGTTCGACGGGAACACGTTCTTCCCCGTCACCGGCACACCCATGCGGAAAATCGCCTGCATGATCAGGCCGTTCGCGCTGGCGGATCCAGTGCCGTTCGCCGTGGCTATCTTGAATGCGAAGTCGTTGACTCTACTCATGTCGATGTCAGATCTCAAATCTCAGATCTCAGATCAATTGCAGATCGGGCGATCTTAGATCGTCAATCGATCTGAGATCTGAGATCTGAATTCTGAGATCGACGGTCATCTCCCCACCGCCTCCAGCGGAATGAACGCCGTTCCCGCGTACGGGATCTCGACGACGAATTTGCGCATGTCCCACGCATAGGTGGGACAGCGCTCCGCGCACAGGCCGCAGTGGAGGCAGACGTTCTCGTCCTTCACCATCAGCCGCCCCGTCTGCTTGAGCGGGCTCGAATGGAACAGCGGCTGTTCGAGGTTGGTCGCGGGAGCAAGCGTTCGCGCGCGCAGCTCGGCCTCAGTGTCGGCCGCAGGAATGATCGTCAGGCAATCGGTGGGGCAGATGTCGATGCACGCGTCGCATTCGATGCACAGCGAATCGGTGAAGTGCGTCTGCACGTCGCAGTTGAGACACCGCTCGACCTCATGGCGCGTCTGCTCTTCGGTGAAGCCCTCTTCCACTTCGACCGTCATCTTCGAGAAGCGCATCGGCAGGTCGACGTGCTTCATCTTCTGGCGCTGCACCGGATCGTAGTCGTTGCTGTACGACCACTCGTGCAGGCCCATCTTCGTGCTGCTCAGCGTCTGACCGTGCGGCGGCCGCTCGGTGACCGGCAGGCCCTGGCAATACTGGTGGATCGAGATCGCCGCCTGGTGGCCGTGCTCGACCGCCCAGATGATGTTGGCCGGACCAAACGCCGCATCGCCGCCGAAGAACACGCCCGGCCGCGTTGACATGAACGTGGTTTTATCGACGATCGGCATGTCCCATTTCTTGTCGAACTCGAGCCCGATGGTGCGCTCGATCCACGGGAACGCGTTCTCCTGGCCGATCGCGAGCACCACCGAATCGCACGGCAGCGTGATGCGGCCCGCCGGCTCCTGGATCAACTTGCCGTGCTCTTCACGCGACGTGAACCGGTCGAACTCCATCCCGGTCAGCTTGCCGTTCTCGACGATGAAGCGGACCGGCGACAGGTTTTCGAGAATCTCGACCTGCTCTTCCTCGGCGTCCTCGAGCTCCCACGGCGACGCCTTGAAGTACTTGCGCGTCTTGCGCGAGATCACCTTGACGTCGGTGGCGCCGAGGCGCTTGGCCGAGCGGCAGCAGTCCATCGCCGTGTTGCCGACGCCGATGATCAGCACGCGCGTGCCGACCGAGTCGATGTGGCCGAAATGGATCGACTCGAGCCACTCGATGCCGATGAAAATCTGATCGGTGTCGTGACGGCCCGGCAGGTCGAGCTCCTTGCCTTTCGGCGCGCCGCTGCCGACAAACACCGCGTCGAACTCCCGCGAATCGAGCAGCGACTGGAGGCTGGTGACCGGCGCGTCGTACTTCATCGTGACGCCCATGTTGACGATGTAGCCGATCTCTTCGTCGAGCACCTGTTCGGGGAGGCGGAACGCGGGGATGTTGATGCGCATCAGGCCGCCGGGACGCGGCCCCTTCTCGAAGATCGTGCACTGGTAGCCCAGCGGCATCAGGTCGTTCGCCACGGTCAAGGCGGACGGACCAGCGCCGATGAGCGCCACCTTCTTTCCGTTCTTCGCGGCCGGAGGTTTCGGGATGCGGTGCGTGATGTCGTCCTTGTGGTCCGCGGCCACGCGCTTGAGGCGGCAGATCGCCACCGGCTTGCCGTCGAGGCGGCCGCGCCGGCACGCCGGCTCGCACGGCCGGTCGCAGGTGCGCCCGAGAATGCCCGGAAAGACGTTCGACTCGCGATTGAGGATGTAGGCGTCGTCGAAGCGGCCATTCGCGATCATCCGGATGTATTCCGGGACGTTCGTGTGCGCAGGGCACGCCCACTGGCAGTCGACGACCTTGTGGTAATAGTTCGGATCCGACGTATCCGTACGATTCATGGTTTCCTCCGAATTATATAGGGGGCGCATCGTACGGCGCCCCTTCCCCCCGGGGTCCCCGGCGCGCGTTTCTCAGCGCGCTGGGGTGGAGGTGGGGGCGGGATCGGCCGACAGGCGCGAGGCGGCCGGCTTGGACACCTCAATCAGATGGTTGCGACCTGATTCGCTTATGAATCCCTTCTCAAAGCTTTCCGCGGTTGAGCGTTCCTGCACGGTCGCGACGCGGAAGTAGTCCGCCTGCAGGCGCTCGCGGGTGAGGTCGAGCACGAAATAGCCGCGATAGCGCCCATCCACATAATGCAGGTGCGGCCGCGCAGCCATGAGGTCGGCCAGCTGTTTGGGACCTTCCGGTCCACGGCCGAGATTGCTCGGCGAGCTCACCGACGTTCCCACGAGCTCCACGCCGATCGACCCCTTGCCGGTGGCCTTGTCGTAGCCATCAAACGGGTGGCGCGGCAGATCGTACGCCCACGAGCTGTGCACATCACCGGTCAGGACGGCGAGGTTTTCCACCTTGGCGCGTTCGATCATGTCGAAGACGCGCGAACGAGCCGCGCGATACCCGTCCCACGAATCAGGATTGCCGGCCGTCATCCCCGGTTCGGTTTGCGGCGCGAACATCACCTGCTGGCCGAGCACGTTCCAGGCCGTCTGGCTGCGAACGGCGGAGACGAATTGCTCCGCGAGCCACGCCTCCTGATCCGAACCCAGTAGTTGCCGGCCCGGCAAGTCGATGGCGGCGATGTCCTCGCGCGTCGCCTGGCGATCGCGGCCGATCAGCCGCGTATCGAGCATCACCAGCGTCGCGAGATCGCCGAATCGAAATGAGCGATAGATCCGCGCCTGCAGCGTCTGCGCGTCCTCGCGAATCGGCATCCATTCGTAGTACGCCTGGTGCGCCGCCGCGCGGCGCAGCGACCACTCGCCCTCACCGTCGTTATGATTCTGCGCGCCGCCGCTCCATGTGTTGTTGGTGAACTCGTGATCGTCCCAGACCACGATGAACGGGTGCTGGCGGTGAATCTCCTGTGAGTCCGGATCGGCTTTGTACTGCGCGTGACGCTCGCGGTAGTCCTGCAGCGCCACCATTTCCTTGTCCGGCGCAGGCACGCGGCCGAGGGGACTGCCGTCGCCGTATTGCCCGTTTGCGTACTCATAGACGTAGTCGCCGAGGTGCAGTACCGCGTCGAGGTCGGCGCGGTTGGCGAGGCAGGCATACGCGTTGAAGTAGCCCTGCGGCAGGTTCGAGCACGACACCACGCCGAGGCGAACGCGCGAGACGCCCGCGCGAGGCAGCGTTCTGGTGCGGCCAACGGCCGAACGCTCGCCGGCGGATTCGAACCGGTAGTAATAGGTGGTGCCTGGATCGAGACCAGTGGCGTCCACTTTGACCGTGAAGTCCCGCGCCGCGCCGGTCTCGACTTCGCCGCGCGCCACAATCTGCGCCAGCTGCGGATCGCGCGCCAGCTGCCACGACACGGTTTGCGCGCCGGCCGGGCTCGGCGGCGTCACGCGCGTCCATAGGATCACCCGATCGGCGAGCGGATCCCCGCTCGCCACGCCGTGACGGAATACAGGATTCGTGACCTGGGATAACGCATCGATCGAACGAACGAGAGGCATCGCCCCTATGGCGATGCTGCCCGTCTTCAGGAACCCACGCCGGGAGACTTTCCGCATCAGCGCAGTCTAGCCGATGGCTGTAAGAACCGTGTTTCGTAATTCCTGTCCACGGACGTTAACCACGGAGCAGATCACGAAGCCCGCGGAGACATCTTTCTAAATACCAGTGCCGCTTAGCAGCGTTGGCATTTTGACAACATTGTCTCCGTGGGCGCCGTGCCCTCTGTGGTTAACGTCCGTGATCAGAGCAGCGTGCGTTGGCCTTTCTCGAGGTCAAGCAGCGCGCGCTTGGTGGGGAGCCCGCCGCCGAAACCGGTCAGCGACCCGTTCGATCCAATGACGCGGTGGCACGGGACGATGATGGCGATTGGGTTGGCGCCGTTCGCCATGCCCACTGCTCTGACGGCTTTCAGGTTGTCGATTCGCCTGGCGAGCTCGAGATAGCTGATCGTTTCGCCATACGGGATGCGTCGCAACTCCTGCCACACCGCTTTCTGAAACGGCGTACCACTGAATGCGACCGGTGTCGAAAACTTCGTCAATAGTCCGGCGAAGTACCGATCCAGCTCCCTACGGACATCTTTGAGCACACCCTTCGTATCCGGTTGCCACGACGGATCGATCTCGCGGGGGCGCGATCTCTGTAGCTTTTGCCGGCTTCCGGCCGGCAGGATGCCAAAAGAAAGCACGTGCAACGCGTCGTGGTCACCGGCCAGCAGCAACGGGCCCACCGGGCTGTCGTCGATGTGGGTGTAGAAGAGCGTGCTCATAAAAAGACAGTACCAGTGTTGACGCTTGTCCGGCGATCCGCTGCTTGTGCGTACAGTGCGTAAGGTGCGTACGGTGCTTCAAGGCTGTCCCACTCTATAATTCTGACGTGCCAGTGACACTCGGCTCGACTCGTCTACTGAAGTCCGGCCGCCTGACAGGACGGCGTGTCGGCATCGTCAGTAACCCCGCCTCGATAGACGCCAACTATACCCATATTGTCGACGCCATGATGGCATCACCCGACGTGACCGTGGGCGCCATTTTCGGACCTCAACATGGATTCCGCTCCGACGTGCAAGACAACATGATCGAGACGCCGCACGCGAACGACTGCCGGCGCAGGGTTCCGGTGTTCTCGCTCTACAGCGAAACCCGGGAACCGACCACCGACATGCTGCGGCACGTCGACGTCATGGTCATCGACCTGCAGGACATCGGCGCGCGCATCTACACCTACATCTATACGATGGCCAACTGCCTGCGCGCGTGCGCGAAGCACGGCGTGGACATCATCGTGTGCGATCGGCCGAACCCGATTGCCGGCATCGACGTGGAAGGCCCGATGCTCGTCGCAGGCAACGAATCGTTTGTCGGACAGTTCCCGATCCCGATGCGTCACGGCATGACCATCGGCGAGCTCGCGCGCTTCTTCAACGAGCATTTCGAGATCAAGGCGCCGCTCGAGGTCAACGCGATGGAGGGCTGGTCGCGATCGATGTACTTCGACGCCACCGGCATTCCGTTCGTGATGCCGTCGCCGAACATCCCGACGCTCGACTCCGCCATCGTCTATCCGGGCACGGTGCTGCTCGAAGGCACCAACGCCTCGGAAGCGCGCGGCACGACGCGGCCGTTCGAGCTGGTGGGCGCGCCGTGGGTGGACGCGGAACGTTTCGCGCAGGAGATGAACGCGCGCCAGCTGCCCGGCGTGTATTTCCGTCCCGCGGTGTTCGAGCCGACGTTCCAGAAACACGCCAAGAACACGTGCGGCGGCTGCCAGATTCACGTGCTCGATCGACAGACGTTCAGGCCGGTGCTGACCGGCGCGGCGTTGATCGATCACATCCGCGCCGCAGGCCCGAAGGATTTCGCGTGGCGCCGGCCGCCCTACGAATACGAACACGACAAGGAACCCATCGATATTCTGGCGGGATCCCCGGCCTTTCGGCTCGCGATCGACGCCGGAACGCGGGCTGAAGATTTAATGCCAGTGTGGGAACGCGAGAGCAAACCGTTCGAGGAAGTTAGGAGAAAATACCTCGTCTATTAGATGGCCACCGAGACCAACGTGCTCGACGTCACGCGTACGCAGTTGATCCCGGCGCCGCCCGCGCGGGTGATGGCGGCGTTTTTCAATGACGGGGATCTCAAGAACTGGTGGCAGGTCACGAAGGCCGTGACCGTGCCGCGTCCGCTCGGCATGTACGCCATCGAGTGGGATTCAACCGACTTCAAGGACGAGGTCCTGGGGCGCCTCGGTGGCGCGTTTCACGGCACCATCATCGACTACCGTCCCAACGCCGCGTTCTTTCTCGCCGAAGCGTTCTGGCAGCCGCCGGACGGCGATCCGATTGGCCCGATGGCGCTCGAGGTGCAGGCGCGCCCGCACGGCAACGGCCGCGCCACCATGTTGACGGTGCGCCAGAGCGGCGAGGGCGACGGTCCGCGCTGGCAACGCTACTTCCAGATCATGGGCCACGGCTGGGAAGGCGCCCTGCTGGAGTTGAAGGACTACATGGACCGCGAGGCACAACGCACGCGGCGGGATGACTAGCGAGGCTCGACAAACGTCCCGTGTCGCAGGCCTCATCACGTCCCTGACGCTGTGGGACGTGGTGGCGATGAACATCGTTGCCATCGTCGGCCTGCGATGGATCTCGCGTAGCGCGCGCATCGGGGCCCCGGCGGTCACGCTATGGATTCTCGCGTGCCTGCTGTTCTTCGTGCCACTCGCCGCGGTTCTCGCCGAGCTCGCGAGCCGTCATCCGCAGCAGGGCGGCATCTATGCCTGGGCACGCCGCGCCTTCGGCCCGACGCACGGGTTCATCTGCGGCTGGTGCATGTGGGTCAACAACCTGTTTTACTTTCCGTCGCTGCTGCTGTTTGCGGCCGCGAACGCCCTGATCCCGCTCGGCATTGCCGGCGGGATGGCGGAGAGCCGGCTCTATTCGGTCACGTTCGTGCTCGGGTTCCTGTGGGCAACGACGTTCCTGAATATTTTCGGCTTCTCGGCCGGCAAATGGCTGCAGCACGTCGGCAGCATCGCGACGTGGATACCGGCCGCGATCCTGATTGCCTGCGGAGCGATCACGTTTGCGACGCTCGGCAGCGCCACCTCGTTTGCGCCACGGGAGCTGCTGCCGCGCGAGAACTTCTGGGACACGATCGGCTTCTGGTCGTCGCTGTGCTTCGCCTTCTCGGGTTTCGAGATCTCGTCGATGGTCGGCCAGGAAGTCTACCACCCGCGCAAGACCATTCCGCGCAGCATCGTGTTGTCGGGCATCGCGATTACGGCGATCTACATCCTCAGCTCGGCGTCGATCCTGGTCGCGGTTCCGGCGAGCGAGCTTGCCGAGCGCAGCGGCATTGCCGATGCGGTGGAGCTGGTCACCAGCCGGCTGGGCTTTGCGGGCATTGGCGCGTTCATCGCATTCCTGCTGGTGGTCGGATCGATCGGCGGCACCAGCTCGTGGATCGCCGGGGCGGCGCGCGTGCCGTTTGCCGCCGGTGTGGATGCCGCCATGCCCGCGGCGTTCGCGAAGTTGCATGCGAAGTACCGCACTCCGCACGTGGCGCTGATCGTGCAAGCCGTCGCGACGTCGGCGCTATTCCTGGTGAGCGTCTTTCTCTCGGTGGGCGGCGGCGAGACGACGATCCAGGAAGCCTACGACATCATGGTGAACCTCACCATCCTGGTCTACTTCCTGCCGTATCTCTATCTGTTCGCCGCGTTCGTGCGGCTGCGATCGATGGACAAGGACGTGCCGGTGGATGAGAACACCGTCACCTTGCCCGGCGGCATGACCGGGGCCTGGCTCATCGCCGGCTGCGGCCTCCTCGCGACCGGCGTCGCGATGGCGCTGGTCTTCGTTCCACCGGCGGGAACGGAGAACGTCCTGAACTACGAAGTGAATCTCATCGGCCAGGCCGCGGCGTTGATCGCCGTCGGCATGTTCTTCTACTGGTCGGCTCGCCGTAAGGCCGTCTAAACAAGATCATCCACGGATTACGCGGATTACCGTGGACAACCCTTGTCAGGCACGTCGAATACGAACGAAGTTCGACGACCCGCGATCGAGATCCGCGGAGGTATTCACCACGACCATCACGGCGTTGTCCGGCGCCTGGATACGCTTCACCGCCGCTTCGACCACTCTCGTGATCACGTGTTCGATGTCACCGCTCAAGTCGCAGACGATCGGAATCACGCCGTGCCAGAGATTCACGCGGCGGGCAACTTCCTCGTTGTCGGTGGCGGCCAGGATGTCGGCGCGCGGCCGGATCGCCGACAACAGCGACGCCGTGTTCCCCTCTCTCGTCACGGCGACGATGGCCTGGGCGCCGGAGCGCGACGACAACGACACCGACGCTTCGCACAGCGCCGCGGCATGGCCAACCAGTCCGTCGCTGGTGCGCCGCCGGTCGACCGGCAACGGAATCGTCTCGGCATCGCGGATGATCGCGTCGAGCACCTGGACCGACCGCACCGGATAGAACCCCGTCGCCGTTTCGCCCGACAGCATGATCGCGTCGGCACCACCATCCACGGCGCCCGCCGCGTCGCTCGCCTCCGCCCGCGTCGGCCGCGGCTCGGTGCGCATCGACTCGAGCACCTGGGTGGCCACAATCACCGGCACCCCGCGCGCCCGGGCCTTGCGCAGGATCTCCTTCTGCACCCGAGGCACACGCTCCAGCGGCATCTCGAGCCCGAGGTCGCCACGCGCGACCATCACCGCATCCGAGGCGTCGACGATCTCGTCGAGGCGGTCGATCGCTTCCGGCCGCTCGAGTTTGGCGATCAGCGGCACTTTCGGCCGGCCTTCCGCGATCAGCGTCTTCCTCACGCGCACGATGTCGTCAGCCGATTGCACGAAGCTCAACGCGATCATGTCCACACCGAGCGCGAGCCCGAACGCGAGGTCGCGCTGGTCTTTCTCGGTCAGGTCCGACTGGAGGGGCACCCGCGGCGCATTGATGCCTTTGTGTTCACCGAGGTCGCCCCCCTCGATCACGCGCGTGTGAATCCCGGCTGGCGTCGCCGACTCTACTTCCAGCTCCACTTTCCCGTCGTCCAGGAGCAGGCGATCGCCCTTCGACACTTTGCGGGCCAGCTCGCCGTAGGTGGTGGACACGCGGCCGGGACCGCCGACCTCGTCGCCGATGGCGATGATCAGCGGATCGCCTCTCTCGAGCGAAATCGGGCGCCCGTCGATCAGCAGACCGGTGCGGATCTTCGGCCCGCTGAGGTCCTGCATCACGGCCACATGCCGATCGGCACGTGCCGCGGCCTCGCGCACCTGGTGAAACAGGGCCGCATGCTCGCTCTGGGTGCCGTGCGAGAAATTGAGGCGGACGACCTCGACGCCGGCCGCGATCAGGGCATCGAGCACCGCCGGGGCGCGCGACGCGGGGCCAAGCGTCGCGATAATTTTGGTATGCCTCACGGGGTCATCTTAGAATCGAGGATCGACCATTGGCCATGTCAAACATTACACCGCAACCGGTTGCGGATTACCTGTCGGCGCTGCGCCGCGATCCGCACGAGCGGCTCGCGTTGATCGATCGCGAGGGCCGCGCGGAAGGCCTGCCGCTGGTCCAGCCCGACACCGGTGCGTTGCTGCATACGCTGGCGCGGGGGTGCGGCGCGCGGCGGATTCTCGAGATCGGCACCTGCCTCGGCTACTCGACGCTGTGGATGGCGACGGCGCTGCCGGCCGATGGCGCGCTGATCACCATGGAATATGACGCGGCGCGAGCGGCACGCGCGCGCGATCACTTCGCCGCCGCCGGTTACGCCGGCCGCATCAGCGTGATCGTCGGCGATGCCACGCGGTTTCTGCACAAGGTGGCCGGTCCGTTCGATCTGATCTTCCAGGACAGCGACAAGCAGCTGTATGCGCCGATGCTCGATCGCCTGGTCGAACTGTTGCGGCCGGGCGGACTGCTCGTGGCCGACAACATTCTCTGGAGCGGTGAAGTTATTCCCGGCTACGTGGCGCAGAAGAAATATAGTGAAGAGGATACCGCCGCGATCGTCGGCTTTTCCCAACGCGTCGCTCGCGATCCGCGGCTCTACACGTCGTTCCTGCAAGTGGGTGACGGCGTTTCGGTGTCGGTGAAACGGACATGACAGTAGCTGAGTGGTTAGCGCTCGCCAAGGCCGACGCGGAAAAGCGCGGTTTACCGGATCTCATTCCCGCCCTCGACGGACTGGCGAAAGCCACCGCGCAGTTGCGCGCCGCCGACTGGAACGACCCATCGACTCCATCGGCGTCATCACTTGATGATGACGCCGATGTCGCTCACCCCTCGACTCCGCTCGGGGTGACCCTGCGCCTGTCGAAGGGTCAGGGTGGTCATAAATGACCACCATCGCTGAGCTCTCACCAAAGGTTGCGGCCGGCACGATCACGTCAGAGAAACTCACCGAGAACTGCCTGAAGACGATTGCCGACCTCAATCCCACGCTGAACGCCTTCATCACCGTCACCGCGGACCTGGCGTTGACGCGGGCGCGCCAGGCCGACCAGGAGATCGCCGGCGGCCGCCGGCTCGGCCCGCTGCACGGCATGCCGATCTCTCTCAAGGACTTGATCGACCTCGAGGGCACGCCGACCACGGCGGGCTCGCTGGTCCGGAAAGATCACCTCGCCACGACAGATGCCGTGGTGACGCGCCGGCTGCGCGAGGCCGGTGCGGTGTTTGTGGGCAAGACCAACCTCCACGAGTTTGCGTTCGGAACCACCACCGAAGACTCGGGGTTCGGCCCGGCAAGAAATCCGCACGATCCGTCGCGCTCACCCGGCGGGTCGAGCGGCGGCTCGGCCATCGCGGTCGCCACCGGCATGTCGCTCGGAACGGTCGGCACCGATACCGGCGGCTCGATTCGCATTCCCGCCGCGGCCTGCGGCATCGTCGGGCTGAAGCCTGAATGGGGACGGATCTCCGCGAAAGGCGTGGTGCCGCTCAGCCGGCAGCTCGATCACGTCGGGCCGCTGGCCGCTTCAGTGGCCGATGCCTGGATCCTCTATAACGCGATGCAGCCGGCGGCTGCCCGGGTGCGCGAGTTGCCCGACGCGGCGGCAGTGAAGGGCCTGCGGATCGGCGTGCTCGCAGGCTACTTGTTCGATCGGCTCGATGTGGACGTCGAGCGCAGCGTCCACGGCACCATCGAGCTGCTGAAGCGCAAGGGCGCGACGGTGACCGCAGCGACGCTGCCGCATGCCGACGACATGGCCACGGTCTACCTGCACCTCGTGTTTGGCGACGCGGCGGAGTATCACGCGCGCACGCTCGAGTCGCGGCCACACGATTACACGCCCAATGTTCGCCTGCGTCTCGAGATGGCGCGCTACGTGCTCGCGGAGGATTACATCCGCGCGATGCGCGGTAAGACGATCATCGCGCATGAAGTCGATCGGGCTCTCGACGGCGTCGACGTTCTGGTGTGTCCCGCCCTCTCCATTCCCGCGCCGCCGATTGGCGCGGTGACGCTGCCCGTGAAAGGCGGCGTGGAGGCGGTGCGCACGCTCATGCTGCGGTGCACGCAGCCGTTCAACCTGTCGGGCCATCCGGCCATTTCGCTGCCGTGCGGCAAGACACCCACCGGTTTGCCGATCGGCCTGCAACTGGTCGGGCACAAAGGCCGCACGCACGCGCTCGTGCAGGCCGCGCTCGCCGTCGAAGAGGTGATCTCCTACTCGTGATTCGCGATTATTTCCATCGGTGGGAGCAGGAGCTCGCCGCCGTCAGCCAGCACGAGAGGACAGTCCGGCCGTTCGAGTGGGGCGAGGATTGGCTCGACGAAATCCCCGGATCCCGGATCGCGGATCCCGGATCCCGGATTTCCGCCTGGGTCGAAGCCGTCATGAAAGACAGCGACGCCTTCTACACGCCCGAGCCCACGCGTTACACCGTCACGAAAGCTCCCGAGTCCATTCGCGCCGCCGGTGAAGAAGGCGTGCTGACATTCTCGAGCGGCCTCACCACCCCGCACCCCGAGAACAACACCGTCGTCGCGCGATTCTTTCCGGCCAGGCCGTTCCGCAAACCACGGCCGGGCGCACCGCGCCGTGCGGTCGTCGTGCTCGCACAGTGGAACTCGGATGCCGATGGGCACATCGGCCTCTGCAAGATCCTGTCGCGTCTCGGCATCGCGTCGTTGCGCATCAGCCTGCCCTATCACGATGCGCGCCGGCCGCCCGAGCTCGTGCGCGCGGATTACATGGTCAGCTCGAACATCGTGCGCACGTTGCAGGTGAACCGGCAGGCGGTTCGTGATGTGAGGCTCGCGCTGTGGTGGCTGCGCGATCAGGGATATGAACGGCTCGGTCTCCTGGGCACGAGCCTGGGGTCGTGCCTGTCGTTCCTGACGACCTGCCACGAGCCGCTGGTGCGCGCGCAGGCGCTCAATCACGTGTCGCCGCATTTCGGCGATGTCGTCTGGCGAGGTCTCTCCACCGAGCATGTTCGGCAAGGGCTCGACGGCCACGTCGATGTCGATCAGCTGCGCAACCTCTGGCGCCCGATCAGCCCGTGGTCGTTCATCGAGCGGCTGCACGACAGGCAGACGCTGATGGTCTATGCGAAGTACGACCTGTCGTTCCCCGTCGATCTGTCGTTGACCTTGATCAACGAGATGCGGCGCCGCCGCTATCCCTTGCAAGTGAGAGTCTTGCCGTGCGGCCATTACTCGACCGGCGCGGCGCCGTTCAAGTATCTCGACGCGTGGTATCTCGGGAAATTCCTCGCCACGAAACTCTGATCAAAGGTTCCAAGGGTTCCAGGGTTCCAAGAGTTCCAAGGGCGATGTTCTAAATGCGGTTCCAGGTTTGAACACACAACCCGAGCGCACTGCGCCACGCGTGGGCGCGACCTCGTATAATGCGCACCAATCCGGCCCGAGAGCCAGAGCTTACGGCGCCGTTCTGGATATGCCACTCGTTGCAGGCACTCGCCTCGGCCCGTACGACATCCTTGCCCCACTCGGGAGCGGCGGCATGGGGGTGGTGTATCAGGCCCGCGATCCTCGTCTTGACCGCCTGGTGGCGATCAAGGTGCTCCCCCCGGACCTCACGTGCGACGCCGCCGCCAAACAGCGGTTTCTGGTGGAGGCCAAGGCCGCCTCGGCCCTCGACCATCCGAATATCTGTACCATCCACGAGATCGACGAGACGCCCGACGGCGAGCTGTATCTGGTGATGGCCTGTTACGACGGCGAGACGCTCAAGCAGAAGATCGCGCGCGGCCCGCTGGCGATTGAGGAGGCCCTCGAGGTCGCCACGCAGGTCGCGCAGGGACTCTCCAAGGCCCACGACGCCGGCATCGTGCATCGCGACATCAAGCCCGCGAACCTGATGGTGACGCCGGGCGGGACCGTGAAGATCCTCGACTTCGGCCTGGCGAAGCTGGCCGGGGCGGAGGGTGTCACGCAGACCGGGACCACGGTCGGCACGGTGGCCTACATGTCGCCGGAGCAGGCGCGGGGGCAGGAGGTCGATCGCCGCAGCGACATCTGGTCGCTCGGGGTGGTCCTCTACGAAATGCTGGCGGGGATGCCGCCGTTCGCCGGCGACAACCTGCTGTCGATCTCGCGCGCGATTCTGGAACATGAACCGCGTCCACTGCCCGGGCCGGCGTCCGGCGCCCAGGGAATGGTCAGCCGTGCGCTGAGCAAGGCTCGGGAGCCCCGGTATCAGACGGCCAGTGAGCTCCTGGGCGATTTGCAGAATGCGAAGGGTGCCGCCGCGCAAGGACCAACTCGGCACCGCGAAGACGTGCCCTTCATCGCGGTCCTGCCGTTTACCAATATGAGCCCGGATCCGGAGAACGAGTACTTCAGCGACGGGCTCACGGAAGAGATCATCGCCGACCTGTCCAAGATTCGTGCTCTCCGGGTGATTTCGCGGACCTCGATCATGCGGCTGAAGGGCACCGACAAGGACCTGCGGACAATCGCCCGCGAGCTCAACGCGCGCTATCTCCTGGAAGGCAGCGTGCGGAAGGCCGGCAACAGTCTGCGGATTACGGCGCAGCTGATCGACGCGGCGGATGACGTGCACCTGTGGGCGGAAAAGTACAGCGGCTCGCTCGAGGACGTGTTCGATATCCAGGAACGGGTGTCGCGCGCGATCGTGAAGGCGCTTCACGTCACCTTGAGTCCCGATGAAGATCGCCGCGTCGCGGAGCGGCCGATCCAGGACGTGCGCGCGTACGAGTGCTACCTTCGGGCCAGGCAGGAAATCTGGCGCTTTACCCCGGAGGGATTGGATCGTGCCCTCGACCTGCTCCGCAACGGTCTCGAGATCGTCGGGGAGAATGCGCTCCTCTATGGCACCCTGGGGACGGCGTACTGGCAGCACATCAATGCCGGCGTCAGACCGGCCGAGCATTACCTACAGAAAGCTGAAGAGTGTGTCGTCAGGGTGTTTCAGCTGGAGCCTGACTCTGCGCCGGGCCATTACTTGCGCGGATTGATCTGGCTCACGCGAGGAAATCTTCAAGAGGCGGTGAGAGCGCTCAAGCACGCTCTCGCGCTGGATCCTGATAACTCCGAAGCATTGTTCATGCATGCGGCGCTCCTGGCTTGTGCGGGGAAAGACTCGACGGCGGAGGTTGCCAGGCTGCTGGACGTCGATCCGCTCAGCCCACACAACCTGCTCGTTCCCACGTGGGGCCACCTCGTGCAGGGTCGGTTCTCGCTGGCGGTCGCTGAGGGTCGGCGGTGGTATGAGAGAGACCAGGACAACCCGATCGCCGCGTTGTTTTTGGGGGACGTGTTGGCGCGGAGCGATGGTATCGACGAAGCAGACGCAATCTTCGAGCAGCTGGCCGCGCGGCTCCCGCAGACGATGTTCGGGCAGCTCG
>CAZEMI010000159.1:0-4318 GCA_964513235.1 uncultured Acidobacterium sp.
TGGACGCACTCAATCGACGGTTCGACGTCGTGCTCGCCGAGTCGTTGGACCGCGTCCGTCGCGACCAGGAAGACCCTGCCGGTCTCTTCAAGCGCCTCACCTTCGCCGGCGTGAACATCGTCACGCTCGCCGAGGGCGACATTACGCACCTGCACATCGGGTTCAAGGGCACGATGAACGCCATGTTCCTGAAGGACCTGGCCGAGAAGACACACCGCGGACTCCGTGGTCGCGTCGAGGACGGCAAGTCGGCCGGCGGTCTCTCCTACGGCTATCGCGTCGTCAAGATGCTGAACGCCGGAACCGTGACGACCGGCGAGCGGGAAATCGATCCGGAACAGGCGGTAGTTGTCGGACGCATCTTCCGTGACTTCGTGGCCGGCATGTCGCCAGAAGCGATCGTCAAGGCGCTGAACCGGGAAGGTGTCGCCGGTCCGTTCGGTGGAAGCTGGAGCCCGAGCACAATTCACGGCAACGCAAAGCGAGGAACCGGCATCCTGAACAACGAGCTGTACGTCGGCCGGATGGTCTGGAACCGCCTGCGGTACGTGAGGGATCCAGACACGGGAAAGCGCGTTTCAAGACTGAATCCAGCAAACGAGTGGATCTCGAAGAGTGTGCCGGCGCTTCGCACCATCAACAACGAACTGTGGGACACAGCGAAGGAGCGACAGAAGGCAACGAGGCGCGCGGTCGCGGACAGCGGCAACATCGGACGAGCGCGGCG
This sequence comes from uncultured Acidobacterium sp., assembly GCA_964513235.1. Classification (GTDB taxonomy): domain Bacteria; phylum Acidobacteriota; class Vicinamibacteria; order Vicinamibacterales; family UBA2999; genus 12-FULL-67-14b. Next base: position 728 of record CAZEMI010000159.1, read on the forward strand.
CCCGCAGTACCTGTTCTCCGGGCTGACGAAGTGCGGCGTGTGCGGCTCCGGTTTCATCATGGCAAGCGCGAACCGGTTGTCGTGCTTCGGAGCGCGTTACAAGGGCATCTGCGACAACCGTCTCACCATCCGCCGCGACGATGTTGAGGCCCGTGTTCTCAAGGCCCTGCAAGAGAAATTGCTGAACCAAGAACTGTTCGAGGAATTCTGCGACGAGTTCACCGGCGAGATGAACAGGCTTCGGATGGAGCAGCGCGCGAGCATGACTTCCGCGAAGCGCGAGGTCGCGCGGATCGGCGCGCGCATCAAGAAGCTCTTGAACCTGATGCTCGACGACGAGATCGCGGTGGACGAGGCCAAGGTCGAGATGAAGGCCCTCGACGGCCGTCGGAAGGAACTGGAGGCACAGCTGAAGGCGGCGGACGAGCCGCCGGCGCTCCTGCACCCGGAGATGGCCCGGATCTACCGTACGAAGGTCACGGAGCTCGCGACGGCACTACGGGAGCCGGACAGCCGATCGGAGGCGACGGAGGCTCTACGTGGCCTCGTGGACGCCATCGTCCTCACGCCAGGCCAGGACGCCGAGACGCTTCAGATCGAGCTGAGGGGGAATCTGGCGGCCATGCTGGGGGCAACCGTACAAACGAAGAGGTCGCCGGAAACCGACGACCTCTCCTTGCAAGTATCTTTGGTTGCGGGGGGGGGATTTGAACCCCCGACCTTTGGGTTATGAGCCCAACGAGCTACCGGACTGCTCCACCCCGCGACAGGAAGATATAGATCGTAGCATAAATCTGGTGATCTGTTGATCTCATGACCGGTTGATCTGCCGAATACCGGTCAAATCAACCGATCACAAGATCAACCGATCACCAGAATCAACAGATCACCAGATCAAGAGATCACCAGATCTCTGTCATACTGTCCCTTCCGGCTTTCCTGAGCCCTGCCCCATTTCCGGCGCAGCCCTCACCAAAGCACATCGCGTGAGGGGCAATGGCGAACTCCGACAAATTCATCACGGTGTCGACTGGCGGCACCGTGCCGGCGACGCAGCCGCCGGTCTGTCCGAAATGCGGCTCGCGCGACACCAGCTCAGCGGCCAAGCGGCCGACCTCGAACAGTTATTGGCGTTGCTTGAAATGTGGCGACGTGTGGAACCCGTCGCAGTTGTCGGCGGGATCAGGAAAATGGTGGCAGCGATGACGACCCGCACGCCGACGTCGACGCTCAACGCCACGCGCGCACAACTCGCCGAGCTGATCGCCGCGATCGATCGACGGCTGCCGCAAGTGCAGCGCTCCGGCGAGGTGGTGATCGCCAATGCGGCGGTGCGCCTGCGCACGGAAGCGGAAAAGCGCATCGCCGAGCTCGACCACGAAATCGCGGACCGGAAATCCGACAATTCCCGGCCCGCCAGTGTCGTCTGACTACCAGCGCGGCTCTGAGCGGCGCCGGCCGCTGCCGCCGCCCGCGCCGTAGCCGCCGCCGCCACCACCGAAGCCACCCTCGGTCTTGGGACGCGCTTCGTTCACCGTCAACGCCCGGCCACCCAGCTCGAAGCTGTTCAGCTTGTTGATCGCCGTCTGGGCTTCTTCATCCGTGCCCATCTCGACGAAGGCGAAGCCACGCGCGCGCCCGGTCTCGCGATCGCGCACCACGTTCACGGTGTCCACCGTGCCGGCCTGCGCGAACAGCTCCGTTAGCTGCGTTTCATCGGTGTTGAACGGAAGGTTTCCGACGTAAAGTTTTCGACTCATTGATACTGACTCCTCTGCCGCAGTCGCGACAGTGCGTTGCCGCCCAGAAGGCCGTCGCGACAATGCGCGGCACACCAGGCACGACACCTGGGATTTCGTCTCGTAGCTAGCAGGAAGTCAGGAGAAGCGAGTCAGTGAAGGCTCGATGCACCCAAAGGCGGCACAGCTCGTGGCAAGATCCGAGCCCTCACTGTATCACACATTCATTTCGCTGCGCTTGTGGTCTTCGTCTCGGCGAGCAACCGTTCAACGGTCGCCGTGATCTCTTGCTTCGCGTTGTCGTGGAATACGCCGCTCGCCGCACCGGCGAAACCGGCATGCACGCCACGCACGAGCCCATCGCGCCCGAGGAAGATCGTCGTCGGGAACGAGTTCAGGTTGTGGATCTGCGGCACCTTTTCCGCGAGATCGGCCTGCTCTCCCGCGAGCACCACGGGATAGTCCACGCCGTAGCGCTTGTTGAAGGCCAGCAGCCGCGGATAGCCCTTCGCCTTCTGCGCTTCTTCTTCGAACGACAGCGCCACAATCTCGAGGCCCTTGCCGCGATACTTGCGATAGAGCTCCGCCAGGAACGGCGCTTCGTCGTGGCAGTTCGGGCACCAGCTGCCGCTGATGCTGACAATCACCACCTTGTTGCGGAAGCGCTCATCGGTATTCGACAGGATCTGGCCGGTGCTGTCGGGAAACGAGAACCTGAACGGCTCGGTCGGATCCTTCACGCTCGAATGGCGCGACGGATCGGTCGGCTCCGGCACGTCCCTCAACTTCGCCTCGGTGGCCCGCACCGCGATCATCCTCTCATCGCGATTGCGGACGATCTCGAGGTTGCCGTCCGTGGTCGGGGTCAGCTCGAGCACCAGCGGCCGCGCGCCGGAGAAATGCGACACGATGAACTTGCCGTTGCGATAGGTGCCGGCCAGCGCGCCGGTGTCGCCATCCACGCGCAGGATCGCCGCGGTGACCTCGGCGCCCGCCTGGCGAACGATGAAGCGCCACGCCGCCTCGCCCTTGTTGCTCCTGACACCGCCGATCTGCCAGAGCCCGTCGATCGCCGGCACCTCGTTGGGAAACGCCGGCGACGGCGCGAAGCGCTTCGCGTAGAACGGGTAGAAACCGGTGGCGCGGTTATAAGTGCCGGCCAGCCGTCCGTTCGCCAGCGTGGCTTCCACCGACGTCGCGTAGTGATCGAAGTTGAGGACCAGCGAGCCGTTCTCGAACGTGCCGCCGGTCGACAGCACCTTCTCGTCGCCGTTGAAGAACCAGCCGCTGACCTGCGATCCGGTGCCCGCAATCTCGAAGCGGAACGGGATCTCGAGACCATTCACCACGACAGCGGCATCCCAAAGTCCCGTGGGCGCCGGCGCCTGGGCGCGCGCGGCGATGGGTACAGCGACTAGTGCCGCGAGCAGTACTGCAAATAACCGTTTCATACGTTTCTCCTGAAGAACTGCACCAAAAAAGAAAAGGCCCGGAAGCGTTTTCGCCTCCGAGCCTTGCTTCGTCTGTGTTCCCCGCGCCTAAAGGCGCGGGCCATATGTTTGAGGAACTAGGTGCACACAGATGCGCAGGCGTCAGAGGTATCTCTGACGCAACAACACGCGCAGCTGGTCCACATGTTCACGTTCCGACCCTTATACCTTAGAAGCCGCCTTCCGCGCAAAGTGTCGCCAGACGCGGAACGCCAGTAGGGCCGCGACCAGGATGCCGTAATTCCTCGGGTTGTCGGGCGGCAGCTTGATGCTGACCTTCCAGTAGTAATGGAGGACGGCCGCGATTGCCGTGATGTAAATCAGCTTGTGCAGCAGGTTCCAGTTGCGCCCGCCGAGCCGGC
>CAZEMI010000160.1:0-20134 GCA_964513235.1 uncultured Acidobacterium sp.
CATGACGTGGGACGAGGTCCACGACGATGCGGAACAGATGGAACACGTGGTGTCGGATCGGCTGATCGAACGCATCGACGAGATGCTGGGCCGCCCCGAGTTCGATCCGCATGGCGATCCGATCCCGAGCGCCGACGGACAGCTCGCGCATCGCGCGCTCGAAACGCTCCTCACCTGTCCGCTCAACACGCCCGTCACCGTGGCGCGCGTCACCGACCAGGATGCGGCGTTCCTGCGCTTCATCGAGAGCCACAACCTGAAGCCGGGACAGACGATCGAAGTCGAAGGACGCGACGAGGTGTCCGACAGCGTGCGCCTGAAGGGCAGCAACGATCAGCGCATGACCATCGGCACGCGCGCCGCCTCGAAGCTGCTCGTTACCGAGTGATCCTGTCGAGCACGCGATCAAGCTCGCGAGGATGATCGATCACATACTCGGTGTCGGGCGGCGCCGTGCCAAACTTCGACGCGCCAAAGCCAAACCGCGCGAAGACAAACGGGCAATTCGCGTGGACCGCCACGTGGTGGTCCACGGGCGAGTCGCCGATCATCACCAGCTGCTCGCCGGCCGTGAGCGCTTGCAGCGCGAGGAGCCCGGCGGGATCCGGCTTGCGTCCGTACTCGCTGTCGCCGCCGATAATCCGCGAGAAGAACCCGCGCAGGCCCAGCGATTCGAGTATGCCGATGCTCGGGCCGAGCGGCTTGTTGGTCAACACCGCCAACGGCCCGCGGTGCATCGCCACGGCGAGCGCCTCGACGACGCCCGGATACGCCATCGTGTGATTCATCAGCCGCCGGTCGTAGATGTGCATGAACGTCGCGAGCGCCTCCTCCGGACCGGCGCGCAAACCGGCGCGCGCGAGGGCACGCCTGACGAGAATCGGCGCCCCTTCGCCCACCATGGCGATGACGTCTGAAAGCGGCAACGGGTCGGCCCCATAACCCTCGAGCAGCTCGCCGATTGACTCCGCCAGATCCCGCGCGGAGTCGATCACGGTACCGTCCAGATCAAAGGCTAGAATCACAGTCATCAGTCTACAGTCGGCAGTTAAGAGTTTTCAGTCGACAGTCGGCAGTTCAGTCGACAGTCGGCAGTTCAGTCATCAGTTTGAACAGACATGCGAACGGTCGTCTTGCTGTCCGGCGGTCTCGATAGCGCGGTGCTGGCCGCGCACGAAGCACAGACCGCGCGCGTGTTGCCGGTGTATGTGAGCGTCGGCCTGGCGTGGGAGCCCGCGGAGATCGCGATGGTCGAACGCCTGCTGCAGGCGCCGGTGCTCACGGGGAACGTCGATCCGCTGACGCGCGTCGACTTCACGATGCGCGACGTCTACCCGCCCACGCATTGGGCGATCCGCGGCGAGCCGCCGGCCTACGACACGCCTGATGAAGACGTGTATCTCACCGGCCGCAATCTCGTGCTGTTGACGAAAGCCGGCGTCGTGGCCGCGCGTCACGGCGCGCACCGCATCGCGCTCGGCCCGCTCGCCGGCAATCCGTTTCCGGATGCGAGGCCGGAGTTCTTCGCATCGATGTCGAAGAGCCTGTCGCTGGGGCTCGATCATGCCATCGAGATTGCGACGCCATTCCTCGAGTGGGAAAAGCAAGACGTGATCACACGCGGCGTCGCGCTCCGCGTGCCGCTCGAGTTGACGCTCTCCTGCATGAACCCCGCGCCGGGTCCAACGCATTGCGGACGGTGCAGCAAGTGCCGCGAACGCCGTGATGCCTTCGCAGCCGCCGGTGTTACCGATCCGACTCAGTACGCGAACCCGGAACCGCGCTAGAACCTAACCCTTGGAACCACTGGCCCGCCTACGCTCGCGGCGATGAGCGCGAGCTACGGCGAGGTCTCGCCGTAGCGGTCTTCGGCCGCGGAGGCGGAAACCTTCTGGAACCCTTGGAACCGGAAGGCATCCGGATTGCGAATGATGGCCGCGCCAAGGAGGCAGATCGCGGCTCCGATGAGCGAGATCATCGTGACGCTTTCGTGACGAACGATTACGCCGAGCATCAACGCGACCACGGGAATCAGAAACGCCGTCACCGACGCTGTCGTCGCGCCCATGCGTCCGGCGGCGGTGGCCGTGAGGACGGTCGCGATCGCCGTGCCGCCGGCGCCGAGGCACAGCATCGCCAGCGCCGGGCGCAGCGACCAGTCGCCTTTCAACACTTCGGGCAGTCCCAGGGGAGCGGTCAGGATCACCGCGACGGCCAGCGCGCGCCACACCACCGGGATGGCGCCGTTGCGCTGTTGGAGCGGGCGCGCCACGTTCAACGCGATGCCGTACGACGCCAGCGCCGCCACGATCAGGCCGATGCCGAAGGCGCTGCTCGAACCACCCAGGGCGGGCAACGCCATCATCACCGCGCCGCCACAGCCCACCACCAGGCCGATCGCGACACCACGCTCCGGCAGCCGGTGCGCAAGCAGGCTCGCCACCGCGGCCACAAACAGCGGCGTGGCGCCGTTCAACATCCCGGTGAGCGCCGACGACACGTGCTGCTCGGCAAACGGAAACATGCTGAGCGGAAACGCCAGCCACAGCACGCCGAGCGCCGCCGTGCCTGCCCAATCGGCCCGGGCCACCGGCCGGCGAGCCGACGGGAACAGGGACAGCGTCAGAAAGCCGATCGCGATGCGCGCGAACGTGACCCCATTCGGGGCCGCCGCCTCGAGGCCTTCGGCAATGAACAGGAAGGACGCGCCCCAGATCACGCCGGGGACGACCAGCAGGGCCCAATTGACGAGCGAGCGGCTCACGCCGTCCACGATCGCGCCTGACAACGTTTAGGACAAGTGAATAATTCTGTACGATTTAGTTTAGAATCGCTTGCATGTTGAACCTGGATCGCCTGCGCGCCCTGCACGCGGTATCGGCCCACGGCTCGATCATCGCCGCCGCCGAAACCCTCAACGTCACCACCTCCGCGGTGTCGCAGCAGCTGGCCAAGCTCGAAAGCGAAACCGGCCAGACCCTGCTCGAGCGGCACGGCCGCGGCGTCAAGCTCACCGACGCCGCCAATACGCTCGTCTCGCGCACCCAGCGCGTCCTCGCGCTGCTCGAAGAAGCGGAGGCCGAGCTCGAGGCCAAGGACACCGCGGTGGGCGGCCCAATCACCATCGCCGCCTTTGCCACCGCGGCGCGCGGCCTGGCGCCACGGGCCATCGCCGCCTTGCGCAAGCAGTACCCGCACCTGGCGATCACCTTTCATGAACAGGAACCGGGCGAATCCATTCCGAAGCTGGTGCGGCGCGACGTCGACCTGATCATCATCAACGACTGGCAGAACGCCCCGCTGGCGTTGCCCGAGGGGCTCACCAAGGCTCCCCTGTTCGATGACATCGCCGACATCGCGTTACCGCCCGGCCATCGCCTCGGCCGATCGAAGACGATTCGTTTGAGTGAATTGGCGGGCGAAGAGTGGATCGCGTGGCAGCCGGGGACGATCTGTCACGACTTTCTGCTGCATACCTTGCGCAAGCACGGACACGAGCCGCGCATCACGCACACGGCCGGTGAATACGCGACGCAGCTGGCGCTGGTCGCCGCCGGATTGGGCGCGTGCATCCTGCCCCGGCTCGGGCGCGGGCCGGTGCCCGCGGGCGTGAACGTCGTGCCGTCGGAACCGGCGCTACGCCGGCACGTCTACGCGGCCTGGCGCACCCACGCCACCAGGCGCAGCGCCATTCGCGCCACCGTCGAACAATTTCAAATCGCTGGGAAAGAGCTCTCCCAAGGTGCCAGCGGTTCCAATGGTTCCAGGCGTTCCAAGGGTTAGCCCGTTATCGTTCGATCCTGATCGATCCGTCGCCGGTGCGAATGCGGAGGAGCTTGCCGCCCTCGCCCATCTTCGATCGCAGCGTGCGCCGGCGCTCGCGGCGCTCGTCACGTCCTTCGCCGTCGCGCCGCTCGTCGCGGTCATCGCCGAGCAGCGGATGCGTGGTGCGGACCGCGCCGTCGCTGGTTTCGGCATCCAGTTCAGCGTTGAACAATCCGGGGAGCGTCAGAAACACCGCGCCGTCGCGCGTCGTCAGCTCCCAGTTGTCCGCCATCACGGTGTCCGGTTCGATGGTCGCGCGGATCGAGCCGTCGCCGGTGCGCGCCTTCAACACCGTGGGCTTCGCGTCGCCGAGACCAATGCTGCCGTCGGTGGTTTCGAGATCCAGGTTGCCGGTGATGTTGTCGAGACGAATGGCGCCGTCGCCGGTGCGAATCTTGATGTCGCCGCCGAGCCGCGAGCCGGTCACGCTGCCGTCAGCGGTGGTGAGGAGGAGGTTGCCGTCGAGGGCTTCGGCACGGATCGAACCGTCGCCGCTGGTCGCCTGGATGTTGCTGTGGCGAGGCACCGCGACGCGGAGACGGGCGGTCGGTGAAATGTGCACGCCGACGGTGACGCCACGGAACTGCTGACGCGTCGGGCCCGTGACTTTGAGGGTGATCACATCGCCCTTCTGCTCGGAGGTGATCGTGATTTCGTCGAGCAGTGTCTGCTCCATCGCCCGCTTCTCGATTTCAACCTCGACTTCCGGCCGATCCCACGAGTGCAGCTCGATGGCGCCGTCGAAGGTGTCGAGCACCAGCTGCGGCTGGCCGGTGACTTTGAAGGTCTTGGTTTCGCGAGCGGACAGCCCCTCCGTATGGAGGTTCACCTCGCAGCCGGCGAACACGGTTGTAGCAACTAACACGCAGGTGGTGACAGTCAGCCTCATCGCGACCCCTCAGTAAGTAGACGCTCGCAAGGGTTCCAGATGTTCCAAGGGGTTCCACGGTTCCAAGGGCTTTGGTTCGGTTGGGTTCCAGGTTCGAGAACCCGGAACACCGAGCGAACCAAACCATTTGGAACCCCTGGAACCTTTGGAACCCTTGGAACTATTGAGCCCGTTCGCCTGCCACATAGGTGTGGCGTACTCGCAAATCCCGCCCCAAGACCACGAGATCCGCCGCGTGGCCGGGAGCAATCGCTCCCTGCTCAGGCAGGCCAAGCTCCTCCGCCGGCGTCGTCGAGCACATCCGTGAAGCATCGGCCAGCGACAGCTTCACCTCGTTGACCAGCATGCGGAACGCGCCGTCCATGCTGAGGGTGCTGCCGGCGAGCGTGCCGTCTTCGAGCAGCGCGCAGCGATCGGTCACGACGATGGGTCGATCGCCGATCCGCGTGCGCGAGCCGGCCGGCAGGCCGGCGCCGGCCGTGCCGTCGGTGATCGCCATCATCCGCCGCGCCGTTTTCGCGCGGATGGCCATCGACATCAACGCGGGGTGGACGTGCACCCCGTCACAAATCAGCTCGGCCGCCACCGCGTTGGACTCGAGCACCGCGCCGGTCACGCCCGGCGCGCGCGAGCTCATCAGCGACATGCGATTGAACAGGTGCGTGGCATGCCGCGCCCCGGCGTCGATGGCCGCGCGCGCTTCGTCGTAGGTGGCGCCGGTGTGACCCAGCGACACGCGAAGGCCATGCGTCACGAGATCGCGAACGAGATCGATGCCGCCGGGTAACTCTGGCGCGAGCGTGACGATGCCGACGTTCGAGCGGTGCTTGGCGATGACGTCGAGAATGTCGCCGCCCGTGAATGCATCCGCCTCCGCTCGCGAACTATCGCGCGAGCTACGGCGAGACCTCGCCGGAGCGGCCTCCGGCCGCATAGGCGGGCCCTGCGCACCCGGAAGGCGCAAGCAACTAATCGGTTGCGCACCCTTGAATTCCGGATTGATGAAATTGCTTTCAAGATGCGCGGGCAGCACGCGCGCTGATCCCGGCGCCCGCGCGACGCGCGCCGCCTGCACGCCCGCCAGCAACGCCGACAACTGCTCCGGCGGGCACGCGATCGAGGTGGGACAAAACGCCGTCACGCCGTACTTGGGCAGGAGTGCCGCGACCCGCGCCACCGCCTGCTGGTCGTCGAGCACGTCCACGCCCTCGACGCCGTGGACGTGCACGTCGATGAAACCGGGAACGATGATGTGACCGGCGAGATCGAGATACCTGGCGCCGGCCGGCTGGTCGATGGCGCGCTCGTGAATGGATTCGATGCGGCCGTCATCGACGACGATCGAGCCGGCGTCGATGACGCGGTCGGGCAGGACCAGGACCGCGCCGGCGAAAACGATCATGCGCCGGCGCGCGCGGCGGCCCGGGCGGCGCCGATGGCGACGGCGTCGCTGCCGAGCGTCGACAACACGATGTGCACGAGCTCGGCCTGTTGCGGCTGCAGGCGCCGGGCGCATTCCACCTTGATGGCGTCCAGCATTTGGTCGCCCCAATGTGCAATCACGCCGCCAAGCACAATCGTTTCCGGATCGCACATCGTCGCCAGGTTGGCCACCGCCATGCCGATGTATTTCGCGGTGTCGCGCACCACCGAGATCGACACCCCGTCCCCGTCGCGGCTGGCCTGGAAGATGTCGTCGGCGACGATCTTCGTGAAGTCGCCGTGCACGCGGTCCGCCACCACCGATTCGTCGCCCGACTTGATGCGCCAGACGAACCGCCGGACAATGCCGGCCGACGCAATTTCGGCTTCGAGGCCGCCGTAGCGCCGATAGTCTTCGCGCTCGACCGGATTCATGGCGAGCCAGGCCACCGACGAGGCTAACCCGTGCGCGCCGAGCCAGGGTTCGCCGTTCATCAAGATGCCGGCGGTGACGTGTTCGCCGATCGCGAAGGTGACGACCTGCTTCAACCCGCGCGCGGCGCCGCACCACTGCTCCGCGATGGCCGCGGCGGTGCCCGCCGCGATCGTGATGACGTCGGTCTCGCGCGAGCTGGCCTCGCGAAGGGCGGCGGTGATCTCGGGCGGCACCGCTTCGCCCGCGGCGGGCATGGCCACGCCAATCCGGGTGACGGTCGCGCGGGCGCCGGCAATCGCGCGCTTGGCCGCTTCGCGGACGCCGTTGGCGATGTGGCCGCCCGGCGGCACGTCGCCGCTCGACAGCACCTGCCCGTCGCCATCGACCACCGCGAGCCGGGCGATCACGTCGGAGAGGTCAACGCCGAGGGTCAGATCACTCATGACGTGGATTGCCAATCAGAGTGCGCGTGCAGCTTGCGTCCGTCAAGGGGCAAAATATCGGCCGCGAACAGGTGCGCGTCGAGCCGCGTCAGGAGCGCCGCCAGCCCGCGCTCATCCGGAGCGCTGATCACCAGCACGCCGCAGCCCTCCGCCGGTGGGAACTGCTGATCGTCGAGATAATCGCGGTCGAGGGTCACCAGCGTGCGGCGCAACTGCCGCGCGAGCCGGAAGTGCTCGAGGTCGCGGGCCCGCCGCAGATCGGGCTGATCCATCACGAACAGCACATCCCACTTCAACGTCTCGCGCATGAACGCGACAAGGCCCGCCGGGACGTTGGCGTCCGCGTAGACGCGAGGCCGATCGGCCACCGCCTCGGCAACAGGCCCCAGTTCCGACCAGAGTGTTCCCATTCGTTATTTCTTCTTCGTGATCCGCTTCCGCGCTTCCTGTTCGAGCTCGTCGACCAGCTGCGCGCGCTTCGACAACAGCGCCTTGCGCGCGCGGCGACCGTTCTTGTGGCCGACCGCGTATTCGCAAAACAGCGGGAACGCGATGGTCGAATCGCAATACGCGACCGCCGTGTCGGGCAGCACGCTGGGGTTGACCTTGCCCCAGCTGACCGCTTCGGAGGGCGTGGCGCCCGAGAGCCCGCCCCACACCACCGAGTCCGTGGTGATCTGGATGAAGTAGTCGTTGCCGCCCTTGAGGATGCCGTAGACCTCCCACAACGTCGGCTGGCCCTGCAGGTAGAAATTCTTCGGCGACCCGCCGCCGAGAATCACGCAGCCATTCTTTTCCGCGGCGCGGATGATCGCGCACACCTCGTTGACATCCTGGTTGGGATCGACTTGCAGCGTGCTGCGGTTGATCAACTCGTGATAGGCGACGTTCATGCCGATCGAGCTGTCGCCGGGCGACGAGGTGTAGATCGGCACGCCGTACTTCGCGGCCGACGCCACCATCGAGTAGGCCGCGCACCCGGGCCGCACCTTGAGCAGATGCGTGCCGAGCCGCTGGTGCAGCTCGGCCGACGACATCGGGCCTTCCAGACCGCTCTGCACCAGGAAGTCGCGGATGAAGCGGTCGGTATCGAGGAGCACCTGCGCCGGGAAGAGCACGTCGTAGATGCGAATCACGCCCTGTTGGTAGAGCACGCGATCGTCCACGAACGGCGAGCCGCGCCGCAGCGTGAAGTTCAGCGCGTAGTGCAAGTCGTGATAGAGATTCGCGCCGGTACTGATCACGAAGTCGACCAGGCCGCGTTCCATCAGCGAGATGATGCAGCCGCCGAGGCCGGCCGGCGTCATGGCGCCGGCGATCGTCAGCGCGATGGTCGTGTCGTGCTGTTTGGCCAGCATCTTGTCGGTAAAGATGTGGCACGCCTCGCTGATGCGGGCGGCGTTGAACGCCTGGAAGCCCTCGTCGATCAGCGTGCGGACACCCGCGCTGCCCTTCGGCCGGTAGTACTTGATTGGTTTGCCGGTAAGGAATGACTTGGCGCCCTTGGGCGCGCCAGGAGAGCGATACGGCATTGGCTACTAGCGTAGCAGTTCAAGGGTTCAAAAAGTTCAAGACGCTGCGGACCTGATCTTTTTTCCGTGGCTTGGCCGACTCGTCCGGAGTCCCGTCGTCGCGTTCAGGCATGATGGCTGGGTTTGGGGTAGCATCAGGGCGTGGCAGAGGGTGTGTGGATCCCGGCGGCGGGTGTACTGGCCGCGGGCGGCATCGCCCTCGTCATGTTCTACTGGTGGAAAGGCCAGCCGTTCGCCGATGGCGAGGTGTTCCGCGCCAGCCGGTGGTCGCGCGGCAACCGGCTGTTTCCGACCCAGGTGTTGATCACACCGACGTCGGTGGTCCACTACACGCCGGAAGTCGTCGGCCGAAAAGAACATTCGATCCATGTTGCACATGTGGCATCCGTGAGCATCGACACCAACCTGCTGTTCTCGAACGTGCTGATCGAGACAAGCGGCGGCGCCACGCCGGTGACCTGCCACGGCCATCGCAAGGGCGACGCGGTGCGCATGAAGCAGCTCATCGAGCAATACCAGACGCAGTACTACCGCTCCCCTGGGGGCGCGGCGCGTGAAGCCGAGGTCGTCCGTGGATGATGTGACCTTCGCCGCGCGGCGCGCCACGTCCAGCAGCCAGCGGACCGAGGCGCCCGATCTCGAGACCCGCTTCAAGTCGCTGGTGCAGTCGCCGCTGCGCGCCGGCATCCTGCGCTTCCTGAGCGCGCGGCCGGACGAGACCTTCGAGAGCGAGACCCTCATGCAGACGTTCGGCCGCATGCGGCAGGACGTCGACAACTGCATCGCCGAGCTCGTCGACTTCGGCGTGGTCAAGAAGCACGCCGGCGACCCGCCGACCTACGGCTCGGTCAAGCCCGAGAACGAGCCGATCGCCAAACTCCTCGACGTGTTCCTCGAAGGCCGCGCCAACCTCGGCATCGAGGAAGCGTCGCCGTCGGTGCAGCGCTTCCGCGAGATGATCGGCCGCGACGAGAAGATGCTCGCCATCTTCGAGTGGATTCGCACCGCGGCGAAGTCCGACATCTCGGTGCTGATCCTCGGCCCCACCGGCTCCGGCAAGGAAGTCGTGGCGCGGATGATCCACGAGCTGTCGCGCCGCGGTCCGGAAAACTTCCAGGCCGTCAACTGCGCGGCCCTGCCCGACACCCTGTTCGAGTCGGAAATCTTCGGCTACGAAAAAGGCGCGTTCACCGGCGCGCACGATCGCAAGCCGGGGCGTCTCGAGCTGGCCAACGGCGGCACGTTGTTTCTCGACGAGGTCGGCGACATGTCGCTGATGGCGCAGGCGAAACTGCTGCGCGTGCTGGAGGAACGGCGCTTCGAGCGCCTCGGCGGCAACAAATCGATTCACGTCGACTTCCGGTTGATCTCGGCGACCAACCGGCCGCTCGACATGTTCGTGCGCGAGAGCCGCTTCCGCGAGGATCTCTACTACCGCATCAACGCATTTGCGATCCGGCTGCCGTCGCTGCGCGAGCGCGCCGTCGACATCCCGGTGCTCGCCAACCGGTTCCTCGCGCGCTATTGCGCCGCCAACGGCCTGCCGCTCGATGCGAAGCAGTTCTCACCAGAGTCGCAGGAGCTGCTGGCGTCGTATCACTGGCCCGGCAACATCCGCGAGCTCGAAAGCACCGTCTCGCGCGCCGCCTTGTCGGCCCCGGGCCGATCGATCCGCGCCGCCGATATCGAGTTCCTGCACGGCCACGCGATGCCGCGCCCCGAAGAGTCCTCGACGCGCCTGCCGTCGCTCCGCGACGCCGAGCGCGCGCACATCATCCGCGTGCTCGAAGCCACCGAGTGGAACAAGCTCGAAGCGGCGAAGGTGCTCGATATCAGCCGCGGTACGCTGTACCGGAAGATCGAGGAGTACGGGCTCGAGCCCGCCGCCGGCTCCGCGCGCCGCCGAGGACGAACGCCCTGATTAAGCTCGACGAGCATACTGTCCGTTACTGTCCCATCGTTAACTGAGCTGTTCATCGTGGTTCTGCACGGATTATTTCGACGCAAAATAGGCAATAAATGCTAGCGAATATTGCAGTTATTGCGCTTGGTGACCTTCGTACTCATAGCCGTGTTTAATTTGCTATTGCGATGTGACTCTTTGGTCATGTATTCTCCACTCTTGAAGTCAAGCGCCCCCCAGCGCGCCTGAACAGCGCTCATGCGCGCCTTGCCGCTCCCAGCCCGGCTCTACGTCGGTGCCACCATCGCGTTAGGCGCCACTCTTGTGGTGTTGCTGGGTCCTCGTTCGAATTTCGACAACATCCCGCTCTTCATCATCCTGCTCCTGACCTCCGCGATCACCTCCGCGTTCAAAGTCAGCCTGCCGCTGGCCAAAAGCGGCTCGACCATGTCGGTGTCCTACGCGGTGGACTTCGCGGCGCTGCTGCTGCTCGGCCCGAACGAAACGATGCTCGTCGCCGTGACCAGCGCCTGGAGCCAGTGCACGTTCCGGATGAAGACCAAGAACCCGGTCTACCGGACGCTGTTCAGCATGGCGTGCCTCGCCATCACCGTTCAAGCCTCGGGCTTCGCCTACGAGTCGCTCGGCGGCGTCCCCGGCACCCTCGCGCACGATCCCGCCGGCCTCGCCAAACCGCTCGTCGGCGCGGCGACGATGTATTTCATTTTCAATACTTGCCTGATCGCCGTGGCGGTGGCGCTGGCCACCAAGCAAACCTTCATTTCGGTGTGGAACCAGAATTTTCTGTGGAGCGCGCCGAGCTACTTCGTCGGCGCCGGTGCCGCGGCCATCGGCACGTTTGCGGTCATGACCTCGGGCGTGTGGTGGGCGCTGCTCGCCTCGGCGCCGCTGTATCTCACCTATCGCACCTACAAGGTCTATCTCGGACGCATCGACGACGAGCGCCGCCATGTCGAGGAGATGGCCGATCTGCACCTCGCGACGATCGAAGCCCTCGCGCTGGCCATCGATGCGAAGGATCAGACCGCGCAGTCGCACATTCGCCGCGTGCAGGTGTATGCCACGAGCATCGCTCGCGGGCTCGGCATGTCCGACACCGAGATCCAGGGCGTGAAGACGGCGGCCCTTCTGCATGACATCGGCAAGCTCGCGGTGCCGGAGCACATCCTCTCGAAGCCGGGACCGTTGACGCAGGAAGAGTTCCAGAAGATCCGCGTGCATCCGCAGGTCGGCGCCGAGATCATCAGCGCCGTGCCGTTCCCGTATCCCGTGGCGCCGCTGATTCTCAGCCACCACGAACGCTGGGACGGCAAAGGCTATCCGCAGGGGCTGAAGGGCGAAGAGATCCCGCTGGGGGCGCGGATCCTGTCGGTGGTCGACTACTACGACGCGCTGACCTCCGATCGGCCGTACCACAAGGCGATGGCGCCGGAAGCCGCGATGGCGCTGCTCCAGCAGGAAGCCGGCCGCGCGCTCGACCCCGCGGTGGTGCAGATGTTCGTCAGGATGGCGTCGGAAATGGAGGCGGCCGCCCAGACGATCGAGACCGCGACCCCGCGCCGCCTGTCGCTCGAGCCGACCAACGACCGCGGCCGTCCCGCCGTCGGCTTCTCGCCCGAGACCAACAAGACCAGCACCGTGTTCGAGGACATCGCGCTCGCGCACCGCGAAATCTACGCGCTCTACGAAATCGCCCAGACGATGGGCACCAGCCTGGGCGTCGCCGACACCATGGCGCTGATCTCGTCGAAGCTCTCGAACCTGGTGCCGTTCTCCGCCTGCGCGCTGTTCCTGTTCGATGAAGAAGCCGACTCGCTGCGCTGCCGGTTTGCGACCGGCGTCGAGGCCGATGCGATCGGCACCATGTCGGTGCGCGCCGGCCAGGGCCTGGCCGGCTGGGTCGCGCGCAACCGCCGGCCGCTGGTCAACGCGCGGCCGAGTGCCGAGTTCGAGGCCGCCGGGCTGGCGAAGTCCACCGCGCTGCAGTCGGCGCTGGTGGCGCCGCTCGTGTTCAGCGATCGCTTCATCGGCACGCTCGCGGTCTACTCGACCCAGCCGGATTTCTACACCGACGACCACCGCCGCCTGCTCGATCGCGTCAGCGAGCAGGCCTCCGCCGTGATCCACAATTCGATCGTGTTCGAGCAGACGCAGGAAGATTCGCTGACCGACCCGCTCACCGGCCTGCCGAACACGCGTTTCATGTTCATGCACCTGACGCGCGAGCTGGCCCGCGCCGAGCGCTTGAAGGCCGAGGTCGCGCTGCTGGTCATGGACCTCGACAACTTCAAGGAGATCAACGACAACCACGGCCACCACGTCGGCGACCGCGCGCTGCGCGAGGTGGCCACCGTGCTGCGCTCCGCCATCCGCCCCTACGACATCTGCGTCCGTTACGCCGGCGACGAATTCATCGTCGTGCTCTCCGGATGCGGCGCGGACGAAGCCGAACGCAAGCGTGTCGAGTTGCAGCGCACGGTGGATGAAGTGCTCTTTGAGGGGCGGCCCGGCCGCCGCCTGCCGCTCGCGATCAGCGTCGGCGCCGCCATCTATCCGCAGGACGGCGACAGTTACGAGGCGCTGCTGGCCACCGCCGACAGCCGCATGTATCGCGACAAGACCCGCCGCAAGCAGCGCGCGCACGTGCAGCCCGCCGCGGCGGCCGCGACCGGCACCGACGGCCTGCCCGCCGTGGCCGTGCCGCTGCCGCAGCCCGCGCAGGAGATCACCGAGATCGACATCCAGCGCGCAGGGTTTGGAGTGCTCTAGACACCGATTGGACACCGATTTTTCAGCAGCCTGCTTGGGGCTTGGCTCGCCGGAGCGGCTTCGCCGCGCAGGCGGAGGCTTGGGGCTTGACAGAACCTAGTATTTCTCGGTCAGAATTCTTCCCGCACTCACCCCAAGCTTGATTAGTAACTGAGTTGCATCGGCAACCAGCTGCGGTGGCCCACAGGTCAAACAACAGCAATCGATCGACGGGAGCATCTGCTTCAGCAATGCTTCGTCAATCCGGCCCCGGCGACCCTCCCAGACTCCTTCATTGCGAGTCACTGTCATGGCCAGCCTGATTCTGTTGGCCGCGGCGAGAACGCCGAGTTCCGAACGGTACGCAAACTCCTCTGGCGAGCGGGCGCTGTAGGCCACAGCAATCGCTGGCACGCGGGGACGCGACAATCGTTCCATCAGCATCGATCGCAATGGTGCAATTCCAGTCCCCCCGGCAACGAACAACAACGGCAGTTCATCGAATTCCGCAGGAACTCCAAACGTTCCGAATGGCCCCTCGAGATCGATCAAGGTCGCGGGCGTGGCAAGCTCGAGGTGAGGATCTAATGCGCCCGTCTCTTCGATCTGCGCAAGCACCTGAAGTACGCCTGTCTTTGTGAATTCCCAGGGAGCCGAGGCGATTGAATAAGGCTTGCGTAAAGGCGAGTCGTGAAGACCGATCGTCACCGCCTGGCCGGCGGTAAACGTGAATGAGGTGCTCGTTAGATCAAGGCTGATGACACGGGTTCGCGGCGTGGCCTTGGCGACGTGACGAACAGCGACGGAGATCGTGTTCACGGTCAGGACTTGAGGACCTGAGGACTTGAGGTCTTGAAAGGGAAGAACGTCAAGCCATCAAGCCCGCAAGCCCCCAAGACCTTTACATTCCCAAAACATGGAAGCCCGCATCCACCATCAGCACATCGCCGGTGATGCCGCGTCCGGCGTCGCTCAGCAGGAACGCCGCGGCGTCGCCGACTTCGGCGGTCTCGATCGCCCGGCGCAGCGGCGCCTTCTCGCGCACCACGCCGAGGATCGTGGAGAACCCGCCGATGCCGGCGGCGGCAAGCGTCTTCACCGGGCCCGCGGAAATCGCGTTGACGCGAATGTTCTCGGGACCGAGATCCGCCGCCAGATAGCGCACTGATGATTCCAGCGCGGCCTTGGCCACGCCCATCACGTTGTAATTGGGGAACACCCGATCGCTGCCGAGAAAGGTCAGCGTCAGCACGCTGCCGCCGCCGCGCGCCGCCATCAGGGGCTGCGCGCCGCGCGCAAGCGCGATCAGCGAGTACGCGCTGATGTCGAGCGCCTGCTTGAACCCGTCACGCGAGGTATTCAGGAACCGCCCGGTAATCTCGTCGCGCGACGCGAAGGCGGCGGCGTGCACGACGAAATCGAGCCCGCCGTGCGCCTCCTTGATCGTCGCGTAAACGTTCGCGACTTCGTCATCATTCGCGACGTCGAGCGGCAACACCATCGCCTTCGGCGTCAGCGTGCCGGCGAGCTCGCTGACGTGCTCTTCGAAACGTCCCTGGTAGGTGAGGATGAGGTTCGCGCCGAGCTTCGCGGTGGCTTGCGCGATGGCCCACGCCAGCGAGCGATGGTTTGCCACGCCAACGATGAGCCCGATCTTTCCCGTGAAGTCGGCCATCAGCGGTTCTTCTTAGCGCCTCGCCGCCGGCGTCCGCCGCCCTGGCCTTGCCCTCCGCCCTGGCCGCTGTTGGTCTGGCTGCCGTGATCGCGGAACCGCATCGGCCCAAGATTATCCTGGCTGCCGCCGCCGGCCGGCCGCCGCCGGCCGCCGCGGAACTTGTTCTGCGCGCCGGCATGGCGCTGGCCGCCGCCGTTGCGTCGATTTTGCAGGGATTGAATCGTGAACTCCGGGACCGAACGCGGGGGAGGCGCCGCCCCTTCAGGGCGCGGGAACGTGGCGCGTATCAGCGACCGCCGGAAGCCGCCTTCGCGAGTGTCATCTTCCTCAGAGGGCGCGTCTTCTACCGCGGTGTCGACAGCCACGGCTTCCGCGGCGATCGGGGTGTCTTCAACCACCTCCGCCTCGTCCCGCCGAAGGGCTTCAGGCTCGAGCGCGGAGGCGGACACCTGGTCCCGCGGAGGCTCTCCAGGTTCGAGAGCGGAGGCGGACGGGTGCGGCGGGGCCGGGCCGTTGATCCCCTCGAGCACCTGGGTAAACAGTGCCGGAGGCGGCGTCTTGCGCCGTGGTGCTGGCACTTTGGCTTCCTTGTATTCGTGTTCCGCGTCGCACGATCCGCAACGCGTCCGTCTGATTTCATCGTCGATCATCGCGACAATCGCGTGATCAGTGATGCGGCGCTCGCGTGGACAATAGTCGTCCAGCACGTCGCCGGGCCGATACCGGCGGTCTTGCATGCAACTCTCCCGAAAATCCGGCCCGGCTTCCCACCAAGCCATGCCGGTACTCAGTCTTCTACTGCTTCGAGCCGTGATCCACGGACCGCGAATAGCGCGAACGGCCGAGGGTTTGTGTTGAGTGCGGGAAGCGCTTTCGGTCGACAGACCGTAGGGCGCAGGGCACCCGGAATATATCAGACGGCCGAGCCCCGGGCAAGCCACTGCCGGGTTTCGGTAAGCGCCGCCGCGACCGCATCGGGATGGGTCGACTGGGGGGTCTTCCGGACCCTCACCGAGGCCGCCGCGGTGACATGCTCTTTGACGTCATCCCCGAACAAATCGCTCGATTTGCGCCATTCGCTCAACGACAGCGATTCGAAGTCCCTCTTCTCCTGTAGCAATTGCCGCACCAGCGCCCCGACCACTTCGTGGGCCTGGCGAAAGGGCATTCCGCGCGACGCCAGATAGTCCGCCACGTCCGTGGCGAGCAACAGTCCCGACGCCGCGCGCCCGGTGCGGTCCGGATGGAGCGTGAGTTTGCCGATCAACGCCGAGGTGGCATCGAGGGACACCGCCAGCGTGTCCTCGGCGTCGAACAGCGGTTCTTTGTCTTCCTGCAGGTCCTTATTGTAGCCGGTGGGCAGGCCCTTCAGGGTCACGAGCAGTCCCGTCAGGTGTCCAATGGCGCGTCCCGCCTTGCCACGCACCAGCTCGAGCGGATCGGGGTTCTTCTTCTGGGGCATCATGCTGCTCCCCGTCGCGGACGAATCCGCGAGCTCGAAGAACCCAAATTCCTCGCCGGTCATCAGGATGAAGTCTTCCGCGATGCGCGAGAGGTGGACCATCGATAGCGCCACCGCGTAAAGGAAACTTGCGGCGAAGTCGCGATCGGACGACGCGTCCATGCTGTTGGGCACCACGCGCGCAAACCCCAGCTTCTGGGCGAGCCACGTGGTGTCGATCGGGTAGCCCGTGCCGGCGATTGCGCCGGACCCGAGCGGAAGGGCGTTTGCCTCTTCGCGCGCCGCCTCGAGCCGCGCGTGATCGCGGCGCAGCGCCGCCGCGTGGCTCAGGAGAAAGTGCGAGACCAGCACCGGCATCGCGCGCCGCAGGTGCGTGTACGACGGCATCAACGCGTCGCCGGCGTGCTCGGCCTGATCGGCCAGCGCCGCGATCGTGGCGCGCAGCTTCAGCTGCAACCGCGGAATGCGGCGGCGGAGGTACAGCCGCAGATCGACGGAGACCTGTTCGTTGCGCGAGCGGCCGGTATGGAGGCGCCGCCCGGCATCGCCGACGCGCGCCACCAGCTGGCGCTCGACGAAGCTATGCACGTCTTCGTCGTCGCCGGAGACCCAGGACGGGTCCTGGCGGCCCTGCTCGAGGATGGCCGCCAACCCGTCGGCGATCGCCCTGGCGTCCTTCGCGTCGAGCACGCCGGCACGCGCCAGGGCTTCGGCCCACGCGAGGCTGCCGGTCACATCGTCTTCGAAGAGGCGGCGGTCGAACGGAAACGAGACGCCGAAATCAAACGCGGCCGGATCCGGCGCGGAATCAAATCGTCCAGACCAAAGAGGCTTTGACATGTCAGATCTCGGATTTCGGTTTGCGGATCGAGCGTCCCACGACCTGCGCCGCGCCTTTGAAGAGGCGCACGCGAATGGTGCCGGTCATCTGCTCTGACGTGGCGTTGATATACGCGTCGATCCCGCCGCGGAGCGGATCGAACCATTCACCGCGATCGATGGCCTCGACGTAGGCGAGCGACACGGCGGTGTCGAAGCGCTGCTGCGATTCCGACGAGACGTAGCGCCACAACTCCGCGTGCGCGAGGTGCAGCACCACCGCCGCCGGTGCTTCGTAGAACGCGCGCGAGCGCGTGCCGTCGGCGCGCACCTTGATGCGGTCGAGGCGGCCCACGCCGTGCTCGCCGGCAATGGTCTTCAGGCTCTCGATCAGCTCCACCAACGGCAGCGTCACGCCATTGATGCCGGTGGCGGCGCCGCGCTCGAACGTGAGCTCGACGTGGGCCGGCATATTCGGCGTCGCGTCGAGACGGCGCGTCGTCTTGAACACCGACTCTTCGGGCTCCGCCGCGCCGTCGTCGCCCCGGCGCCCGATGGTACGGCCCCACAAGTTGTCGTCGACGCGATTATCGCGAGGCGCGCGCGC
Source organism: uncultured Acidobacterium sp. (assembly GCA_964513235.1). Taxonomy (GTDB): domain Bacteria; phylum Acidobacteriota; class Vicinamibacteria; order Vicinamibacterales; family UBA2999; genus 12-FULL-67-14b. The sequence continues at coordinate 17,783 of CAZEMI010000160.1, forward strand.
GGCGAGCAGCTCGAGAAAACCGGCTTCCTCGCCGCAGGCGATCTCGACCAGCGCCGGATTGAGCGTCGCGAGCGGCTGCGAGAGGCGGCGGCGATCGCGGCCGCTGGCGCCGTGAGAAACGTGCGTGGCTTTTTCAATGCTCGCGATCTCCGCGAGCGACTGCGCGATCAGCGGCCGGCTGAGCGCGGTGGCCATCGGATAGCGCGAATCCGAGAGGGCGCCGGCCTTGAGCGACGGCAGCACAATCTGGCGCGCAAACGCTTCGCGCTGGTCGAGCACGTGCGCGCGCACGGCGCCACCGGTCATGGCATTGTCGCGGATCTCGGCGAGCTCGCCGTCCTGGCCGAGGTCGAGCGTCACGGTCACGACGTCGGCGTCATGGTGCTCGGCCAGCCACCTGGCGGCGGCCGACGAGCGGGCGCCGCCGGAATATGCCAGCACAACGGTTTTTTTCAACGTGCGAGGTCCCTCAGCCTCTTCACCACCTGCTGTGCGTTCTTGGCGTCGCGGGCGATGATCAAAATCGTGTCGTCGCCGGCAAGCGTGCCGGCGACCTCTTCCAGGCGGGCGCGGTCGATCGCCACTGCGAGCAGCTGCGCCTGTCCCGGGCCGGTCTTGAGCACCACCAGTTGCTGCACCGGCTCGAGGTTGACGAGGTACTCGGCGAGCGCTCTGGCGAGCGCGCCCATCGTGGTCGGTGTCGGCGCCGCCTCGGCGCCGGCCGGCTGATACGCGCCGTCGGAGGAGCGTTTCAGCAAGCCCAGCTCCTTGACGTCGCGGGAGAGCGTGGCCTGCGTCACGTCAAAGCCACGCGAGGCCAGCCGCTGCCGCAGTTGTTCCTGGCTGCGGACGGCCTCCTGCTCGACGACTTCGAGAATGGCGGATTGCCGCCGGTTCTTCATAGTTATACGTCCAAGTGAATCAGTATACACAAGAAATCATTGTTTACATGCGTTTTTCTGTTGACGACCAGATATTATGCATGTATAACTATTCCTCTGCCCGCATACTTTTGCGGGCGATGTTGATTAGGTGCCAGACCCCGCTTTTCAACATTGCCGCAAATTGGGCAGCTGACGAAGGTGTGACAAATGTTGAAATGCGGGGTCTGGCACCTAATCGACATTTGGAAGCTGGGATGACGACACAGACGGTGAACCACACGCAGGGCGACCAGCGGAAGACCACGCAGTTGGTCCGCGTCGCCGTGGCGGGCGCGAGCGGTTTCGCGGGGCAGGAATTGATCCGCCTCTTGGCGCGCCATCCCAACGTGACCATCACGGTCGCCACCGGTTCACAAGCCACGAGCACGCCGCGGCGCCTGCCGGCGCTCGCCAGGATTTGGGACGGCACCGTCGTGCCGCTGAACGCCGCGGCGTTCGCGGCCGACGCCGTGTTTCTCGCGCTGCCGGAAGCGGCCTCCGCGGAGCTCGCGCCGGTATTGCTCGCCTCGGGCCTGCGCGTGATCGACCTGTCGGGTGCGTTCAGGCTGCGTGACGCCGCCGCGCGCGCGAAGTGGTATCCGGCCACCACCACCCTGCCCGACGGCGTGGCGTACGGGTTGACGGAATTCGAGCTCGAGGCGATTCGGCGCGCGAAGCTGGTTTCGAACCCGGGCTGCTATCCGACGGCGTCGTTGCTGGGGCTGTTGCCGCTGCAGCGCGCGGGGCTGCTGAAGCCCGGCGCCGACATCGTGATCGACGCCAAGTCCGGCATCTCCGGTGCGGGCAAGGCGGCGACCGATCGCACGCATTTTTCGGAGAACCACGGCAGCGTGGCCGCGTACAACCCGTTCGGCCATCGCCATACGCCGGAGATCGAACAGGCGCTGGGCCAGTCCGTGACGTTCGTGCCGCACCTGGTGCCGCTCGACCGCGGCATCCTGTCGAGCCTGTACGCGCGGCTCGTGCCGGGCACGACGGCGGCGGCAGTGACGGCAGCGTTCGAGGCCGCGTACCAGGACGCGCCGTTCGTGCGATTGACGGGAGACACGCTGCCCGAGATCAAGCACGTGGCGCACACGAATTTCTGCGACCTCGGCTGGAAGGTCGATGACGCGACCGGCCGCGTGTTCGTGGTCAGCGTGCTCGACAACCTCGTGAAGGGCGCGGCGGGACAGGCGATTCAGAACTTCAACGTGATGTACGGCCTCGATCAGCAGGCTGGGCTGCTGTGAAACGCCTCGCGGTGGTGAAGCTGGGTGGCGAGCTGATCGAGACGAAAGACAAGTTGAAGGCCATCGGACGAGCGATTGCGAGCTCGGCGAAGAAGCACCGGCTGGTCGTGGTGCACGGCGGCGGCCGCGAGATTGACGCGGCGCTCGCGCAAGTCGGCATCCCGAAGCGCCAGGTC
>CAZEMI010000161.1:0-37165 GCA_964513235.1 uncultured Acidobacterium sp.
GCGCTCGCCGGTGCCGACCCAGATGATGTTGGGGTCGGGCTGATAGATGGCGACGTCGCCGATCGAGTGCGTGCCTTCGCGCTCGAACACCGGCGCCCACGTCACGCCGTTATCCATCGTGCGGTACATCCCGCCGGTGGATGACGCCACGTACATGATGTAGGGGTTGGATTCGACGACGTCCATGTCGACGAAGCGGCCCGACATGGTGGCGGGCCCGATGCCGCGCAATCGCAGCCCGGAGAGATCGCTGCTTCGTAACGTCGCCGCCTGCTTGTCCACCGTAGCGCTTTGCGGGAAGGTGGATGCGTAGAGGCTGGTCCCTGTCCACCGAAGCGCGAAGCGCGAAGGTGGAAGACCCGCCTGGGGCGCCAGCGCGATCGCCGAGGCAATGACAACGAGTGACAGAAGGCGTCTAACCATGGGCGCCATGGTAATCGGATTTGGCGACCATGGTGTCGCGCTATGATCCCTCCACCCTCGATGAACCCAGCCACCCCATCATTCCTGCATCAGGTTCCATTCTTCAGCGCCTTGCCGGCCGAGGCCTGCGCGCACCTCGAGCGCCGCACGCGGCGCCGCGACTTCCTGCCGCAATCGCTGATTGTGCGAGAGGGCACCAGCGACGGTGCGGCGTACTTCATTCTGTCGGGCCGTGTGGCGGTCCGCCGGCGGGACGCGGATTCCGGCGTGGACTTCGTTCTCGCCGAGCTCGGGGCCGGACAAATGTTCGGAGAAATGGCGCTGCTCACCGGCCAGCCGCGCACGGCGTCGGTGCTGGCGCTCGAGGACACGACCTGTGCCGTGCTCGAGCACGCCGACTTCGAACAGGCGCTGGTGGCCCATCCCGAGCTGGCCAGCGCGCTGACGCGGATGCTCGCCGAACGCCTGGTCGAGGCCAACCGCCGTGCCGGCGTCGACTTCGTCAACCTTGCGAAGGTCCAGATCGACCCGCGCGTCGTGGCGCTGCTGCCCCAGGCCCTGATCAACGCCCACCACGTCGTGCCGATTTCGTTCGCCAACAACCGGCTCACGCTGGCCATGACCAATCCCAACAACCTGGTGGCATTCGACGATGTCCGGCGGGCGATCAAGGGCGTGATGATCGAGCCGGCGATCGTCACCGAAGACGACTTCAAGCGATTCATGTCGACGACGTATCCGCAACTGGTGGCGAAGACCGACGCCACGCAGGCACGGCCGGCCAAGGACGCGAAGCCGGCGCCGGAGCTGGCGGTCGATTTGTTACAGGCGGATCTGATCCGTGAGCTGCAATTGGCGGCAGACAGCGACGTCGTGACCGCCGACACCAAGCAGGATCTGATGAGCGCATCTGAAGACGCGCCGATCATCCGCGTGGTGAATTCGATCCTGGGCCTGGCCATCAAGCAGGGCGCCAGTGACATTCACGTCGAGCCGATGGAAGGCGACGTCACCGTCCGTTTCCGCGTCGACGGCGTGCTGCAGGTGGTGCAGAAGCTGCCGAAGCGTGTGCAGCTTGGCGTCATCTCGCGGTTCAAGATCCTGAGCCGGCTCGACATCGCTGAAAAGCGGCTGCCGCAAGACGGCCGCATCAGCGTGACCATGGAGGGCAAGCCGATTGACTTCCGGGTGTCGACGGTGCCGGGCAAGTGGGGCGAGAAGGTCTGCATGCGCCTCCTCGACAAGTCGAACACCGCTCTCGGCCTCGACACCTTGATCACCCACGCCCCGGTGCTGGCGATGGTGCGGGAGATGATCCAGCAGCCGTACGGCATCATCTACGTCACCGGGCCGACCGGATCCGGCAAGACGACAACACTGTATTCGGCGCTGGCGGAAATTAACGATCCCGGGGTCAACATCTCCACGGCCGAAGATCCGGTGGAGTACGACCTGCCAGGGGTCACGCAGATCCAGGTGGCGTCGGACATCGGCTTGACGTTCGCAAAGGTGCTGCGCGCGTTTCTGCGCCAGGACCCTGACGTGCTCCTCGTCGGCGAGACGCGCGACAAGGAAACGGCGCACACCGCCGTGGAAGCCGCGCTGACCGGGCATCTCGTCTTCACCACCCTCCATACCAACAGTGCGGCGGTGGCGTTCACCCGGCTGCACGAGATGGGGATCGAGCCCTTCCTCGTGTCCGCGTCAACCATTGGCGTAATCGCGCAGCGGCTCGCCCGGCGTTTGTGTCAGCAGTGCAAGGCGCCCATGCCCGCCGACGCCAACACCATTCGCTACTTCGATCTCCCGCCAGGCGCCACTCTCTACCGCGCGGTGGGATGCGCGAGGTGCGGCGGCAAAGGCGTCAAGGGGAGAGTGGGCATCTACGAAGTGATGCGCATGAACGCACGACTGCGGGCGATGGTCGGTACCGGCGCCCGGGCGGAGGAGATCCACGCCGTGGCAGTCGAACAGGGGATGGTCGACCTGAAACGTTATGCGGCGTTGCTGCTCACCAATGGGCAGGCGACGGTCGAAGACGTGATGAGCGTGGTCAGCGTCGAAGCCTGACCGATCATCGCGAACCCACGACGGTAGCCGGCCAGTTGATGATCACGTTGACGCGCGCCGGCGGTCCTTTTTGCGACGGCCGCATCACCAGGAATCGCGTGGCGTTCCGTGCGATGGCGTAGTTGTAGCCGTCCGTATCGACAGCGTTCAGAGGAAAGAGCGGCGCCGGCACACCGGCGCGGAAGCCGCCGCTCAAATTGATAGCCGCGCTTTGCAGCATCCCGTCCAGATCCAGGAACACCAGCTCGCGGCCGTTGTAGGACCATCGTGGCTTCACGCCGCCTCGACTCGAAATCGTCCACCGCATCGATGCGTCGGGAAAAGTCGCCACGTAGATCTGCGGTTCGCCGGTCTCGTTCGATTCGAACGCGATCAGCCTGCCGTCTGGCGACAGCTGGCCGAGCCGCTCACTGAACGGCGTACTGACGGCGACCTTAGGCGTACGGTCGCCGTTCAGGTCGACATACTTCAATTCGAAGCCCCTGCCGAGCGACTGCTCTTCGTAGACGATGTAGCGCCCGTCGCGTGACCAGTCGGTGGGCTGCTTCGAGGTCGGCGTCTGGTCGTTCGCACCGAGCAGCGGCTCGGCGTCGCGCGTGCCGTTGACGACTTTGATCAGCAAACGGGTCATCGATCCGGGCTGGCCGTCGAAGTAGACCAGGCGCCGGCCTTCCGGCGACCACACCGGATGCCCCTGGGCGCCTGGTTCGAATGTCAATCGTGTGCGCGTCCCGCGCGCGCCGTCGTGGATCCACACCGCATTACCGGTCGAGCCGCTGCTGGTTTCGAGGGCCACCGACGTGTCGTCGACGGCAAGCGCCATCGAATGGCCGCCGGGAAGCTGCGCGACGGTTCCAGTCGGTCGCCCATCGCGCGCCACCCACTCGAGATTGACATCCTGGCCGAACAGGTTCGAGCTGTCATACGCGATCACACCGTCGATCGACGCCGAAAACGCCGCGGCGCCGAGTGACACGGTCCGGACGGCATCGGCGATGACGATCGCGTCGCCGGTCCACTGACCCCCCGTGGCGTCAAACGGGCGCGCCATCAATTTCGCGTCACGAGCAAACACCAGATAGCCCGGGTTGACGTAGTCGGCGCCAGACGCGATCTCGTCGAGCACCCGCGTCGTGGTCGAGCCGAGCTCGCCCAGCTGCAACGTCGACCTGGCCAACTCCGCGTTCATGGCCGTGAACACGAACCGGCGGCCATCGGGCAGGAATGACGGCCGCGCGTGACGCCGGTCGCCCTTCGTGGTGTCGATCGTCGTCACCGATTCCGGCTGGCCGCCGCTCGCCGGGACGCGCTTGATGGTGACGTCAGCGAACAGGATGGTGCCGTCGGTGGCCCATGTCCCATTGGCACCGTTACCCGTGGCGGCGATCACCTGCACCGTACCCGACGTCACGTCAAGACGTTTCAACTGGCCTGGCGTTTGGAATGCGATGTACTTGCTGTCTGGCGACCAGAACAACGTCGTGACACCGGCGGTGTTCTCGAACTCACGTGCCGAGCCGTCGTTGAATGAATGCACCCACAGGTGGCCGGCCCGGCCGCGCGGTTGTCCGATATAGGCCACGCGTTGTCCGTCTGGCGCCACGGCCAGAAACGCGGTGACGCGCTGGCTGTACTCGGCGCCGAGCGGGCCGTCGAACTGGAACCGGATCGGCGCCGCCGGCTGCGGTGCCGCCGATCGACCCAGCGCCCAGCCGCCGATCAGCGCGATCGAGCCCGCCACGACCGCGACCGCCGCCACGGTTCGCGTGTTCACGCGGGGCCGCTCGTGCGTGTGCCCGTGGACCAACTCGCCGGTCGACGTCATCGCATCGTCGATCTCCATGCGCGCGATCGCCATGTGCGGGGCGCGCTTGCGGGGATCCTTTTCGATGCAGCGGCGCAGGAGCGTGCGAATGGCTGGCGGCGTTTCGAACGGCAGCGCGCTCCAGTCCGGCGCGTCGCGCATCACCGCGGTCAGCGTGTCGGTGACGTCCTCACCGTCGAACGCTTTCTTGCCGGCGAGCATTTCGTAGAGGAGGCATCCGAACGCCCACACATCCGCGCGTTTGTCCACGGGCTTGCCCTTGGCCTGCTCGGGCGACATGTAGGCGGCGGTGCCGAGGATCATTCCGTGCGCGGTCATTGCCGGGGAGGTGATGGTCGGAGAGTTGGCCACATCAGTCTGGCGACGGCTGAAGCCGTCGCCCTCCGAACGTTCCAGAGCTTTTGCCAATCCGAAGTCCAGCACCTTGACCGTGCCGTCTGGCCGAACCTTGACATTCGCCGGCTTCAGATCGCGGTGAACAATCCCGGCTTCGTGTGCCGCTTCGAGTGCTTCCGCAATCTGTTGTGCGATTGGCAGCGCCTCATCGACGGGAATCGGACCGCGGGCGATGCGTGGCGCGAGGTCCTCACCCTCGACGAGCTCCATCACCAGGGCAACCGTGTGGTGTCCGCCTTCTTGACCACCGACGCCTTGGCGGAGGTGGTCAGGCGGATTTTCGAAGCCATACACGTGCGCGATATGCGGGTGATTCAGCGAGGCGAGCACTTCCGCCTCGCGTTGAAATCTCGCGAGGCGTTCCGGATCGTTGGCGACGTCTTCGGGCAGCACCTTGATCGCCACGTCGCGCTTCAACTTCGAATCGCGCGCGCGATACACCTCGCCCATTCCGCCTTCCCCCAACTTCGCAAGCACGGTGTAGGGACCAATCGTCTGGCCGATCATCGCGAGCCTCGTTGGGCTACGGCGCGACCGCCGATCGCCGCGGTGATGTCATAGGCGCCGATGCGCGTTCCAGGTGTCAGCGGCAAGGCGGGGCCCGGCGCGATTATAGGCTGACTGGTCGTCAATTGCCGGATCCACGCCGCCGCTGGCTATACTGACCGCAGATGGCCAACGTGTATTTCGATCTGACCGCGGCCTTCAATCAACACCATCCCACCGCCGCCCTGGCCTCCGGCCAGGCCGTCGTGTTCTACCGGATCGCCATCATGAGCAAGGATGGCGACTGGGTGATTCGGGAGACGGCGGACGCGTGCGATCGCGTTCGTTCGATCCTGCGGGCGCATGGCGCGCGCTATCGTCTGTCGGCGCCACTCGATGTGCGCTGGCTCCAGGGCGGCTGGTCGAGCCATTTCGAATTCTTCGACGATCGCCGGCGGCGCGTGCGGTGCGACTTCGTCAGCCGGCCGCCCCGTGTGCCCCCCGAGATGATCGAGGCCACCTTCGCGCCACCGCCCGCCGGGCAACCGCTCGTGGTCGACGTCGAGTCCCTGATTCGGATGAAACAGACGCAGCGGGCAAAGGACTACGCCGTCATCGGCCCATTAGCCGCGCTGTTGCCACCGCAGCGCGAGATCGAGCTGACGACGGACCCGGACCGGCTGCTGGCGCTCTCAGCCGCGATCGGCCCACCCAAGACCAGGCCCGGCGTGGCCGCCGCGGCCGCGCGGGCCGACCGTCGCGCCATGGTCATCGCGCTGGCCGAGGAAATCGACGATCAACAGCAAAGGGATCGGGCCCGTGTGGAACGATACGAGGCGGCTGCAACTCCGTTTCTCGATTACTGTCGATCACAAAGCCTGGCCGAGTTGCCCATCGACGAAGCACACCTTCGCCTGATCGAGGCCGCGGAGCGCCTGCTGCCGCAACATCCGTTGGAGCGAGACGATGCAGATGCTCAGTGACGACGACCGCAATCTCAGCGAGATGACGCCCGAAGAGCTCGATGCGGCGTGGGACCTGTGGTTCGACCTGGCGCAAGCCACCAACGATCACGATCCCGCGTATGAGCACGGTGTGTTCGCAGGCACCGCTCTCATTCCGCCGGCACCAAGCGCAGACGTGATCTCATACCCGCCGGTTCGGCTTCCTGGGCCAGGAGGCAACGGCTGAGATTATAGGGCTGCGGGGCCGGTTCAGCGCGCCAGCGGGATCTGCTTGGAGCGGAGCAGCGCGCGATCGCGCGTCAACAGCGGCACGTTGTGGATCAGGCTCGTCGCCGCGATCAGCTCGTCGGCCGGGTCGCCCTGAACGTCCAATTGCGTGCTCGCCAGCGCGATCTCACGCGTAATGGGCCACACCTGGATGCGCGCCAGCACGCGAACGACCTCAGGATCGGCGAGATCGATCGCCACGCGTCCCAACTGCGCCAGCTTCGCGGTTTCCCACAGCACGATCGCCGACATGCTCCATCGCTGCGACGCCAGCAGCGCCCGCTCGCGCGCTTTCAGCGAGCCGGCGACGGCGTACAACAGGATATGCGTATCAAGATTCAGCATCCCACGCCGCGCCGGTGGAGAGCAGATCGCCCGAGATGCGGACCTTTGCCGACAGCGCGCCGATCAGCGCGGAGGAGTCGGTCTCGTACGGGATGAGCTTGGCCACCGGCTTCCCGTGTTTGGTAATCACGATGCCCTCGGCGTCGACCTCGTCGAGGAGCGCCAGGCAGCTTTCCTTGAACTTGGCCGCCGGAATCTGCTTCATGGTCATATTTTATGACCAGTCTCCTTTTATGTCCAGTTTCGGCCGCTGGCCTTCGTCGATCCAGCAGGAAAATCGCGGAACTTACGGATGAGCTTGGCGGTATGCTGCCATCGGCATTGCGCTTCGCCATGCCGGGATGCCGGCGTTGAGCCAGCCGCTCCTGCGCGCCGGCCTGCTCATCGCGGCCGTGACGATCTGGATTGCCTGGACGGTGGCCATGACCAGCCGCGACGATGTGCGGACGCCGGCGCCGGATGGCGAAGCGCGGCCCGAGCCGGCTACGGCGCGCGATGCGATCCTGTTCGCGGCCGGCGTCCCGTTCGGCCGCTGGCTGCGTTTTGCGGTTCCCGGCGCGCTGCTCGTCTCGATCGTCGGTTTCATCGGCGTCGTGCTCGCAGCATAATGGGCCTTTGCTGTTCGAGGAGAACCTTATGAATGTCCGCTCAGTCTTTTCCATGGTCGCGCTGGGTGCGGCCACGACCGCGCTACTGTCGGCCCAGGCCGTTCCCGAAGTGAAGCTGGTGGCGTCACCGCCCGGGCAGGCCGCCGCCCAGTTGGGTGGCCGCTGGGAGAAAACCGCCGAAGGCGGCCAACGGTATGTCGACGGCAAGTGGGTGGTCGTTGACTACAGCCGCCCGCTGCTGCGCGGCCGCACCCCGATCTTCGGCACCGGCGCCGGCTACGGCAAGATGGTGACCGGCGACGCGGCCATCTGGCGCGCCGGCGCGAACGACACCACCCGGCTCACCACGCAAGCGCCGCTGCAGATCGGCGACAAGACCATCGCGCCCGGCGTCTACAACGTGTTTGTCGATCTCAAGCCGAACCAGTGGACGCTGGTGCTCAACACCCAGGAAGTGCAACCCAAATTCGATCCAAACGACAAGGTCCGGCTCTCGGGCGCCACCAACTACAACGCCAAGTACGACATCCTCCGGGTGCCGATGACCGTCGCCTCGCGCGCCGACTCGCTCGAGCAATTCACCATCGCCTTCGCGAATGTGACCGCGAACACCGCGAAGCTGATCATGACGTGGGAGAGGACCGTCGCTTCCGTCGACCTGCGGTTGGCCGCCACAAAGTAGCGTGTGGCTGAAGGAGGCGTGATGAGCGTTCGTGCATCGACCATGACGAGGCGTGAGTTTGGCGCGGTGTTGGGCGCCGCCCCGATCGCCGCTGCAATCCGCGCCGACGCGTCCGTTACCCAAGACGACGTGGCCGGCCTGTACAGCCGGTCGATCGTCATCGACGCGCTCGCCAATCCCGGCTCGATGAACGTGTCGTGGCCGCCGCGCGGGCCGTTGTCGCAAAAACAGCGCGACGCGATCGCGGCCTCGGGCATCACCGCGATCAACGTCACCGTCAGCGCCGACTTCGAAGGCTCGGTTCGCAACATCGCGCTGTGGCAGGGCGAAGCCGATCGCGATCCGACACTCCTCTCCATCGTCCGGCGCCACTCGGATATCGCCAAGGCGAAGCAGGACAAGACGCTGGGCCTGATGCTCGGCTTCCAGAACACTGACATGATCGACCGCGACATCTCGCGGCTCGAGCTGTTCTATCGCCTCGGCATCCGCATCATCCAGCTCACTTACAACGATCGCAACCTGGTGGGCGACGGCTGTCTCGAGGCCGGCAATGCGGGACTGAGCGCGTTCGGAAGGCAAGTGGTGGAGCGCATGAACACGCTCGGCATCGCCGTCGATCTGAGCCACTGCGGCACGCAGACCACTGCCGACGGCATCGCGGCCTCGGCCAAGCCGCCGCTCATCACGCATAGCGGCTGCCGCGAAGTGTTTCGCCATCCGCGCAGCAAGGAAGACCGCGAGCTCAAGGCCATGGCCGACAAGGGCGGCGTGGTCGGCATCTACTTCATGCCGTTCATCGGCCCCGGCCCCGGTGCGCCGACCATCGAGATGCTGATGCGGCAGATCGATCACGCCGTCAAGGTGTGCGGCGCCGATCATGTCGGGATCGGCAGTGACTTGAGCACCACGCCGATCGAGGAAACGCCCGAGTACCTGCGCGAGGCCAAGTCGTTCGTCGACGCCCGGGCGAAGCGAGGCATTTCCGCGCCGGAAGAATCACGGCCGCTTTTCATCCCCGAGCTCAATCACCCGCGCCGCCTCGAAGGCGTGGTGCGCGGCTTGCGCCAGCGCAAGTACTCGACGGAGCTGATTGAAAAGGTGATCGGCGGTAACTTCCACCGCGCGTTCAAAGAGATCTGGACGCTGTGACGCTGGCTGGGCACGGACGGGCCGCGACGGTCGTCGCCGCGGCGATCCTGCTTGCGATCGGCGTCGTTTCTCCGGCCCTGACACGCGAGCGGCAGGTGCCCCAACTTTTATGGGTCGACGCCACCGCCGTCACGATCGGCGTCACGAAGCACTGGACCAACAAGGTTGAGATCGCCGACCTCAACGACGATGGCCGGCCCGATCTGCTGTTTGCCAACGGCGGGGACTACTCGGCGCCCGGCGCGCCGGAGCCAAGCCAGGTGTTCTTCAACAACGGCGCGGGCGCGCGATTCATGGAGGTCACCGGGCGAGTCCTCGGTCCCGAGCCCGATCTCGCGCGCGTCATCAAGGCGCGCGATCTGAACGGCGACGGGCTCACCGACATCGTCGTTGGCACGACCTACCAGAGACAAAGCCGCTTGTACCTGGGTACTGGAAAGGGCTCGTTCACAGAAGTCACGCGCACGCACTTGCCGCAGCTGCTGCTGAGCGTCGGCGATCTCGAAGCCGGCGATGCGGATGGTGACGGCGACCTCGACCTCGTGCTGGCCGACTGGGGTCCTGGCCACAACATGACCAACGATGGCGGCCTGACCCACCTGTGGCTGAACGACGGCACCGGCCGCTTCACGGACGCAACGGCCGCGCGGCTGCCCGCCGTAAAGATCCGTTTTTCGTGGGACCTCGAGCTGACCGATGTCGACAACGATGCCGACCTCGACGTGTTGGTGTCGTGCAAACGCTGCCCGGGCGGTTCGCTGTTCCGCAACGACGGCACCGGCCACTTCACCGACGATGGGAGAGCGCTGCCTCAGTACACCAACAACTACGAGTTCGAGGCGATGGATCTCGACGGCGACGGCTTTCTCGACCTCGTCACGTTGAACGACGGCGAGATTGTTGCGGAAAACTCCTCGAGCCGGCGCGAGCACGTGTTCCGTAACGACGGCAAGGGCCGCTTTCGCGATGCGACGCCGGCGTGGTGGCCCGAGGCCGCCAACGTCGGCGAAGACGACAACATGGCGGCGTTTCTCGACGTCGATTCCGACGGGGATGCCGACTTCGTGGTGGGGTCGCTCAGTGGACCCGATCGACTGCTGGTTAACGATGGGAAAGGACGGCTGCAGGTCAGCCTCGATGTGTTCGACGGCGCGCCGACGCCAGGCACGCTCGGCCTGGCGCTCGCCGACCTTGATGCGGACGGCCGCATGGATGTAGTGCAGGGGCAAGGCGAGCACCCCAAGGCCATCGACGAGCGTGTCTTTTTCGGCCGCGGCGTCGCGCCAGACACGGCCCCACCGTCGATCACGATGGTTGGCGCGCGTGACGCCGGCGCCGGCCGGCGGATCGTGGTGGCCCGCGTCCACGATCGCAAGAGCCCGACGCTGCCTTTTGAATGGCAGCGCGTCGTCGTCGAGTGGCCGAGCGCGTCAGGTCCGCGGGCGATCCCGATGCGTTGGTATGGCGAGTACTTGTGGCGTGCCGACTGGCCCGCTGATGTCCCGGCCGACGCGCCCTTCCGCGTGTGCGCGACGGATGCCCCCGGCAACAGCGCCTGCGCGACGCCCTGAAAATCTCTCAAGCCCTCAAGCCCTCAGGATCTCAGGATCTCTACGTCAGTATTTCGTGCAGCACCGTGCCCGACACGTCCGTCAGCCGGAAGTCCCGTCCGCTGAAGTTGTAGGTCAGCTTCGTGTGGTCGATGCCCATCAGGTGCAGGATGGTGGCGTGGAGATCGTGCACGTGCACCGGCTTTTCGATCGCCTTGAACCCGAAGTCGTCCGTTGCGCCGTAGGTGATCCCGCCTTTCACGCCTGCGCCGGCGAGCCACATGCTGAAGCCGAACGGGTTGTGATCGCGTCCGCTCTGGGCGGTGGCCATGCCGCCGACTTCCACCACCGGCGTGCGGCCGAACTCCGAACCGCAGACCACCAGGGTGTCGTCGAAGAGGCCACGTGATTTCAGGTCCTTGATCACGGCCGCGAACGGCCGGTCGGAGTCTTTCGCGTTCTTGCGGTGCTGCTGGATGTCGGAGTGCGCGTCCCACGGATCACCCTTGGCATAGTAGACCTGCACCATGCGCACGCCACGCTCGACCAGGCGCACCGCCATCAGGCAGCCGCGCGCGGTGCTGCCGGGCCCGTACAGCTCCAGCGTCGCCTGGCTCTCCTTGCGGATGTCAAACACGTCCGGCGCTTCCGTCTGCATGCGGTACGCCGTCTCCATCGATCCGATCGCGGCTTCGAGCTGCGAATCGGCCGGCGCCGATCCGCGCTGGATCCGATCGAGCGCGGTCAGCAGGTCGATCTCGCGCCGCTGCTCGGGCAGCGTGAACGACTGGTTGTGAATGAAGGAGACGAGTTTCTTCGGATCGAAGTCCTTGCCGATGATCTGCTCGGGATGCTCGGTCTTGCTGGGAATGAAGGTGCCCTGGTGCACGGCGGGCAGGAAGGAACTGTTCCAGAGCGGCGGCCCCACCGTGGTCGGTACATCGGGACACAGCACGACGTAGCCGGGCAGGTTCCTGTTCTCCGAGCCGAGGCCGTAGGTGAGCCAGGAGCCGAGCGAGGGACGTCCGACCTGGATGTGGCCGGTATTCATCATCAGCATCGAGGGCTCGTGGTTCGGGATGTCGGTGGTCATCGAGCGGATCACGCAGATGTCGTCGGCGCAGGCGCCGACGTGCGGGAACAGCTCGCTCACTTCGAGGCCGCTCTTGCCATAGCGCGTGAACGCGAACGGCGACCTCATCAAGGTGCCCGTCTTACGCTCGGTCGCGACCGTGCCGCCCGGTAGCGGCTGGCCGTGATACTTGGTCAGCATCGGTTTCGGGTCGAAGCTGTCGACTTGCGACAGCCCGCCGTTCATGAACAGGAAGATGACGTGTTTGGCCCGCCCCACCGCTTTCGGGCGCTGCTCCGACGCCGCCGAGAGCGATTGCGACACCAGGCCGGCAAACGCCATCATGCCGAAGCCGCTGCCCATACGGCAGAGCGCTTCGCGGCGTGTCACGGGCGGGAGCGATCGATGCGACATGTCAGCTCACAAACAGGAACTCGTTCGAGCTCAACAGCACTTTGATGTAGCGGCCGAACGTCGTCACCGGCAGCATCTTCTTCTTCTCGTCCTCGGCGGTCTTCACGCCGGGTGAGACGCCGGCCATCATGCCATCCGCGGGAGGCGCCGGTTCGTCGGTTGCCGCCGTGTCCGCATCTCGCTCCGGTGCCGCCTCGGGCTTGGTCATCGCCGGCGCGGTCTTGGCCTCGGCCTTGCGATCGTCGTACTGCTTCAATGCCTCCGCCTGCAGGAACGCACTCGCGGCCTTCAACTCATCCGCCGTTGGGGCGCGTCCGAAGAGCAGGCGATACACCCTTTCGATACGTGCCGTATCGTCCGGTAAGTCGGCCACTCCTTCCGCCAGGCGCTCCGCGTGCTGCTGCATGAAGTCGCTGTTCATGAAGAACAGGCGCTGCAATGGCACGGTGGTCGCGAAGCGTTGTTCGGCAGACTGGCTTGGACTTGGGAAGTCGAACAGCTGCAGGAACTCATCCAGCTTGTAGCGGCTCACCTTGCCGTACACGGTCCGCCGATTCGCGAGCGGCGTCAGCGCCACCGACGGTCCGCCGAGGCGCGCATCGAGCGCACCCGAGACCATCAGCACCGAATCACGAATCTGCTCGGCGCTGAGGCGCCGCCGTGTCGCGCGCCAGTAGAGACGGTTGCCGGCATCCTTGGCGAAGGCGGCCGGCTGCTGATCGCCGCTCAACTGGTACACCGCGCTGCGCATGATCTCGCGGTGCAAGGCTTTGATCGACAGGCCATTGGCGGCAAAGACGTTGGCGAGATGATCGAGCAGCTCGGGATGGCTCGGTCGCTCGCCGTTGATACCGAAGTTGCTCGGCGTGTTGACCAGGCCGGTACCGAAGTGACCCTTCCACACGCGATTGACGATCACGCGCAGGGCCAGCGGTTGTGCGGCGATGGCCCGCGCGAGCTCGAGTCGGCCGCTCCCTTTCGAGAACGTCACGCGGTCGGCGGGGCTCAGCACCGACGGGAAACCCCGCGGCACCGTGTCGCCAAGCCGCAGCGGGTTGCCGCGCAGATGCACCTGGAGATCGACCGGCTTCTCGATGTCACGCACGCCGTGCACGTACGCGTACTTGGGTTCGAGCGCCTTCGCTGCCGACTCGATATCCTTGCGCAGGGTCTCGATCAGGGTGCGGCGATCGGCACCCAGCCGCTGTTCGAGGCCCCAGCCGCGGAAGCGGAGCAGGCCCGGCTTCGGCTCCCGGCCGGGCACGAACGTGTCGTCTTCGAGGTTCACGATGAAGACATCGCGATAGAGCGCTACGCGATCCTTCGTCATGCTGCGCAGCTCGAGGCCGCAGCCAGGACAGAAGTCGTCGTTGGTCTTGAACTCGTTGGGTTTGTTGGCCGGCTTCTTCGGCTTGGTCGAGGGCAGCGCTTGCGCCCTGATGATGTCGTTCTGTTTCTTGAGCTCGCGCTCCTCGAGCAGCACGCTCACAATCAGCTGCTGGAACGTGGTGGCGAGCTGCTCGGCTTCCTTCGCCGTGCCGCCGCTCGCGATCATCGCCTGCCAGTCCTTCAAGTGCGGATAGTAGATCGGCGTGCGCTGGAGAAATGCCAGCCAGCGATCGAAGAGCTCGTAGTCGAGCTTCTCCTTCTCGATCACCTCGGCCTTGTCCTTCTTCGGCTCGCCGGTCACCTGCCACGCCGCCTGCATGTACTTCGCCGCCTGAAACGCCAGCGTGCCTGCGAGCTGCTGCCCTTCGGTGTTGGTGTATTCGCGCAGCATCTCACGCTTCTGATCGAGTGCCTCTTCGCGCGCTTTATGGTCCTCGACGATGGCTTTGGGCGCGAGCGGGTACTCGTGGTACTCGGTGTTGAGGAATACGCCGGCCAGCGAGTAGTAATCCTTGGTTGGAATCGGGTCGTACTTGTGATCGTGGCAGCGCGCGCAGCCCACCGTGAGGCCGAGCATGCCGCGCGTGACGGCATCGACGCGGTCGTGACGCTCGTCGGCGCGCATGATCTCCACCGCGCCGTTGTCGTAGTACCACGGGCCCAGGCCGAGGAACCCCAGCGCCGGCAGGTGCCGAAGGCGCGCCGGCTCGTCGAGCAGGTCGGCGGCGAGCTGTGCCGTGACGAACTGATCGTACGGGAGGTCGTCGTTGAACGCGCGGATCACCCAATCACGATACAGATGCGCGTTGGGGTAGGGATTGAACCCGCGGCCCATCGGGTCGAGGCTCCGGTAATCGTCTTCGCCATACCGTGCCACGTCCAGCCAGATGCGCCCCCAGGCTTCGCCGTACTGCGGTGACGCGAGCAGGCGATCGATCGCTGTCTGGTACGCGCCGGGCGATGGATCCTTCAGAAAGGCGTCAATCTCGTCGGGCGATGGTGGCAGGCCGGTGAGATCAAACGTGGCGCGACGCAGCAGCGTGAGCTTGTCGGCCGGACCGACCGGCAACAGCCCATCCTGTTCCAGGCGCGCGAGGATCAACCGATCGATGTCGGTGTGCGGCCAGTCGCCGCGCCGTACCGTTGGCGGCGCGGGCGTGGCGAGCGGACGGAATGCCCAGAATGCGCGCTGCTCGGCGGTGATCACGCGCTCGTGCGACACGGCCGGCGCCGGCTCGGCACTCGCCGATGGCCACACCGCGCCACCCTTGATCCACTCGGCCAGCGCCTCGATGTCGGCCGCCGACAACTTCGCGCGGCCCCGCGGCATCCGCGGAAAACCCTCCGCGTGCTGCACGGCCTTTAGCAGGGTGCTCTTCTCGGGGTCGCCCGGCACGATCGCCGGTCCCGTTTCACCGCCGCGCAGCAATCCCTCGCGCGAATCGACGCGCAATCCAGCATTCGCCGATTCACCATGGCAGGCTTGGCAATTGGCGGCGAGCAGCGGCCTGATCCGGGTTTCGAAGAACGTCGCGGCCTCTTGTGGTGTCGCCGGGCGTGCGTCTTGCGGCTGTGCCTGGCCCGCCCGCAGGCCCGTGCCGGCCAGCAGGAGAGCGGACAACACCCATAGAAGATGTGGAATGCGCGCGGCGCGCTGCCATGACCGCATCGGCGATTAAGTATGATGCCATCGCATGATTCGGCAAGGAGTTTTCGTGGTGTTCGGATTGGCCCAGGCCTTCACACCGAACGTAGGGGCGGGACTTCAGTCCCGCCCGCCAGCCGTCGGCCAAATTCCACTTTCAAATCTGAAAACCGACGCCACCCTGGCCATCGCGCTGGCGCCGGGCGCGGCCGCCTCGGACGACGCCATCTGGATCCCCGATCGGACCGCCGGCACCGTCGTCAGGATCGAAGCGAAGGACAACCGCATCAGCGCGCCGATCGCGGTCGGCGCCACACCGTGTGCGTCGCTCGCCGTGGCCTTCTCGAGCGTCTGGGTGCCGGCGTGTGGTGATCGCATCATTGCCCGCATCACCCCGTCCGATTTGAAGGTCTCGGCGAACGCCGCAATCGCCGTGGCCGATCCGGACGGGCGCATCGCCGCCGGCGTCGGCAGCATCTGGGTCGTCACCGATCGCCAAGGCATCGTGTCGCGGCTTGATCCCGACACCAACGCCGCCGTCGCCGAGATCCACGTCGCGGCCGGCGCAGCGTCCGCCGTTCTTGCCGGCGACGCACTCTGGGTGACCAGCGGCAGCGGCAAGTACCTGACGCGCATCAACCCGCACAACAACGAGATCGTCGAGACGATCGAGGTCGGGCCGAATCCCGGACGGCTGACCGCTGCCGACGGCGCGGTGTGGACGCTGAATCGCGGTAATGGCTCGGTGACGCGAGTCGATGCCGCCACCAATAAGGTGGTCGCGACGATTGACGTCGGCAAGGACGTTGGGGCGGGAGAGATTGCCGCGGGTGAAGGGTCGGTGTGGATCAGCGCGCCAGGCGTGCCGCTGGTGCGGATCGACCCGCGAATCAACAAAGTGGCGCAACGATTCAGCGGCGAAGGTGGCGGCGCGGTGCTCGTCGCTCACGGATCGCTCTGGCTTGCCGCTGGACCTCAGCTCACATGGCGGTTGGACCCGAAACTTGTTGCGGGCATGCGGCCATGACGCTAGGGTGGAGGCGAATGGACATGAAGCGCCGACTCGCATTCGTGGCCGCCGCCCTGGTGCTGTGGCTCTTGTCACCCTTCATCAGCGCGCAGGCCGTGCCCGAAGGGCCTGTCGGCCCATCGCCCTACGACGTGGTCCGCGGCTGGCACCAGCCGTTTGCGGAACCTGGCTTTGCGTTCGGCGGCAACTCCGGTGTGTTCGCGGCATCACCCGATCGCATTTTCATTGCGCAGCGAGGCGAGTTCCGCCTGCCCGATCCGGTGCCGCCGAATTATGCCGGCTTTGCTGGTTCGATTGGCATGAACGTCCTCACGCTCGCGGATCGCCGCGTGTGGAAAAACTGCCTCTACACGCTCGATCGCAGCGGCAAGGTGAAAGAGCGCTGGACCCAGTGGGATCACCTCTGCGCGGGCTCGAGCGGGCCCGGGCCGCATCGCATCCGCATCAGCCCCTACGATCGCGATCGCCGCGTCTGGGTGATCAACGAAACCTTCCACCAGATTTACGTGCTCTCGAACGACGGCAAGCGGCTGCTGAAGACGCTCGGCGAGAAGCATGTGCCCGGCGCGGACGCCACGCATTTCGCGCGCCCGCAGGATGTGGCGTTCCTTCCCGACGGGCGCATCCTCATCGCCGACGGCCTCGACAACCATCGCGTGATGATCATGGATCGCGACGCGAACTATCTCGGCGAGTTCGGCGGCTCGGGCAAAGGGCCCGGCCAGTTCAGCGGCGTGCACGCGGTGGCCGTGGGCCCCGAAGGCCGCATCTTCGCGCTCGATCGATCGGGCGGCCGCATCAACGTGTTCCGAACCACCTCGGACCCGAAGCGGATGGAATTTGTGGAGGCATGGCCCGGCTTCTCACTGCCGCTCGATCTCGTCGTCAATGACGACGCGGTGTGGATGACGGACTTGAAGCCGCTGCGTTTCGTGAAGTTGAACTTCAAGGGCGAGCGGCAATACACCTGGCACGTGCCGCCCGACCTGCCCGACGGGTATCTCGAGGTTCACACGTTCTCGGTGGACTCGGCCGGCAACCTCTACGGCGGCGACAACCAATACGGGCGCACGCAGAAGTTCGTGCCGAAGATGGGCGCCGATCCGAAGTTGCTGATTCGCGCGCCCTGGGTGGCACGCTAGGAAGTACGTAGAGGCGGGACACGGAAGACCCGCCCCTACGTACGTTTGTCAGCCCGTCACGTCCATATCATCGGCACGCCGTACGGCTCGAGGTCGCGATCGTGGGTCACGATCGTCGCGCCCTCAACGCGCGCCTGCGCCACCAGGATGCGATCAAATGGATCGCGGTGATGGAAAGGCAGGCGCTGCAGCTCCTCGGCATGCCGCAGCGTGAATGGCAGCTCGGTAAAGCTGTCGGCAGCAACTGTTACCTGCAGCGGCTCTGCAACGCGCAGATGGCGCTTTGACACTTTGGTCGCCACTTCCCACCCCGAGGCAGCGCTCACCCACACGAAGTCGGCCGTCGCGATCGCGCGTCGGGCCTCCCGGCCGAGGCGACGGTCGTCATCCACCCACCACAGAACGACGTGAGTATCGAGCAACAGCTTCAAAACAGTTCGTCGTCTTTCGCACTCCATTCAAATGCCGCCAGCTCTTCTTTCGTCATCGGCGCGTCGAAGTCCGGCGACATCCAGATCTTGCCTTTGAGGCGTCCGGGCTTCCGCTTGATCGCGCTCTTGAACGCCACCAGCTTCGCCATCGGCTTACCGTTCTTGGCGATGATGATCTCTTCTCCGGCGGCCGCCATTTCCACCAGCGACGAGAGCTGCGTCTTCGCGTCGTACAGATTGAGCGTCATGACGACGACGCTACCATCGTCGCGGGAGTTGGTCAAGTTGGTCAAGCCGCGGATGTGCTAAAACGGCCCACTATGGTGCCGACCCTGCTCCGCACGCTCGTCCTCGTCGTCCTCGCGGGCTTCGCCGCAACGGCGCAGCAGACCGCCGCGCCGCAGCCATCACTCGCGCCATCCGCGGTTGGTGTCTCGGCCGAGCGGCTGCAACGGCTGCACGACGGCATGAAAGGCTTCGTCGATCGCAACGAAGCCGCCGGCATCGTCACGCTGATCACGCGCGAAGGTCGCATGGTGGACATCCACGCCACCGGCTTCCAGGACAAGGACAGCAAGACGCCGATGCGCACCGACACGATCTTCCGGATCATGTCGATGACCAAGCCTGTCACCAGCGTCGCGGTGATGATGCTGTACGAAGAGGGCAAGCTGTTTCTCACCGATCCCGTTTCGAAGTTCATTCCGGCCTTCAAGAGCCAGCAGGTCCTCGAGCAGGGATCCGACAAGCCGGTGCCGGCGCGCCGCGCGATCACCATCCGCGACCTGCTGACGCATCGGTCCGGCATCAGCTACGCCTTCCTGAACGGTGGTCCGGTTGGGGCGAGTTATCGCAAGAGCGGCGTCACGGACGGTTTCACGACGACGCCGATGACGCTGGCGGAGGGGATCGACAAACTCGCCGCGGAACCATTGATCGCACACCCGGGCGCGGCGTTCAATTACTCGCTGTCGGCGGATGTGCTGGGCCGTGTGGTGGAAGTGGCGTCAGGCCAGCCGTTCGACGTCTTTCTGCGCGAGCGCATCTTCAAGCCGCTGAAGATGACCGACACGGACTTCGTCGTGCCCGAGTCGAAGTGGCCGCGGCTTGCCACTGTGTACTCGTCGGATGGCGCCGGCGGCCTTCGGCCGATGAAGGATCCCGAATCATTCGGCAACGCCGTGTTCTCGCCGATCGCTTCGTACAAGGCAAAGACCTATTTCTCAGGCGGAGCCGGTCTTGTCTCCACCGCATCGGACTACGCGCGCTTCGCGCAAATGCTCCTCAACGGCGGCTCCTTCGGCGGCGCGCACGTGCTCAGCCCGAAGAGCATCGAGTTGATGACGGTAAGTCACACGACCGATCTGCAACCCAGCGGCCTGCTGCCTGCGGGTACGGGATTCGGACTCGGCTTCCGCGTCGTCACCGACTTTGCCGCCACCGCAGCGCTCGGTTCGAACGGACGCTACGGATGGGTCGGCATTTATGGCACGGAGTTCTGGGTCGATCCGAAGGAGCGCCTCATCGCGATAGTGCTCGTGCAGCGGTACCCGGGGTCAAGAGTTGCCGCTGCATTCCAGCCGCTTGTCTATCAGGCGCTCACGCGATAAACGGACCCAAGTCCCTAGGGCGCGTTTGCCCGCGCTGCGCAGCTGACGATCTCGCCGCGCTGTTCGTTGTCGATCACGCCATTCTTGCGCAGCTCGTTCAGCCAGTGCGTGGTTTGGCTGACGAACGCGCCGTGGTTCGCGCTGGCGGCGGCCATCGCCGCAATCGAGTCGGTGATCGAGCAGCCGTCGATCAAGATCTGATCCGGCACGCCGGTCGTGCATGCGCCGACCATCACCACCGTCTTCGAGCTGGCCGGGCAGCTGTCGGCGTCGTCGGCGAGGCCGTCGGCGTCCCGGTCGGTCATCACGAACAACACCGCGCCGTCGTGATCCGATAGTGCGAGCGGCGTCGAGGGATCATTCCGCGATGACGCGGGCGCATCCGCGTTGCCGCGCGAGTATTCGAAGCCGCGAACGAACGGCTGCAGGTTTGCCGTGGTCAGCGTGTGATCGAGCACCTGCGCGCTGCCTTCGAACACATACGAATACTGTTCCGCGGGTAACAGCGTGTTGACCTGATTGATTAGATTCGGGTCGACCTCATCTGGTCCCTCCAGGATCGCGCCGGCAGGATCGAGGTTACCGGTAATGACACCAAGCGCGTCGACGTAGCCGTCGCTGAATTGGAACGCGTTGAAGTCGCCGGTCAGGACGAGTCGCCGATTCGGCTCGGACTCCTGGATGGTCTGCACGTACCTGGCGATGCTCAGCGCCTGGGCCAGCCGCTTCGCCCGGACGCGTGCGCCGTCATTGCCTTCGATGCCGCTCAGCGATCGATTGTGAACGCCGATCACGGTGACGGGGAACGGTGCGTCGTTGCCGACGTAGTTGCCCTGCAGCACCAGCGGCGGCCGGTCGTGGAGGAAGCTGGTATTGCCGTCGAACTCGAACTCCTCCAGGTGCCCGAGCTGCGTGACCGACGACACGGCGATCGCGCTGCGAACGAGCATGCCGATGTCGATGCCGCCCACGTCGTGGCCTTCCATCAGGTAGGCCGTGTATGAGGTCCCCGGATCGTCGGTCGCCAGTCGCGACGCCAGCGCGTTGGCGACGCCGAGGTTCTCCACTTCTTCGAGCACCACCACGTCCGGCGACCCGAGCACGGTGCGAATGTAGAGCGACGCTTTCGCGATGCGGCTCTCGAATTCCTCCGGCAATACCACCGGATCCGACACGCCAGGATCGTTCGTGGTATCGAAGAGCCGCAGCATGTTCTGGCTGCCGACGGTCAGCTCGCCGGCCACGCGCGCGCGCACCGGACGCAGCACATCTGGCTGCGCGCCAGGCGTGAGCATCGTCGGCCAGATCTGGTAGTCCCCGAACGCGAAACTGAGCGGCCCTTCGGCAACGTCGATAATCGCGCCTGCCACGAACGATGCGGCCAACAGTCCCGCGGCGTTGGGATCGATCTCGAAGATTTCGGGATTGCCGTCCCACGTCGTCGGATATCCGGGCACGCCCGGATACTCGATGCCCGGCTCGCGGAACGCGCGCGTGGCGCCGGCCACGACGGCCGTATCGCCGAACGCATCGGTCGGTCCCGTCACCAGCGCGTTCTCGACGCGAACGAGCATGCCCTCGAACCGTTCGAGGTCGCCTGGCGGATTGAGTGAGGGCACGGACGGACCGAACCACACCGGTGCAGGCCGAGCATGGCCTGACGAGTCAACGATGACCGTTGGGCTATTCGCGATTTCCGTCAGGTCGAAGAACTCGGCAACCGCACCGACCACGTCTACCTGGTCGCCGACCTGCACCGCCGGCGCCGCACCAGTGAAGACGAAGATGCCTTCGGACGTGGTGTCCGACGCATCGATCCGTGCCGCCGGCGTCTGCATGAAGAAACCGTTGCTCGTCTTCGCGGTGACGATGTTGTCCAGCGTCTCGACCCGTTGGCCGACATACGGGGAGGCGCTGCCGCTGCCCTGGATCTCGTGGATCTCGAGGAGCGTCGGCGGCGGTGGCGGTGGCGGCGGTGGAGTGATGGTGTATGCGCCCAGCCCATCGAACGTGTCGGTGGCGAAGCCATCCCATTCAACCGATGGATCGAATACATCGTCGCGAGTGGTGTCGCCTGCGATCACGGTGCCTTTGCGCCGCAACGTGTTGTCAGCCGTGGAGGTCAGGCCAGATCCCCATTGGCTTCCAGGATCGAAGCCGGCTTGTCCGATCGAATCGATGATCGTCGCGCCCTTGCGCAACACCACCGCATCGTCACCGTTGAACCAGCCGGCGCCGCTGGTTTGATCGGCCTGCGCCAGGATCTCGGCCACGGCCGCCGAGTGCGCCAGCACGAAGACATCGCCGTCAGCGACGGTCCCCGTAAGGTCGATCGTCAACCCCGCCGATGGGTTGCCGTTGAAGAACATCTGAATGTTGTAGACATCGGCAGCGAGATTCACGGCGGCGCCGGTGCCGTTATAGATCTCGATCGCTTTATTGATCGAGCTGCCTTCGATGTATTCGGAAATGAAGAGCTCGGTGGGTTGCGCTGCAGCGGGCACGACGCTCAGGGCAAGCAGGCACAACAGGGATCGCAAAAACTTCCAGGGTGATGCAAGCATAGGGAGGAATTATTGATCCGAGGTGTGTCGTTTCTTCGAAGTTTGCCTTAGGGCTATCGCCCCCCACTCTCGAGGCAGCGACTTACGCGGCCCGTAAGCGATTCGCGAAAGGGAAGCAGGTTCCCTTTTTCGTGTTACAAACCTTGACGTGCAGCTGACGACCCTCGACTGGGTTATCGTCGCCATCTCCCTCACGCTTTCCTTCGCGCCCGCGATTTACCTGATGCGGCGCGCCGGCTCGAGCACAACAGAATTCTTCACGTCCGGACGCGCGGCACCGTGGTGGCTGATCGGTGGCTCCATGGTGGCCACCACTTTCAGCACCGACACTCCGAATCTTGTGACCAACCTGGTTCGCGAGAACGGCGTGGCCAACAACTGGGTGTGGTGGGCGTTCCTGCTCACCGGCATGAGCACGGTGTTTTTCTACGCGCGCATGTGGCGCCGCTCGGGTGTCCTCACCGATCTCGAGTTCTACGAGATTCGCTACTCGGGCACGCCGGCCGCCACGGTGCGCGCCTTTCGAGCCGTCTATCTCGGGTTGTTCTTCAACATCGTGATCATGGCCACGGTGAACCTCGCCGCCGCGAAGATTGCCAACGTGCTGCTTGGCTGGCCGATGTGGCAAACGCTCGCGGTGTGCGCGGTGATCAACGTCGCGTTCGCATCCATCGCTGGTTTGTGGGGTGTGCTCGTCACCGATATATTCCAGTTTGCGATCGCGATGACCGCATCGATCGCGGCCGCCTACTTCGCCCTCCAGCAGCCGCAGGTCGGCGGGCTGTCGGGATTGATGGCGCAGATCCCGCCGTCGACGCTGCAGCTGCTGCCGGATTTCGGCAACTGGCCGCTGACCGTGTCGGTGTTGATTCTGCCGCTGACCATCTCGTGGTGGTCGGTGTGGTATCCGGGCTCCGAGCCCGGCGGCGGCAGCTACATCGCGCAGCGCATCCTCGCGGCCCGGAGCGAGAAAGACGCGCTTGGCGGCACGCTGTTCTTCAACGTGGCGCACTACTCATTGCGTCCATGGCCGTGGATCCTGGTGGCGCTGTCGTCGATGCTTGTCTACCCGGAGCTCGACGACATCGCGCGCGCGTTTCCGTATGTGGATCGATCGCTCGTCGGCCACGACATGGCGTATCCGGCGATGCTGGTGTTCCTGCCGCCGGGTCTGCTCGGCCTGATGGTGGCGGGCCTGCTCGCCGCCTACGTCTCGACCATCTCCACGCACCTCAACTGGGGCACCTCCTATCTCGTGCACGATCTCTATCGCCGCTTCATTCGATCGGATGCCGACGAACGTCACTACGTGATGATGGGCCGCGTGGTGACGGCACTGTTGATGGTGCTGGCCGCGGGCATGACGTTCCTGCTGCAAACCGCGCGGACCGGGTTCGAGTTGCTGCTGTCGATCGGCGCAGGGTCGGGATTGCTCTACCTGCTGCGCTGGTACTGGTGGCGCATCAATGCGTGGAGCGAGATTGCCGCGATGGCGGTCTCGTTCGTCGTGGCGATCGGCTTCTTCGTGGCCGGCAGGATGGGCAGCGTGTTTCCGCCGAACACGGCGTTGCTGGTGACGGTGTTCGCGACCACGGTCGCGTGGATGACCACGACGCTCGCGACGCGTCCGGAAAGCGAGGCCACGCTCGTCAGCTTCTATCGCCTGATTCGTCCCGCCGGTCCTGGCTGGCGACCGATTGCCGCCCAGGCCGGAGTTGGGCCGTCGCCTGACAGTATCTCTACGCAGCTTCTCGGCTGGGTCCTCGGATGCACTTTTGTGTATGCCTCGCTCTTCGGTTTCGGAAGTGCACTGTATGGCCACACGGCGCAGGTGATTGTCTGGGGTTTTGTGTGGATCGCCAGCGGCGCCGGCCTTCTGCGCGTGCTCGCCTCCCTGTGGCGCGGTTACAATAGCTGAGCCAGCCACAATCAACCGGAGGACTTTCTTGACGAGACTATTTCTCGCGCTCGCGCTCTGCACGGCCGTTTCGGCACCCGCGTTCGCCCAGGTCAACACCTATAAGATCCTCGCGACCAGCAAGACTTCGACGATGCAGAAGGAAATGCAGGAAGCGGGTGAGGCCGGCTATCGCTTCGTAGCCGTGATGGGCGGCGAAACCGCCATCGGCGGCAAGGAAGTGGTCGTGTTGATGGAGAAGCGCCAAGGCGAGACCGGCACGTACGGCTATCGCCTGCTGGCGACGTCGAAGACGTCGACGCTGCAGAAAGAACTGCAGGAAGCCGCCGACGCGGGCTTCTTCGCGGTCGGCCAGACGGTGTTCGAGAGCATGTTCGGCGGCAAGGAGACAGCGGCGATCGTTGAAAAGAGCGGCACTGCGCCCACCGAGCGTTTCGAATACAAGCTGGTCGCCACCAGCAAGACCTCGACGCTGGAGAAGGAGCTCAAGGAGCTGGCCGACGCGGGTTACCAGGCGATCGACTTGACGGTGGGCAAGACCGCTCTCGGCGGCAGCGAGCTCGTGGTTATTACACGGAAGAAGAAGTAAGGAGCATCCGCCTATTCACGGCCAATGACCGCAAAACAATTTCGCCGCATCGCGCTCGGCATGCCAGGCGCTGTCGAAGGCAGCCACATGGGCCATCCCGATTTCCGCGCCGCCAACGGAAAGATCTTCGCCACGCTGACCGAAGACGAAACGCGCGGCATGGCGTCGCTCACGCCGGACGAGCAGTTCGAATGCATGAAGCGGGCGCCTGAAGTGTTCGTGCCGGCGGCCGGCGCGTGGGGACGTCAGGGTGCGACGATGATCGTCCTGGCGAAGGCTGACGAGGAGATGGTGGGCGAGGCGGTGACGTTAGCTTGGAGATCCGCCTCCGCCAAGGCTCCGGCGCGACGGCGCGCGCCAGCGAAGCCTGAGCGCACGCCGAACCTCAGTGCCGGTCCCGCATCGCGATCCAAACCGGCTCCGCCAAAGAAAGTTCGCCGCACAGCCGCTTCGCCGCCGCGTCGGGGGCGAAAGCGCCCTTCATGATCGTCTGATCGACAAGCTTCTTGTGGCGGGGCTGCATGAGCCGCAGCCGATCGAAGTGTCCATCGAGCGCATGCCACGGAACCGAGACGCACATCACGGTCTCGCCTTTGACCTCGGCGGTGGTCGCCACTTCATACGTCAAGCCGTCGACGAGCGTGTAGCCGTTCGGCACGCGCGCGTCTGATGTGGCGGCAGTCGCGACCACAGACGTCATGCCGGCCGCCGACACCGTCTCAAACGTCACCGCCGCCAGTTGTGCCGGGGTCACCGTGACGCTCGACCCGGACCCGGTGCCGTAGGGCAGGTCGATGGCGCGAACGATCTCGGAATCCAGCATCGCGAACTCCGCGCCTGGCAGGCCGCCGGCGATCGCGAATGGCCAGCCGGAGTTCGGCAGCTGGTTGGCCATGAAAAATTCAACCGCATCCTGGATGGCGCCGGCGGTTCCAGATCCGCCGACCGCGCCGAGACCCAGCGCCACGTACGCGGTGATCTGCAGATTGCCACCCCAGGTGCCTTCCGGATGCTGCGCGGCCAGCAGCAACGTCCGATAGTCGGCGATCTGGGCGTCGAACCCGGGCAGGTCGTGAATCGCCCACAGCAGCGATCCCAGGCCGATCAGCGAATGGGGGAATCCCACCTTCCACTCGGACTCACGCGCGATGATGCCGTTGGCGAGCGCAGTGGCGTAGTCGGCCCGATTGGCGGCTTTCGCCGATCGAATCAGCGACGCCAGGTCCCACACCGCGAGCGATTGGCGGTGGGTGAACTGCCACTCGACGCGGTCCGCCGCCACGGGATGCGAGGTGGTAACCGTCGTGAACCACGTTGACGCCAGCGTGGCGTATTGCGCACCGGCGCCGGCATCAGACAGCGCGTGCAGGAACTCGAGGTCCTGGCTGAACGGCTGCCACGTCGGTGCGGCGTCGTGGATCGACTGGAGCAGTTCACCGGCTCGCACGGCATCGGCAAGCACCGCCGGATCGTTGGTACGCTGATACGCGCTCAACAGCCCGAGGCCGGTGACGCCGATGATGTTGTCGCAGGATCCGCCCGCGAACGCATTGGCGCCGCAGCCGGTGTCGGTGGCGCGGAAATACCAGCCGCCGTCGGCGTTCTGGAGCTGCTGCAAGCGCAGGCCGCCGCTCGTCACCGTTTGGGTGATCGCCGCCTCGCTGGGAGCCGGCGGGTTCACCTCGATCGGCACCGGCGCGGAGATCGAAAACCCGCCGAGGTTGTCGGTGGCCTTCGCGGTGAGGTTGTAGTTGCCGGCCGCCATCGCGGTGGCGGTAATCGAATAGGGCGGTGTTGAATCGCTGCCCAGCGGCACGCCGTTGGCGAAGAATTCAACCGCGGTCACCGACACGCTGTCGGTGGCGTTTGCGGTGATCGCGACATCCGCCGGCGCGGTGAATTCGGCGCCCACCAGCGGGCTGGTGATCGAGACGGTTGGCAGCGGATTCACGTTGAGCGCGGTTGCCGCGTTGAAGGCGTTGAGCCGGCCGCCGGTGGCGACCACCCCCGACCAGGGTGCGAGCGGCGTCACGTTGTCGAGCAGCAGCGCCTTGATGCCGGATACGGGCAAAGACGGTGATTGCGCCACCAACAGCGCCGCGACGCCGGCCACGTGCGGCGTGGCCATGCTCGTGCCGCTGATCCTCGCGTAGGCGCAGTTGCTCGTGCAGATCTGGTTGGTGTTGGCGCCGCGCCAGGTGCTCAGGATTTGCACGCCGGGTGCGGCGAGATCCACCGACACCGCCCCGAAATTACTGGAGGCGGCACGCGCATCCGCCTGGTCCGAGGATGCCACCGAGACGATGCTTGGTGAATCGAAGCTCGCCGGATCGTGCGGCATGACGTCGATGTTGTCGCCGATGAAGTCCGCGCCGCCGTTGCCGGCCGCAAAGATGTTGATGATGCCGGCGTTGCCCGCCGCATCCACGGCATCTTTCAGGAGCTGTGGAAAAGGGAGCGAAGTATTGCGATACCCGCCCCAGCTGTTGTTACTGACGCGAATGTTGATGCCGCGGTTCTTCATCGCGGTGATGTAGTTGAAGCACTCGATGGCGCCGGCGTCGGAGCCGTTGCCGTTCGCGTCGAGAAATTTACAGGCGAGGATCTTCGCGTTCCAGTTGACGCCGACGGTCGCTGTACCTTCACCGGTGCCTGTGCCGATATGGTTGTTGCCGACGGCGCCGAACGTGCCCGCGGTGTGCGTGCCGTGGCCGTTGTCGTCCATCGGGTTGCCCTCGGTCAGAGCCGTGCCCAGCACGTTGATACCGTGGACATCATCGACGTACCCATTCACATCGTCATCAACGCCATTCCCCGCGATCTCGCCGGGATTGATCCACATGTTGGCGGCGAGGTCGGGATGTGTGTACTTCACGCCGGTGTCGATGTCGGCGATAACGATCGAGCTGCTGCCGGTGGTGTAGGTCGACCAGACCAGGTCGGTCTGAATATGCTTTAGTGCCCAAAACCCGTTCGCCGTGTCATTGATCCAGAAGAAATCGTTCGGTGGCGGCGGCGAGGTGATGCTACGCAGGTAGTTCGGCTGCGCGGCCACGACATCCGCATTCGCGCGAATCGCCGCCACGGCATCCTGCGCGCGCCGGCCGCGCGGGATGCGGACGTGATCGATGTCGAGGTCCTTGAATCGTTTGATGCGCCTGCCGCCGACGCTCTCGAGCGCCGCGTCGCGACGGGCGTCGTCAGCTTGCGGGCGGAATTTGACGAGGATTTCGTCTTCCACCGCGCCGACGCGGTCCGCGGGCTGCTGGCCCAAAGGCGCAACCCCGCCTAGCCCGAGAAGGACAACGACCGCGAGGGCCTTCAGCCGCACGCAGTGAGTCTACCTCAGCGGTGGAACGGTTCCGATCGTCAGACGTCAAACTGTGTCGCCCCGTGAAGGAGCTGATAGTTCTCGTCGACGACGCTGACGTTGAAGATCCTGGTGCCATTGCGCTCGAACTGGCCATGGCCCTCGTGAATGTGCCCGCAGATCAGCACCTTCGGCTTGACGCGATCGATAGCCTCCAATAACTCACGGCTTCCCTGGTGACTCGCCCGGCCACTTCGAAAGTCCGGAACTTCGTCGCCGTAGCCGAACGGCGGCTGATGGGAGACCAGGACGTCGATGCCTTCGGGAATCGCGCGGTAGACCCCGGCGAGCGCTTCAGGCCGGCGCATGAATGACCAGTAGCCGAATTGGTTCGACCACGGGCTCGCCCAGAGCGTGATCTTCTGATCGCCCACTGACACATCGGTTGTCTGATCGATCACGATCTGCAGCGCGGTGGTGCGCCCGGCCGGAGGCGCGTCCGCCGAAAAGTCGCAGGCTCCGCCGCACCAGTCGTGATTGCCCCAGGTCAGCACCTTGTGCGTGGCGGGCGACCGCGCCAGCCACGGCCGCACTTCGCGGTTGAACCAGTCCTGCTGAAGCTTCGGTGTTTCGGCAGCGACGTGCCGTCCGAACCCATCAGGACACACGTCGCCCGCGATGATCAGGAGATCGCACTGCGGGATATCAGGAAGAAAGCCGTGTTGATCACTGATGGCTGCGATCCGCATGATCAGCCTTTCTCCGGCCGCACCTCCGCCGGAATGCTGCTTGGCTCGGGCTTCAACCCACGGGAGCGCAGGAACTCATTCCGCTTACGCTCCTCAGCTCTTTCCCTCGCCAGCCAATCCGGATTGCGCTTGTAAAACTCAATATTCCACTTTCGGTAGTACTCCATAAGCGCCTCATGGCGCGCCTCTTCTTCGGCGTGGTCACGAGCGCGATTCACGTCAGGAAAGATGGGCTTTTTGGCGGGCTTGATGGCGCGCTCCAGCCAGGTGACACGATTCTTCAAAGCGCGAAGCTGTTGACGCAGACCGCTAATCGACGTTGATGATCGAGCCATGCGACGACCCTACCATCGTCGATGCAAACGGCGATCGACCAAAGATGGACGTGGAGTGAAATAGGGCGGAGAGTCTAACTGCGCTGCTCGAGATTCTCAAGCCGCTTCGCGTGATTTGAAAGAACGAGGTCGTGAACGGTGATCTTCGTGTCCCACTTAACGGTGAGTTCCTTCAGGCTGCGATCGATACCTTCAAGCGTTGCGCCGTGACCTTCGGCGGCGAGCTTCACTGCTTCCTTCAGGCTTTCCATGTGCGCCTTGGAGTGACGTTTCAATTCCTCCTCGGCGTGATCGACACGAGCAGTAAGCCGTTGCTCAACAGCACCCAGTTGTTTCGCTACTGCTTTCGACAGGCGCTCAGCGAGTTCTTCGAATTCCGGATTCATGACCCGCAATCCTCGCATCGTCCGCTCGTTTAACGCAATATCGCAAAAGTTGCGTACTTAAATTGAGCTTGCTTTCCCGCCCAACACTGCCACGACACGATCGATGTCTTCGTGGGTGTTGAACACCGACACGGCGAGGCGGATGCGATTCTCGTTGCCGATCACGGTGCCCACGACCTTGCCTGCCTGCAGCATCTTCGAAGTCGCCGGCGCGTCTTTCACTTCGAACGCCACGATCGGCGTCTCCGTCTCGCGAGGCGTGAGCGGCTTGTAGCCGAGCGGCGGCAGTTCGTTCTGCAGGCGATCGGTCAGTTGCTTGGCGTGCGTGCGGATGTTGGTGAGGCCGCACTTGTTGACGTAGTCGATGCCGGCGTTCACGCCGGCGGCGAGCACAACTGGAATGCCGCCGGTCTCGTATCGCGCCGCGCCGGGCATCGGCTTCCACGTCAATTGCGCGCGGTTGAAGTTCGACACCTGCCGATGCCCATAGCGCGTCGTCGGCAGCACCGTGCCCTGCAGGTCTTCGCGGACATACAGAAAGCCGATGCCGCGTTCGCCCATCAGCCACTTGTAGGTGCCCGAAGAGGCGAAGTCGATTCCGAGCGCCTTGACGTCCACCGGCACCGCGCCCACGGCCTGGATGATGTCGGCAAACACCAGCGCCCCGCGCGCGTGCGCAATCGCGCTCACCGCCTTGGCGTCGTGCATGAAGCCGTTGACGTTCGACACCAGCGCCATCGAAACCAGCCTGGTGTTCTTGTCGATCGCCTTCGCCATGTCTTCCGGATCGATCGTCCAATTCTTGTGCTTGACGATGCGCAGCTCCACGCCTTTCTTCTCGATCTCCTTGTACATGTAGAGGGAAGTCGTGAAGTGGAGCTCGTCGATGACAATGTTGGAGCCCTTTTGTCTGGCGAGATCCAATCCCAAGACGACGATGTTTTCGCCGTCGGAGGTGTTGGCGATGTAGGCAATATCGGTGGCCTGGGCGTTGATCATCGCGCCGAACTTCGCCTTCAGCTCTTGCTGCGCGCGGGCGTTGAAGTCCGCACGCCCTTCACCGGGTCCAAGCAGTCGATGGTCGATCACGCCCTTCATGGCATTGGCCGCGAACAAGCCAACCGGATGCATCGCCGCCGAGTTCAGGTAGGTCTCACGCGAGACGGAGGGGAAGTCGGCGCGCACAGATGCAGGAAACACTCCCGCGCGGGTCGCCGACTGCTCGAGAGCAAAAAACGTTCTTGCTGAAACGGCCAGCGACCCGCTGGTGATGAGGAACTCCCGGCGATTCATAGCGCCTCCTGACGTCCGTGCCTGCTGTGCGTACGGTGCCTGACGTGCCTAAGGGTTCGTGCCGGTGCTGACGGTGCCGAAGGATACCGTAATCCGGGCCTCAGGCGCGCGAAATGTCGGTTTTCGAGAAGTCGTTTCCGACGAATAACAGCGAATCGCCGGCGGTTCTTGCGGTGGCATACGCGAGGCAATCCCCGAAGTTGAGTCGCGCGGCATGCTTGCCCCGGCCGAACCGATCGTACGCGTCGACTGCCACCGCCCATTCTGCTGCCCCGAACGGCACCACCGTTACTCCGAGCTCCTCCATGAGGCGTTCGACTTCCCGCGCGGACGGCTTGCCACGCCGGCTGCCTAGAACAATCGCGGTTTCGGCAAGGGTCGGCGTGCCGACCCGGACCACGTCAGCGTCCAAAATTTGATCAACCAGGTCTAATGACCCGGACTCCGACAACAAGATGGCCAGCAGGGCCGAGGAATCGAGGGTCATACGCCGTCGGGCCCATAGCCGAGGATTTCGTCTTCCTCATTGCGGGTCGGCCTACGGCCGAGGAATTTCTTGGGGATCGTCGGCCAAACATCGCGCTTGAGAAAACGCACGACGCGTTGTCGCCGTTCGGTGACCGAGGGGCCTTTCAGGCGCCGACGCCGCTCGTCGAGCGCCTTGCGAATAGCTTCCGTTTTCGACTCGCCGGTCAGGCGGGCGAGCTCTTCAACGAGCCGCTCCACATCGGCGTTCTTGATATTGAGCGCCATACACCATTATACCTTCGATGCACTTGAATGGTGTAAACCCGGAACTGGCACCCGCGGCACCTGCCCTTAGGCACTGGCACCCGGCACCCACCCCTTAGGCACCCTACGCACCGTACGCACCCGTACGCACCTTAGACCGGTGCCGTTCTTATGTCAGATCCCTCGTCGCCCACATAAACGCCTGCACGTCGATCATGTCCTTCGCGCCGAGCGGTGCCAGCTTGGCCAGCAGCTGCTGCGCCATGCGCAGTGCCTGATCGTAGGTTTCCCAGTTCGGCGCCGAATCATATTTCAAGTCGTACGACATCCGCGCCGCCATCAATTCGGTATTCGTGGGCTTCAGCGCCAGGAACTTCTTCGGGTCGGCAAAGAAAGGCAGCAGCGTGACGATCGGCCACGTGAACACCTTGCCGCCATCGGCCGGCAGCTGGCTCACCGCTTCGGCCATCGCTTTGAACATCGGCAGGCCCGGGTTCGAGATGAACGCCAGCGTGAAGCCCAGCACCTTGGTGCCCGACTCGTCGACCTTCACGAACGCCTTGTGCACCGCCTTCACTTCGAACGGCGACAGGATGTTGGTGGCGCGATAGATGCCGTCGAGCGCGCTGGCGATCTCGGCGTGCTTGCCCTCGTCCACCATCGCCGCGCCGCGGCCCTCGCCGAAGTTGGCGGCGAACACTTCCTGCGCGGCGCGCTTGTTGCGCAGATCGTTGTCGACGAACTTCTCGTCGGCGAACTTTCCTGGATAGGTCTGCTCGAACCAGGCGATGGTTTCCTCGAGCGGATGCTGGATGTCCTTCACCTTCCGCTTCGAGACTTTGCGTGGCTTTGCGGGCCCGGTCTCAACCGCATCCAGCTCGGGGTCGCTCTGCACGCTCGACTTGGTCAGCTGCGACGCGTCTTCGCGAAGCTTGCGTTGCGGGCCCTGGGGTGAATTGCTCAGCGCCGGAAAGTGGATGATGGCGTAGGGGGAGACGATCTCGATTACCTTGCCGCGCTTCCAAACGGTATGCTCGACGAGCACACCGACATCATTCGGAGTCAAAACCATCCGCGTATTCTACTTGCTTATTGGCCTGCCGCGCCGAAGCGGCCATGCGACAGATCGTTGCCTTAGGCGACCAATAGGAAACGGTGCGATGGATCGCGCGCTTTCGCGCGATCGGGCATCTCGTTCCGCGAGCGTCTCCGCTCGCCGGGCCGCCTTCGCTCGCGCATAGTCCAGCGAGCTACGGCGCCCCCCGCCGTTCCATTCTGAGGCGGGTCATTCGCTCGGCGTTCAAGGGGTAGGCTCGGCTTGTCCGCCGTCGCCTTGGCGGAGGCGGATCGAAAGCTCGCTTCACGAGACACCCGCTCGCGCTACGCGCGCTCGCTCACGCTCGAGCTGATGGTGTGCGTCCAGTCGCGCCTCTGCGAGCGCGCGCGTGCCGGCGGCCGCCAGGACGAGACGATGTCTCCCGGAGTAAACGTTCGAGCGAGCCGACGCAGATCACTTACAGACAAAGCGAACGTAGGCCAGAGTCGGCCCTGTTTGAGCCCAAGAAGTGCCGGCGAGTTGGCCCAAGAGCTTAATGCGCCGAGTGAGCTTTGACCGGCGAGACGAGAGTTTACGGAGGGAGACATCGTCTCGGCCCAAGGCCGCGCGCTAACCATCGTCACGAGAACTTGACAATTTCTTAGCATCTCGTCGCATCGCACTGGGTGTAGAACAGTTCCATGAATTTGTTCGCAAAGATTCCATGGGCCGTCGTTGGAGTGTGCTGTGTTGTGATCGCCGCGCCCTCGGCCCAGGTCGTTCGAACCGGCGGTCCGCCGCCCGAGGTGCGCGCGGTGTTCGATGCGCTGCTCGAGGCGGTGAACGGCGGCAGCGAAGACGCCTGGCAGGCGTTTGCGCAGGCGCGGTTCTCACCGGCGTTGCTGCAGAAGCAGTCGCGCGACCAGCGCGCGCAACTCTACCGGCAGCTCGCCGACCAGTTCGGCACCGTGGCCATCGAGGGCGTCAGGCGCGAGGGGCCGGACGCGCCGCTCCGGATGATGGTGAAGGGCTCGAAGGCCAATGGCGTGATTCTGCTGTCGCTCGATGCCGGCTCGCCGCCGCGCATCGAGGACCTGCGACTGGGATCGGACGCGGCGGCAAGTGCCGCGGCCGGTGGCGGCGATCCGGCGCCGCCGATCGATCGCTCGATGGCCTCCGCCGAAATCGATCGTCGTCTCGATGGCTACTTCACCAAGCTCGCTGCCGACGAAGCGTTTTCGGGCGTCGCGCTCGTGGCGAGAAACGGCGTGCCCGTGTTCTTCAAGGCGTATGGCCTCGCCGACCGCGAGAAGAAGGTCGCCAACACCATCCGCACCCGCTTCAATCTCGGATCGATCAACAAGGCGTTCACGCAGGTGGCGATTCGGCAGCTGGTGGCCGCGGGCAAGCTATCGTTGACGGACACGCTCGGGAAGTTCTTCCCAGACTATCCACAGGCGGCCAGCCGTGCGGCCACGGTGGAGCAGCTGCTCGGTCATCGCGCCGGACTGTCGGACTTCTTCGGTCCCCAGTTCAACAGCGCGCCCAAGTCGCAGTTCGCGTCCAACGCGGACTACTTCCGCTTCGTCAGCAGCCTCCCGCCGGCCTTCGCACCCGGTGAGCGCGAGCAATATTGCAACGGCTGCTACATCGCCCTCGGCGCCATCGTCGAGCGCGTCTCGGGAATGCCGTATGAAAAGTACCTCGCCGAGCACGTGTTCGCGCGGGCCGAGATGACGAGCACCGGTTATCCGCGTAGTGATCGCCCGGAGCCCGACATCGCGCAGGGCTATACTCGCCGCGGCACCAACCAGTCCTCCCAAGCCCTCAAGTCCTCAAGTCCTCAAGACCTCAGGATTTCAAGTCCCCAAGCCCTCGTGAGCAACATCGCCCTTCACGGTGTCACCGGCAGCGCGGCAGGTGGCGGCTATTCCACGGCGCTCGATCTGCTGACGTACGTGAAGGCGGTGCGCGCCGGCAAGTTCCCGGGCGCGGACGCCGACATGGGCATTGCCGGCGGCGCCCCCGGCATCAACGCGATTGTCGAAGCCCGCGGCGAGTGGGTCGTGATCGTGATGGCGAATTTCGATCCGCCGGCCGCCAGTCAAGTCGGAATGGCCCTCGCCAACGCGCTGGAGAGGTGATGTGTCCACGGACGTTAACCACGCAGATCACTAAGCCCACGGAGAACTTCTTTTTTCTAAATTCAAATGCCGCTGAGCAGCACTAGCCTTTAGAAAAATGTCTCCGTGTGCACGGTGCCCTGCGTGGTTAACGTCCGTGATCAGCGTCGCAATCGCAGTGACTGGATCGTCCCGCCGTCGATCTCGTCATCCAACGACACCACCGGTTAATTGGCTGTGTTGTAAACGGTGACCCAGCGCCAAATTCTCACGGCGCACGATGCCGTCTGGCTTTCGCTCTATTGCCGGCGCGCCCATGAACGCGCCATTTCGACAAATTCCGCTTCGACCTCTGGCCAGTCATGCAGCGTTGCGGGATCGAAGTCGGCGCCGTTAGGCCAGACCAGCGTGTACCCTTCCCGATCGAGCGCCACGGCGTTGAACAGGGTCAAATCCTTCAAGGGGCCAAATAGTGCTCCCTCGAGCACGGGGAGGAAGTTGATGCGCCGCATGACGCCGTCGTCGAAGGTGATCTCCAACTGGTGGGGGCCGACGATTGAAAAAGCGACGACGCGATGCATCGGATGTTGCGCCATGAGGATCTACTTCAGTGGTTCGATCTTGACCGCAGGTAGCCCCGATTGCAAGAGGGTCCAATCGTTCAGCAATTCGGCCCTGTGAGTCTCCGCCCAGGTTTCGACGAGGCGCCGTTGTACAACGGGCAGCTCGCCACCGAGTAGTTCCAACGTGTCAATCGCGAAGGAGGCTGGGTAGTCCTGGTAGATGGCGTGGAAATGAGGGCGGTGATGACTTGCGCCGGCTTCAGCGAACATGCGGATCACGATTCCGTAGAAGCGGGAGATCTCTGGCATGCCACGTCGAGCTGCGAGACGGATGCCGCCGTGAAATCGACGAATTCCTCCATGAATCTCGAGCGCCGAGCCCGGCAGGTCGCAGAATCCGCACGCCAGCCTCGCGACGCTCCTCGCAGTTTCTGCCAATGCTGATTCGAGTCATGTCCCCTAAGGCAGAAGGACTCCAAGGAATCAGCAGCCGTGAGAAGATTTCGGGCCATGTCCGAACTCACTCTTCGTGCTTCCGGAGCGTCGCCCGGCTACCAGGTGTTCATGCTGGTGCTGTGCATCTATTCGCTGGGCATCCTCGCGTTCCAGGCCACCAACCCGGCGCCATCGACGCTGGCGATCCTCGATTACGCGGACCTGCTGGTCTGCGTGGTGTTCATGGGGGATTTTCTCTTCAGCCTCTACCGGGCCGAGAACCGGTGGCGTTATTTCATAACCTGGGGCTGGATCGATCTGTTGTCGTCGATTCCGGCGATCGAGATGGCGCGCTGGGGCCGGGCGGCGCGGATCCTGCGGGTCCTGCGCGTGCTGCGCGGCCTGCGGGCGGTGCATATCATGACCACGCTGGTCCGCCAGAACCGCGGCCAGAACACCGTGATGGCGCTGAGCCTCCTCGTGATTACGCTGCTGACCTTCGCCAGCGTCGCGATCCTGCAGTTCGAAGCCGGCGCGCAGGGGAACATCAAGACCGCCGAAGACGCGGTGTGGTGGGCGATCACGACCATTACCACAGTTGGCTACGGCGATCGGTATCCGACCACCACCGAGGGCCGCATGGTGGCGGTGCTGCTGATGAGTGCGGGCGTGGGGTTGTTCGGGACCTTCTCGGGGTTTCTCGCGTCGTGGTTCAGCGGCGAGGACGAGGACGTCACCACCAAGGAGATCGCCGCGTTGCGGGTAGAGATTGCGCGCCTGTCGCAGCAGTTAGGCGAAAGGGCGGGGTAGTCGAGCGCTGATGTTTCACGTGCTGGCACCGTGCCGAGTGTAGAAAACCACGAGAAGGCGGTGTGCGTCGCTCATCCCGAGTGCGCCGGCGGTGTGGGCTGCAGCGAATCAAAAGGCTGCAAGCGCTGCTCGGTTGTGGCGGGACTGGTCAAGCGCTGATAACGCTCCTCCAGCGCACGACGAATCGCATCGTCCTCGCTCTCGCCGGTGAGTGTCCTGACTCTCCTGAGGAGAAGCCGCGTCTCGAACTGCAGGCTGTCGATGTCGAAGGCGCCGAACATATCGACGACGGTAACATCGTTCGGTCAGACTGCGTTCGCCCGAAGATTGGTTTGCCGCAACATTCGACGCGCCAGTCGTGCGGGCCATGGAGGTCGACTGTCACGGACTCTAACCACCAAGCTCACGAAGAACACGAAGAATGTCTTTCGATGGCAAGTGCCAGTAAGCGGCACTTGCATTTCAAAAGAATCGCCTCCGTCTGCTTCGTGCCCTTCGTGGTTAACGTCCCGTCTAACTCGAAGGACGGACAGCGCGAAGGACTTCCTTCAGAAGATCGATTTCCTCATCGTGCTTCTGGTCCGTGGCGTCGAACCGTGCCTCGACGGATTCGCGGAGTGCCTCACGAGCTTCGAGGCCAAACTTCATCAGGCTCCGCAGTTCTTCATCGCGCACTTTAGAGTCGTTGAATCCGTCCTTCATGTCAGTCTTGACTGTTTCCAAGTCGGCTTTCATGCCCGTCATGTCGGCTTTCATGCCCGTCATGTCGGCTTTCATGCCCGTCATGTCGGCTTTCATGCCCGTCATGTCGGCTTTCATG
>CAZEMI010000162.1:0-2504 GCA_964513235.1 uncultured Acidobacterium sp.
AAACGCGGCGGCGCTGAAGGCGAGCATCCTCGCGCATCAGACATCGGCGGAAGACGCGGGCCGCATCGCACAGGACGCTGGCGTGAAGACGCTGGTCCTCTCGCACTTCGTACCCCCCGACGATCCTGCCGTGACCGACGCTATGTGGCTCGGTACGGCGCGGCGCCACTTCCGCGGTGCCGTGATCGTCGGCAAGGATCTGCTTGAGATCTAGGCGACATCGCTGCGTGAGTTTGCGGGGGAGCCGAGTTCAGGCGGCTGTAACCAACCAGTTGCGGAAATCGTCCCTGACTCCCAGCCACACAATTTCCCCTGTGTTTACAATCACTTGCAGCGCAGGGTGATTTCCACTATCGAACGACTGCTACAGGTACAAGGTTTGCGTCGCGTCGGCCTACATGGTTTCAACGATGGCAAAGCGAGCTATCGTCCGCTAGTGTTCGGTGCGCGATCGCGTCGGCGCGGCCGCGCGCGCCGATCTTGGCATACAGGTTACCAGGTGCCGCTCGATCGCCGCTGGAGCATGGTGCCGACCATTGGAACGATTGACCTGGAGGCCTCTCACCTTGGCCCTTCGGCCCTATTCATCGGGCGAGCGGAAGCGGACCGTGTGCCCGTCCTTGTAAGTGATCGCAGAGAGCAGCCCGACGGGACTCTTGCCGTCGAGGGCCGGCACGATCGTGACGGTGATTTCCTCCCCAGGGTTGAGGGCATTCGGACCCTCTCTGAGACCGAGCCTCGAGATTTGCTGGACGCTGCCGCCGAGGAAGGTCCACTCCGTGAGCGAGCCATCCTTGTTCTTGACATCGATTTTCATCGTCGAGTGGGGATTCACGAGCCGGAACGCTTTGAACGCGCCGGTGACTTTTGCCTCTTTGCCTAGTTCATACACGCCCGCCAGCGAATGATGCGCGTAGACCAGTGCACTCGCCATCAGGAACGCGCACAGGACGACGAATCGCGAAATCCAGTTCGTCATGGCTATACCTCGTAGCAGACAAGAGCTCTCACTCAACCAAGAAGTCAGAAATCAGAAGTCAGAGGTCAGGTGATGAATGCAGTCCGTCTCCTGTTCTCTGTCGTCTGTTTTCGGACGCTGGCCTCCTAATGCCGAATCTGTGAGGCGACAGCTTCGGTTTCGAAGGCCGTCTCGCAGTTGCCACGTTCCACGATGAGGCCCGCGTTCGCGCCCGTGCTGCGCCGAAGGATCCGTGTCGGAAACACCAGCGGTTCCGCTAACACCTCCGGGTCTTCGAGCGTCAGGTCGTAGAAAATCGCATCGCCCTCGCGCCTGAACTTCTCGACGATATGCATCTTGTCGGTGTGGAAGTACCCGCCGCGCCCGATCCATGTCGTGTCGATGAACCCGAGGGAGTCCAGCACGAGCGCGTCGCCCTCCCAGCGCCCAACCGTGTCGCCGAAGTACTTGGCCGCGTACTGTGCGTTCGGGCCGTGCTGACGGCCATCAACCGGGATCACACGGAATTCCGGGTATCCGCCACCCGCATCGGGAAACTGCCCGTAGAGGAACGTGATGTCGTTCTCCGTCTGGAAGATGCGCCGCGGCGGGCCTTGACGCGGAATCCCCAGCGGCTGGCAGGTCATGACCGGATCTTCCTTGTTGGTCCACATGTCGAGCTGCTGAACCTTGTCCCAGTGCTCCGGCTTGTAGAGAGGACGACCCAGCATGCCGAAGCGCGAGGGTGAGTAGAGCGCGAAGTCTTCAGTCTGGTTGGTTTCTCGCCTGCAAGCCACCTGCGTGGGACCGCATCGCCGGTTGCCGTAGTTCCCAATCCAGCCGATATTGAATTCCGCCCAATTGCCCGTCATATCAGGATGCCCGCCGATCCGCGGTGTGGGTGCCGTCGTGTTCGTCGGAGGCTCCGTCCTCGCCCACACGATGGTCGGCGCCTTCGTGGTGACGTTCATCGCCTCCTGCACGCTTGGCGGTACCGGCGCCACGACGTACACATTGCCGGTCTCCGTTTCACTCGTCGTCAGATCGCGAACGACCGCACCGTTCTTCCGCTCAGTCAATCGACCGGCGTGGTACACCTCGATCTTGTGCAGCGGGTTGTTCCAGTCCTGATAGTTGCTGTACGTAAACTCCGTTGTCGTCGCGCCCTGCGTGACCACGACCTTCTCGGTCATGTATTTCGCGTCGAGCGTTGCAGTGCCCGTCGCGCCTGCAACGCCCGGAATCGGGAAGGTCAGGACCGGCTTGCCCGCGGCGTCAAACGAAAGGGACGTGTTGCCGGCCTTCATCACGCCGTCGGCGATCACCGTTCCCGGGTTGGCGCCCAGCCTCCATGTGTCCATGGTCCCTGCCAGCGCAGACTTGGGCGCGCCCTGCGGACTCGCCCAGATGCGGATCAGCCGCTCCTGTACTGCCGCGGGCATCGCAGCCACCTTGCCCTTCGTTCCAGCGATCTCCGCGCCAGGCGTGTCCTCGTTCCACGCGTACTGCCAGCTGACCACTTCGATGTTCGAGTACGTCTGCGTGT
>CAZEMI010000163.1:0-7743 GCA_964513235.1 uncultured Acidobacterium sp.
GATGGCCGCGAAGGCCGACCCCGCCACCACCGCGAAGTACGGCTGGAAGCTGTATCACCTCGACTGGCCGAACGCGGCCGCCGGCGAGCACACCATCGTGTCGCGCGTCACCGATGCCACCGGCAAGGTTCAGCCGACCGAACAGGATCTCGCGAACAAGAAGACCTTCCTCGAGGACAACTCGCAGCATCCGCGCAAGGTGATGATCGGCTAACGACCAGCCATCAGCCGTCAGCCATCAGGGATCGGCCGTCACGGGCCGGTCCCTTGTTATTTGGGCCAGGGCAGCCGGGTTGACCAGATATGCATGGATGATACATACTCATGCATATGAGAACGACACTCATTCTCGACGATGCCTTGCTGGAGCGGGCCCGGGCACTGACCGGCCTCCGCGAGAAGACCGCGGTGGTCCATGCCGGCCTTGACGCCTTGATCCGCGAGCAAAGTGCGCGGCGGCTGGCCGCGTTGGGCGGCACGGATGCCAAAGCCAAGGCGCCGCGGCGCCGGCGCTCCACTCGCCCGGGCCGGTGAAATGCTCGTCGACACCTCGGTGTGGATCGACCACCTCCGGAACGACCGCGAGGATTTGCGCGTGCACCTCGAGGCCGGCGAGGTCGTCTGCCATCCCTTCATTCTCGGGGAGCTCGCCTGCGGTACCATTCGGAAGCGAGACGAGGTGTTATCCCTTCTCGCCGCGTTGTCGCAAGTGGCCGTCGCCGAGCACGATGAAGTGATGCAGCTACTCGACACGCATCAACTCACGGGCAAGGGCCTTGGTTGGATTGACGCGCATTTGCTCGCCAGCGCACGACTCGCGGGCGTGACACTGTGGACGCTGGATGGTCCACTCAAGAGAGCCGCCCAAAAGCTGGGCGTTTAAGAGGAGATTACAGATGTCTCGCGCGATCCGGATTACCTCGAGCGCACTCATCGTCGCGGGCCTGGCCGCGTCCGTCTCGGCGCAGGCGCCCGCGTCACCGTTGTTGACCCGCCAGGTCGACGAAATCTTCTCGTCCTTCACACCCGACGGCCCCGGCTGCGCCGTGGCCGTGTATCAGAACGCCAAAGTCGTCCTCGCCAGGGGCTACGGCGCCGCGAATCTCGAATACAGTGTGCCGATCACGCCCTCGACGCCATTCATCGTTGGCAGCGTCTCAAAGCAGTTCACCGCGGCGGCGATTGCGCTGCTGGTCGAAGAGAAGCGCATCGCCCTCACCGACGACGTCCGGAAGTACGTGCCCGAGCTGGCGGACTACGGCACGCCCATCACGATCGACCATCTTGTGCATCACACCAGCGGGCTGCGCGACTGGTGGGAGCTGGTCGGCATGGCGGGCCTGCGCTACGACGACACCTACACGGCCCAGGACGTGCTCGACATGACGGCCCGGCAGCGCGGTCTCAACTTCACGCCGGGCGAGCGCTATGTCTATAGCAACACCGGCTACATCGTGCTGGGCCTCGTCGTGCAGCGCGTCACGGGCAAGAGCCTGCGCGAATTCGCCGCCGATCGGATCTTCGGTCCGCTGATGATGACCGACTCGCACTATCAGGACGATCACACGCAGCCGGTGCGTGGCCGCGCCTACGCGTACAGCCCCGCGGCCGGCGGCCGCTACACGATCAACGTGTGGAACAACGACCTGGTCGGGCAGGGCGGGGTGATGACGACGGTGCTCGATCTCGCCAGGTGGGACAGCAACTTCGATACGGGCGCGGTCGGCGGGCCGGGGTTCCTCCGGCGTCAACTCGAGCGCGGCAAGCTCAACTCAGGGACCCAACTCGAGTACGCGTTCGGCCTCCAAATCAGCAAGTACCGCGGCCTGGATCGGGTCGAGCATTCGGGCAGCACCGGCGGCTATCGCGCGGTCCTCACGCGATTCCCGAACCAACGCACGTCGATTGCCGTGCTCTGCAACGTCAGCAACGCGGTGCCTGTGAACCTCGCGCGTCGGGTCGCCGACCATCTGCTGCGCGACTCGTTTACTTTGCCGATCCCGACGACCGCTGACACGAACGCCGCGGCCGGTGCGAACGCGGGACGACCTGGTGCGACGCCGGCACCCGCGGTGCAACTATCCGCGGCTGCGCTCGGTCAGTTTGCGGGACGGTACTATTCCGATGAGCTCGACGCGCTCTACGAGATCACGCTGAGCGGGTCCACGCTCACGCTGAAGCGTCCGCGCGCGAAGCCGGAAACCCTGACCGCGCGCGATGCGGTCACGCTTCGCGGCGCGGGCGGCACGCTTCGTTTTACGCTGGGCCCCGACCATCGCGCCGAGCGCTTCGTCCTCGACGCCGGCCGCGTTCAGAATCTCGCCTTCGTTCGGCGGTGATACTCGGCGGTGTTCACCGCAGCAGTTCCTG
Organism: uncultured Acidobacterium sp.; assembly: GCA_964513235.1. Taxonomy (GTDB): domain Bacteria; phylum Acidobacteriota; class Vicinamibacteria; order Vicinamibacterales; family UBA2999; genus 12-FULL-67-14b. The sequence continues at coordinate 2,371 of CAZEMI010000163.1, forward strand.
GACAGCCCGGTAACCATGATCGATCGCGGCGTCGGTGTAAGCGTAGGCCGCCGCATCCGAATTCGCGATCGCGATCCGGCCGTGTGGCCGGCGCGCCACCGCGCACGGCTGCTCGCCGTTGTTCATCCAGAAGTCCTCTGACAGCGAGTTGTACTGATAGGCGTAGCCGTGAGGCCAGCGGTTTACCGTAATGCCAAGGATGTCTGCTGCCGGATCGAACCCACCATTGCCGAGTACCCGGCCCAATTGATCGCGAATGCTCCGTTCGATCGTTTCGAACGACGTCGCGAGCAATTCCGCGCGGCCCGCCCGATGCTGATCGCGCGCGGGCAAGCCGGGCCGGCATGCGGATTTCGACAAGTGCAGCACGATCGGCTCGGCGAGGTTCGTCTGGTGCTTGTAAGCGCCAAGGCTGACGGGGAAATCAAGGTTGACCGACGTGTGCCACATTCCCGGCGTCGAAATGCGCTGCACGCCGAGTTTTTGAAAGGCGGTCCACGACCGGATGAAGACGTTGGTGTAGACGAGTGGCACCTTGATCGCGAACGCCATCGCGGTTTTCTGCGCGGCCGGCAGTTCGGGACAAATCGACGGAATCACCGAGTGCCAGCACGCCAGCACTACCGAACGGGCGGTCACGGTCTTGAGGGCTTGAGGGTTTGAGGGCGTGACGCCTCGAGGGCCGCTTTCCAGATAGGCGACCTCAACGCGTTGGCCGGATCCTGCGGGTCCGGTGTGGCGCACGCGCATCACCGGGCTGCTCAGTCGAATTCTCACCGCCGAGCCGGCGGCGTCCAGCTTCGCGTAGTCCGCCCGTGCCGTCACCACGTCGTCCGCCGTCGATCCGGGAATCGCCGCCGGCACGAGGCGGCGCACGAGCAGCCGTGCGACCGACGCGTTGCCGTCGGGAAAGTGAAAGTAATAGTCCCCTGCGTCGGCGTGGCTGATGGAGTCGTAGTTCTGCCCGGGGCCCGGTCCGGGATCGAGGCCCATGCCGCTGAACCCCGGGAATCCAAGCGCAAACGCGTCCTGTGCCGGCACGGCGTCAACGCCCACGCCGAACAGGCTGTGCGTGCGCGTCTGGTAGAACCGCAGCACGCCGGCCTCGAGCTTCCACAATTTGGTCACGAAGTCGGTGTAGCTGATTCGCGCCAGACGCGCCTTCTTCTCGGCTGAGCTGAAGCCCGGCATCGGATCGAACCGCTCTGTAAGCAGGCGCCGGAGATCGCGACGCACGCTGTCGCTCACGGGCGCGGCCGCCAGGAACGCCTCGTCGCGGACGTCGCCGGCGAGGAGCCGGTCGGCGCCGTATGTTTCCCGGTCGAAGAAGAACGCCGAGCGGAGACCGAGCGATTTGTAGAGACCCGAGTCGAGCACCTTCGAGTAGCGCGCGACGTCGATGCCGAGCTCCGTGACGAGCGCCTTGGACACCGCGCTGTACGGCGCCGGGCTGTCGATCGACTGTGTGCCGCCGTAGCCGAGATAGGTGCGGCCGTTGTGAACGAACTCGTTGCGCTTGGCGTGGCCGCCGAAGTCGTCGTGGTTGTCCAGCAGCAGAATGCGAGCGGCCGGCCGGGACTTCCGGAAGAAGTGCGCCGCCGCCAGGCCGCTGATGCCGGCGCCGACAACCACCAGGTCGTACTCCTCGCCGGTGGCCTGCGGCGCGGGCGCCGTTTTCCAGAAGGCGCCATCCCTCATCGAGTGGAGGGCCTCAAACGATCCCGCGTGCGATCCGCGCAAGCCGGTCAACGCCGGCGGGTAGGCGTCCGCCGACCCCTGTGCCAGAAGCGTGGCGAGATCGGGTGACATCCACCCGGCCATGGCCCCACCGGCGCCGACCGCGATGCCGTTCAGGAAGTCGCGTCTGGTGATGGGGGAGCCCATGCCCAGCTGACGGTCGGATTCGGTCATGCGCGGATTGTAGCCACCGATTGACACCGATGGGACGCCGATTAATCAGTGCCTAATCGGTACCAATCGGTGGCTATTCCGCTCGCAACGCTACAACGGGATCAACGAGCGTTGCTCGCCTTGCTGGGAGCCAGCACGAGAAGATCGCCACTGCAAACAGCACTGCCGGCACCACCATCAGCACTGTCCAGGCGCCGGGTCCGCCGCTGAACAGGTGCAGCTGCACCATCACCGCGACCACCCACGCGAGGATCAAGCCCGCCGAGGTCACGATCAATGCTTCCTTGACGATCTGCTTCACGACGCGGTTGCTCGTGGCTCCGAGGGCGATGCGAACGCCAATCTCGGTGGTGCGCTGCGACACCGAGTAGCTCACCACCGCATAGATGCCAATCGCCACCAGCGCGAGCAGCAGCGGCGCGATCACGACAAACATCCGCGCCGGGATTTTTCTCAGGAACAAATTGCGCTCGATGTGCTCGGCCATGGTCCGGATGTTGTAGACCGGCAACGAGGCATCGATTTCGCGAACGGCGCGTTGCACTTCAGAGGCGAGCAGCGTTTCCGCCCCGGGCTTAGCCCGAAGGTGGATCTCGCCGAGATAGCGCGGCCGGTCGCGCCACGAAAAGAAGAACGCGGGCGTCGGCGGCTCGCCAAAGGCGTCGTAGGTCGAGTTCTTCGCCACGCCGGCAATGGTGTAAGTGGTGTCGCCGTTCACGAGGCGGCGGCCGATCGGATCCGCAGGTGTGACGTATCGCCGCACGAATTCCTCATTGACGATCACCTGCGGCGGGAGCGCCGTGTTCGAGAGATCGGCGAATTCCTCACCGGCCACGATCGGAATTCCAACCGTCTTGAAATAGCCGGGCGAGACGATGTTGCTCAACGCCATTTCCTGTTGCGGTGAGGTCTCGGCGCGGCCTTCCAGGCGGAACCCTCGCATCGGCAACCCATGGATGTCGAGCGGCATCGAGTTGGCGAGCGCCACCGATTCCACCGACGGCACGCGATGCAGGCGATCGAGCAGGTTGGTGGCGAACTGCCGCGCGTAGTCATCGCTGGGCGCGAGCGGGCCAAGGTCGTAGGTTGCCAGCAACACGCCATCGACGCGGAATCCGGGATCGGTGCCGCGCGTTTCCGCGAAGCTCTGGAAGAACAGGCCCGCGACCACCATCACCAGCAGCGCCAGTGCGCATTGCAGCGCCATCAGGCCATCGCGAACCGCGCTTCTGCCGGCGGACTTCGATCCGCTTCGCAGCGCCTGCTGTGGATCGACGCGTCCGAGTTGCAGCGCGGGAGCGGCGCCGACGAGGAGGCCGCTGCCGACGCCAAGGACGGTCGCGAAGAGCAGGCCCATGCCATCAAGGCTGGTGTGGAAGCGCACCGGGAATGCGCCATAGGCCGGCATCGCGCGGAGCGCCTCGGTGCCCCACCATGCGATCAGCATGCCGAGTGCGGCGCCCATCAGACCGAGCAGCAGGCTCTCGACCAACATCAACCTGATCACGGTGCCGGGACCGGCGCCGAGGGCCAGGCGCACGCCGACTTCGCGATAGCGCGTGCTCGCGCGCGCCAGCATCAGGTTCGCGGTGTTGCCGCAGACCGCCAGCAACACCAGGAGCATCACCCCCTGCAGCAGCGCGAGTGCGGTGACGAACATCATCTGCGGGCCGCGAGTGGCCTTCCAGAACGGCCGCACCTCGCCGCTGATGCGTGCATTGGTCTCAGGGAACGACGCGGACAGCTCGCCCATCGCCGAGACCAGCTGCACCGCGGCCTGTGCTTCAGTGGTGCCCTCACGCAAGCGGCCGATCGCCGTGTAGCCGCGCTGGTTTCGCGAGTCGAGCTCCCGTGATCCGGAGACGAGCACGGGCGCCAGCGTCGCCGGTACCCACAGATCGAATTGCAATCCCATCACGGTGCCCTGGAATCCCTCGGGCGCCACGCCGATGATGGTCAACTGGTTGTCGTTGATCTGCAGCGTCTGCCCGATGGCGGAGGCATCGCCGCCGAAACGTGTCTGCCAGTAGTCGTGCGAGATCACGACGATGGGTTCCGCCCCGGCGACATCGGCCTCATCCGGTCGAATGAAGCGTCCGGCGGCGGGCTGCAGGCCGAGCCCGGGAAAATAGTTGCCCGACACGAGCAGCGCGAAGGTGCGCTCGGTGCGCCCGGTAGCGCCAACGTTGAGCGGCGCCATGCGAAACGCGATCAACTCCTCGATCGCCTGGAGTCGCGGCGCCAGGTCCTGATACTCCGTCCACGACATCCCCGGATACGAGCCGGTGTCGGCCTTGGGCTCGAGGTAATAGAAGCTCGCGCTGCGCTCGACACCCGGGATTGGCTTGAGGACGATGGCCTGGATCCAGGAGAAGACGGCGGTGTTCACGCCGATGCCGACGCCGAGCGACAACACTACGACCGCCGCAAGTCCAGGCATGCGGCTGATCGTGCGAAAAGCGTGTCGAATCAGTCCCACAAAAACGTCCCTTCACTATCGCCGAAGCTTTGCAGGTCGTCGAGACCAAGCGTGTGCAAGAGACTCAGCATGACGTTGGATAACGGTGTGCCGTTGGCGGCCTTCAGATGCACGCCGCCTGTGATGGCGCCACCGGCGTGTCCGGCCAACAGGAACGGCACGCGCTTGTGATTGTGCTGGTTCGGATTGCCCATCGGCGAGCCGTAAATCACCAGCGCATTATCCAGCATGGTGCCGTCGCCATCAGGGGTTTCTTTCAGCCGCTTCAGGAAATACGGCAGCGTGCTGCTGACGTGATACGCGTTGATGCGCGCGAACTCACGGACGCGCTCGGGATTCTCGCTATGGTGCGACACAATGTGAAATGCGCCGTTCGAGCCGCTTTCCGGATACACGCGGTTTGACGTGTCGCGTCCGAGCTTGAACGAGAACACCCGGGTGATCTCCGAGCGGAACGCGATCATCTGGAGATCGATCATCAGCTTGACGTGATCCGCGAACGAATCCGGGATGCCGGCCGGCGCGGCCGGCAGTTCGCGCGGCTCGCCGCTGCCGTTGCGGGCTTCGACCGCCTGAATCCGCCGCTCGAGCTCGCGGATGGTGTCGAGATAGTCGGTCAGCCGGACGCGATCAGCAGGGCCCAGGCGCGCAGAGAGGCGCCTGGTCGAGTTCTGGACGAAATCCAGGATGCTGAGGTCTTCGGATCGCCGCGCCCGCCGCTCTTCGGGTGAGGCGCCCGAGCCGAACACGCTGAACATCTGATCGAAGACCACCCGCGGGTCGCGGATCATCGGCAGCGGCTTGTTTGGCGCCGACCAGCTGATGGCGTCGGTGTAGACGCACGAGTAGCCGTAGCCGCAGCCGCCCGACTGATCGACGCTCTCGATGCACAGCTGCATCGACGGCAGCAGCGTGTCCTGCCCGAAGCGCTGCGCATAGAGCTGATCCATCGAGATGCCGCATTCCACGTCGGCGCCATCGGT
>CAZEMI010000164.1:0-16953 GCA_964513235.1 uncultured Acidobacterium sp.
CCCTTGTAGCGCGCGACCTGCGGGTAGGGACAAAGCGGCCGCGTGCGATCCACTTTGCCGCCGGTGGTGTGCGTCGCCGTGAGCGCGTCGGGTGCCACGCCTTTCTCGACCCATTGTTCGAGCGCGGTCAACGCGTCGAACTGGTTTGGACCCGGACCGCCGAAGCAATGTCCCATGCCCGGCGCCGTGAAGAGGCGGAAGAAATCCCGCGTCTTGTCATACCCGCCCATGGTTTTCGCCACCGCCTCGTAATACGCGACGTTGTCTTGCGGCGGCACCACGGGATCCATCCAACCCGCATACATGATCAGCTTGCCGCCGGCCTTCTTGAACGGCGACAGATCGCGGTCCACGGCAGCCAGGTGCGGGATACGCGCCTCGGCGTACGCCAGGTCGCGATCGTAGTCGAGCGAATCCAGGTTCCAGTTCGCGTCGTGGAACAGGAAATGGCGGAACACCCCAATGCGTGACGGCTCGCGCGGCCCGAGAACGTACTGACGCCAGCTCTGAATCGGGCTGTCGCCGAACGCCTCGCTGCCGCGCGGCCAGCCGGTGAAAATCTGCTCGCCGGTGCGCGGATTCTTCGCGCCGTCATACACCTTCTTGATCGCCGTCACTTGCGCTGTCGTCAGGCACCCGCTCTCATCGGTGTCGCCCTTGCACGCCAGCGTGGCAGGGTCGAACGCGCACGTCCGTGGATCGTCGATGAGGCCGTCCTTGAGTCCGTCGTGTGCATCGCACGCCGCCACCGCGGCCTGCGTGACGATCGACAGGGAGCTCGGGGTCAGGATCGGCGCGCCATCGGGGTTGTGCGTGGCCGCCCACGACCACGCGAACCCGAAGGTCTGGCGGATGCGGTTGTTCGCCGGCGCGCCGGCGATGATGCCGTCGTAATCCTTGGGGAACCGCTGCGCTTCGGACATCGCCTGGTGACCGCCGCTCGAGCAGCCGACGAAGTACGACTTGTCCGCGAACCGCCCGGTGGCATTGTGGACGATCAGCTTCGCCGTATCGGTCATGACGTGAATCGCGCGCCAGCCGAAATCGATCACCCTTTCAGGATGGCCTTTGCCGAAAATCACGTCGTCTCCGGTATGACCGGTGTCGGTGCTCGCGGTGGCATAGCCCCGGCGGAGCGCGGTGGCCATGGCGCCGTACGAGATCGTTCCTTGATAGCCGCCATTGCCGACGCCCTGGAACTTTCCGTTCCACGCGTCGGCGGCGGGGATCCACACCTCGAACTTGATCTCGGAGTCGCTGGTCGGCCGGGCCGTGGCCTCCACGCGGCAGAACGCCGGCAAGGTCAGCGCGGTCTGCGAGTTGGGCGGCGTGAATGCGCCGGCGGCGACCGCCGACGCGGCGTTGACGGTGACGTCGGGTATGGTGAGGGCTGCGAGATCAGCGCACGCGGTGCCTGGGGAGGCCGCCGGGCTGGCGGGTGGTCCCGCCTTCGCCGAGTTTTCCGCCTGCGGGCTTCGGCGCGCTTCGCCCGCCTGGGGGATTCCCATGGCCATTAACGCAATCAGCATCCAACGTCCCATCAGCGCCTCCGGTCGGGGGATTATAGGCGGCGCCCGCCTTCGTCCGCCTCCTACGCTGACGGGCTTCGGCGGGATCGCGTGCTATACTGAAAAGTCTGTCCTGACGCGGAAAATCGCGGAAGTACATGTAGGGTCGAGAGTTAGACGGATGCGCTTCGAGTTATCCCATATCCGGCAGCCGGAGACCGAGTTTCACAAGGTCTTTCAACCGGCAGATTTTGCGGGTACGGAAGAGGAGTATCGCGTCACCGCCCCGGTAGACCTCCGGATGGTGATCCACAAGGATCAGGACCGCTTCCGGCTGGTTGGTACCGTGCAAACGGAGCTCGAGCTGGCGTGCAGCCGCTGCCTCGAACCGTTCACGTTGCCGGTCGATCGCGAGTTCGACTTGCGCTACCTGCCCGCAGGGGCGGGGGAGCCAGAGTCGGACGAGGAAGAGGAGACCGAGGTCGAAGACGATGACGTCTCGGTCACCTTTTATCGCGACGAGCACATCGACCTGGACGAACTGCTGCGGGAACAGTTTTACCTGGCGTTGCCGATGAAGCCGCTGTGCTCGGACGACTGCAAGGGAATCTGCCCGCAATGCGGAACCAACCGGAACACCGCTCCGTGCGATTGCCATCCGCACTGGGAGGATCCCCGGCTGGCCGGCTTGAAGACGTTGTTAGAGAAGCGAAAGCACGACGATGCCTAATCCAAAACGCCGACATTCCAAGACCCGCGGCCGCAAGCGCCGCACTCACGACGCGCTCAAGGCCACCACGCCCGGCCTGTGCCCGCAGTGCGGTGAGCCCAAAGCCGCGCACCGCGTGTGCGCGTACTGCGGCCACTACCGCGCGCGCCAGGTGCGCCCGGTCGACGAAGACTAGCCACTGATTGAACACCGATTAGGCGCAGACTAGATGCGCGTTGCCGTAGACGCGATGGGCGGTGATCATGCGCCCGGACGACCCGTTGAGGGCGCCCTGGCGGCCGCGCGAAATCTGGGCCTTGGTGTTGACCTGGTTGGCCGCGCCGATCTGATCGACGCCGAGCTCAAACGCCATCCCGACGCCGGTAACCTCGACATCCGCGTCATCGACGCGCCGGACGTGGTCGAGATGTCGGAATCGCCCGCGAAGGCGCTGCGGCGCAAGCCGAGAGCGTCGATTCGCGTGGCCGCGGATCACGTGGCCGCCGGCCACGCCATCGCCTTGTTCAGCGCGGGGCATACCGGCGCCAGCGTGGTCGCCGCGTATGCGGCGTTCGGGATGCTCCCCGGTGTCGATCGTCCGGCGCTGGCGCCCACAGTGCCGACCCGGCGCGGCGCGGCGGTATTGCTGGACGCCGGCGCCACGGTGGAATGTAAGCCGCTGCACCTGCTGCAGTTCGCGCACATGGGCGCGACATACGCGCGCGCAGGGCTCGGGATCGCTCGACCGCGCGTGGGGCTGTTATCGATCGGCGAGGAAGAAACGAAAGGGAACGAACTGACGCGCGACGCGCATCAGCTCCTGAAAGCCTCGGCGCTGGCGTTTGTGGGGAACGTTGAAGCCCGGGGTATTTTTTCGGGCGACGCCGACGTGGTGGTGTGTGACGGGTTCACTGGCAACGTGGCGTTGAAGTTGAGCGAAGGGCTGGTCGAGATGGTCGAAGACCTGCTCGGCGAGGAGCTGCAGAGCACGTTCTCGAGCCAGGTGGGATACCTGCTGTCGCGGCGGGCGTTCCGGCGCTTCCGCAAGCGCGTGGACTACTCCGAGTTCGGCGGCGCGCCGCTGCTCGGCGTCGCGGGCCTCTGCATCGTCGGCCACGGCCGCTCCTCGGTGAAAGCGGTGAGGAACGCGGTGGCGATGGCCTCGCGCATGGCGGGCACCCGGATGATGGATCGACTGCGAACCGAGATGGCTTCAGTGGTGGTGACCCGATCGTGATTGCGTGCGTGTTTCCCGGACAGGGATCGCAGGCTGTGGGCATGGGCAAGGCGCTCGCCGATCAATTCGAGGTGTGCGCGAAGACGTTTGCCGAGGCCGATGCCGCGCTGGGCGAGTCGCTCAGCGATCTGATTTTCAACGGACCTGCCGATCGGCTGACGCTTACCGAAAACACCCAGCCGGCGATTCTCACGATGAGCGTCGCGGTGTGGCGGCTCCTCGAATGGCGCGGCCTGGCACCGTCGTTTGTCGCCGGTCACAGTCTTGGCGAATACTCCGCGCACGTCGCCGCGGGCACCCTGTCATTCCAGGACGCGGTTCGGCTGGTCCGCAACCGGGGCCGTTACATGCAGGAGGCCGTGCCCGTGGGCCAGGGCGCGATGGCGGCGATCCTCGGTCTCGACGAGGCCGGCGTGATCCAGGCCTGTGAAGAAGCGGCCCAAGGCGAGGTGGTGAGCCCGGCGAATCTGAATGCGCCGGGCCAGATTGTGATCGCCGGCAACGCCGCCGCGGTGGCGCGTGCCGGCGAACGCGCCAAGGCGCTTGGCGCCAGGCGCGCGATTCCGCTGCAGGTGAGCGCGCCGTTCCACTGCGCGTTGATGAAGCCGGCCGAAGACCGGCTGGCGCCCGAACTGCGGGCAGCTCATGCACACGATCCGCGCGTGCCAGTGGTGGCCAACGTCGACGCCGAGCCGAAGCGCAGCGCTCAGGCGTCGATCGACGCCCTGATCAAGCAGGTGTCCTCGCCCGTGCGATGGGAGAACGTCGTGCAACGCCTTGCGTCGGAAGGCGTCACCCGCTATGTTGAAGTAGGTCCGGGGAAAGTGCTGACAGGTCTCGCCAAGAAGATTGCTCCGGGCGCCACCCTTCTCAACGTCGAGGGTCCAGGCGACCTTCCCGCGCTCGAGGCCCTGTTCTCGGCGGCGTAACGGCCGCGCATTCACCGATGGGACAGTACGACGGCAAGGTTGCGATTGTGACGGGTGCGTCACGCGGCATCGGCCGCGCGATCGCCGAACGGCTGGCGGCGGGCGGCGCCACGGTGGTGTGCGTTGCGCGCGGCACGAACGCCGAGGCGACGGCGGCCGGGATTACCGGCGCGGGCGGCAAGGCGTTCGCGCATGCCGCCGATGTGACGGATGCCTCCGCGGTCGAGACGTTGATCAAGGAGACCATCGACACGCACGGCAAGCTCGACATCCTGGTGAGCAACGCCGGCATCACGCGCGATCAGTTGATGCTGCGCATGAAGCGCAGCGACTGGGACGAGGTGATCGCCACGAACCTGACGGCGTCGTTCACGTTGTGCCAGGCGGCGCTCAAGCCGATGATTCGCCAGCGATCGGGGCGGATCATCGCGATCAGCTCCGTGGTCGGGCAGATGGGCAACGCCGGACAGGCCAATTACGCCGCGTCGAAGGCCGGCCTGATCGGGTTCTGCAAGGCGCTGGCGCGCGAAGTGGCGTCGCGGCAGGTCACGGTGAACGTGGTGGCGCCGGGTCTGGTCGAAACCGACATGACCAAGGCGATCACCGAGAGCGCGAAGACGGATTGGTCCGCGCAGATCCCGCTCGGCCGGATGGGGACGCCGGCCGACGTTGCCGCGGCGGTCGGGTTTCTGGCCTCGGATGAGGCGTCGTATATTACTGGTCAGGTTCTCGCCGTCAACGGCGGGATGTACATGTAAGCAGTGAGGAGGGACACGTGGCCGTTGCCGACAAGGTGAAGAGCATTATCGTGGAGCAGCTGGGCGTCGACGAAGAGGAAGTGACTCCGGATGCGTCGTTCGTGGACGACTTGGGCGCCGACTCGCTCGACACCGTCGAGCTGGTGATGGCATTCGAGGAGGAGTTCGGCATCGAGATCCCTGACGAGGAAGCGGAGAAGATCACGCGCGTCAAGGAAGCCGTCGACTACATCGAGTCCCACGCCAAGAAGAAGTAGTCACGTGAACAGGCGCGTCGTAGTGACCGGTGTGGGTCTGGTCTCGCCGGTCGGGATGGGCACACAGGCGAACTGGGATGCGCTCTGCGCGGGCACGAGCGGCATCGGACCGATCACGCGTTTCGACGCCTCGGCGTTTGCCACGCGGTTTGCGGGCGAAGTGAAGCACTTCGATCCGCTCCAGTTCATCGAGAAGAAGGAGCTGAAGAAGATGGACATCTTCATTCAGTTCGCGATTGCGGCGGCGCAGTACGCCATGGACGATGCCCGGCTGACGATTGGGCAAGAGCTGGCGCCGCGCGTCGGGGTCTTCATCGGGTCGGGGATCGGCGGGTTCACCACCATCGAGGAGCAGCACAGCGCCTACCTCGGCGGTGGCCCGCGGAAGATCTCGCCCTTCTTCATTCCCTCAGCGATCATCAATCTGGCCGCTGGGCAGGTGTCGATCCGCTTCAACGCGAAGGGTCCGAACCTGGCCACGTGCACGGCCTGCACCGCGTCGGCGCACGCTATTGGCGATTCGTACGAGATCATCAAGCGCGGCGCGGCTGATGCGATGATCGCCGGCGGCGCGGAAGCCGCGGTCTGCCACATGGGGATCGGCGGGTTCGCGGCGCTGCGCGCGCTGTCGACGCGCAACGACGATCCCGCGCACGCCAGCCGCCCGTTCGACAAGGACCGCGACGGGTTCGTGCTCGGCGAGGGCGCCGGCATTGTCATTCTCGAGGAGCTCGAGATGGCGACGCGGCGCGGCGCGACGATCTACGCCGAGATGGTCGGCTATGGCATGTCGGGTGACGCCTATCACATGACGGCCCCATCGGAAGACGGCGACGGCGCGTACCGCGTGATGAAGGCGGCGATCGATTCGGCGGGTATTGGTCCCAACCAGGTCGACTACATCAACGCCCACGGCACCTCGACGCCGCACAACGATCGCATCGAGACGACCGCGATCAAGCGAACGTTCGGCGATCACGCCCGCAAGCTGGCGGTGTCGTCGACCAAGTCGATGACCGGCCACCTGCTGGGCGCCGCCGGCGGCCTCGAGGCCGGCATCACGGCGTTGTCGGTGCGGCACCAGCGCGTGGCGCCGACGATCAACCTGGAGAGTCCCGATGAGGGACTCGATCTCGACTATGTGCCCCGGCAGGCACGCGACATGAAGATCGAGTACGCGTTGTCGAACTCCTTCGGCTTCGGCGGCACGAACGGCGCGCTGTTGTTCAAGAGATTCTCAGAATGAAAATTGCTGTCTGCATCAAGCAAGTCCCCACGCGAGAGTGGCAGCCCCGCCTGAACGATGACAAGACCTGGGTGCGCGACCAGGACGTCAGCTATGAGATGAACGAGCCCGACGCCTATGCGCTCGAAGAGGCCTTGCGCCTGCGCGAGAAGCACACCGGGGAAGTGGTGGTGTGCTCGGCCGGGCCGGCTCGCGTGCAGCAGGTGATCCGTGAAGCGCTGGCCCGTGGCGCCGATCGCGCGCTGCATGTCGAGGCTGATTCGCTCGGACCCGCCGACGCGTTCGCCGCCGCCGCGGCGCTGGCGCCGTCCATGGCCGAGCAGAAGTTCGACCTGATCCTCACCGGCCTGCAGTCCGACGATCAGGGGCACGCCCAGTTCGGTCCGGTGCTGGCCGAGAAACTCGGCATTCCGCACTCGACGATCATCATGGAAGTGAACATCGACCCTTCGACTCGCGACGCCGAAAACGGCGACGCTCGCTCAGGGCAGGGTGGCGGTACGTTGCGCGTCAAGCGCGAACTCGAAGGCGGTTGGTTTCAGTACCTCTCGATGCCGCTGCCGGCGCTGCTGACCATCCAGAGCGGCATCAACACGCTGCGCTATGCCACCCTCAAGGGGATCATGGCGGCGAAGAAGAAGGAAATCACCAAAGTGGCTGCGCCGGCAGGCGCCGGATCGCGACAGAAGATCGTCGAGTTGTACGCCCCACAAAAATCCAAGCAGACCGTCATGATCGGCGGTTCGCCAGCCGAGGCCGCGACAGAGCTCGTCAAGCGGCTGCGTGAAGAAGCGAGGGTCCTGTGATTCTGGTGATCGCGGAACAGAAAGACGGCAAGCTCAATCGCGCCAGCTGGGAGGCGATTGCGGCGGCGCAGCAGCTCTCGGGCGGTTCGATGCCGGTGAAGATCGCGGTCGCCGGGCAGAATGTGTCTGGTGTGGCGAACGAGCTCGCCCAGGCCGCGGTGGCCGAGGTGATTGCGGTCGATCATGCCGCGCTCGCGCAGTACACGCCCGACGCCTTCGTGCAGGCGCTCCAACAGGTGATCACGCAGGCGGCGCCGGCCATGGTGTTGTTCCCGCACAGCTATCAAACGCGCGATTTCTCGGCGACGCTGGCGACCCGCCTCGACCGGGCGCTGGTCACCGACGTGATCGGCGTCAAGCAATCCGGCGGTGCGGCGGCGTTTTCGCGGCCGATGTTCCAGGGCAAGCTGACCGCGGACGTGGTTCCGCAAGGTCCCACGCCGCATTTGATCACGATCCAGATCGGCGCGTTCCGCGCCGACGCGGCGAAGAAGGGCGCGTCGGCGGCCGGCGTGACCTCCGCCGCGGTGAACATCGACGAGAGCAAGCTGCGCCAGAAGGCCGAAGCGCCGTTCCAGGAGGCGAAGCAGGCCGTCGATCTCTCGCAGGCCGAACGCATCGTGGCCGTGGGCCGCGGCATCAAGTCGCAGGAGAACATCGCCGTCGCCGAACAGCTCGCCAAGGCGTTTGGCGCCGAGCTGGCCGCCTCGCGGCCGATTTGCGACAACGGCTGGCTGCCGATGGAACGCCAGATTGGCAGCTCCGGCCAGACCGTCGCCCCCAAGCTGTATGTGGCCCTTGGCATCTCGGGCGCGATTCAGCACCTGGTGGGCATGAAGGGCGCCCGCACCATCGTGGCGATCAACAAGGACGCCGAAGCGCCAATCTTCGAAGTCGCGGATTACGGCATTCAGGGTGATCTGTTTGAGCTCGCTCCGGCGATCATTGCGGAGCTTCAGAAGACGTAGGGACTTGGGGCTTGGGACCTGGGACTTGGGGCCTGAATGAATCGTGAAACGCTCGAAGTCGATGTCCTGATCGTCGGTGCCGGTCCGGCCGGATTGTCGGCCGCGCTGCGTCTCGCGCAACTGCAGAAAGGCGGGGAGCCGCTGTCGATTGCAGTGATCGAGAAAGCTCCTCAAGCCGGTCACCATCAACTGTCGGGGGCGCTCCTCGATCCGTCCACGCTGAAGGATCTGATTCCGGATTTCGCGTCCAGGGGCGCGCCGCTCGGCACGCCCGTCGATAACGACAACATCTATTTCCTGACGCAGGAAAGTAAAATCCGCCTGCCGGTCACGCCGCCGCCTTTTCGGAATCACGGCAATCACATCATCTCGCTCAACGCGTTCACCAAGTGGTTGGCTGAGCAAGTGGAAGCCGAGGGCGTCGACCTGTTCTGGGGGTTCCCGGGACAGCACGTGCTGTATGACCGCGCGCCCGACGGCGGCGAGCATCCACCGGCGATCATTGGCGTGCGCACCGGCGATCGCGGTCTGGGCAAGGATGGTCAACCGAAGGTCGCGTTCGAGCCCGGCGCCGACATTCACGCCAAGGTCACGATCTTTGCTGACGGTGTCCGCGGCCACCTGACCAAGCAGCTCTATCGCGACCTGCAGATTGGCCGCGCGGCCGGGCCTGCGCAGTACGCGATCGGCATCAAGGAACTCTGGGACATCCCGAAGGATCGCCTGAAGCCGGGCACCGTCATTCACACGCTGGGCTATCCGCTGCGCCAGGAGGAATTCGGCGGCAGCTGGCTGTATGCCATGGGCGACGGGCGCATCTCGATCGGCCTGGTGGTGGGGCTCGAATACCGCGATCCGCTGTTCGATCCGCATGCCGCCTTCCAGCACTTCAAGCGGCACCCGTTTATCCGCAGCATCCTCGCGGACGGCCAATTGGTGCGGTACGGCGCCAAGGCCCTGCCCGAAGGCGGCTGGAACACCCAGCCACAGTTGTTTCTTGACGGCGCTCTGATCGTCGGCGATGCGGCAAATTTCGTGAATTCGATGCGTCTCAAAGGCATCCACCTCGCCATGCGCAGCGGCATGCTCGCGGCCGAATCGGCCTTCGAGGCCGTCCGCGCCGGCACGACGTCGGCCACCGCGCTGGCCTCGTACAAGCAGCGCATCGACGCCAGCGCCATCAAGACGGAGCTCTATCCGGTTCGCAACGTGCACCAGGCCTTCGGCGCCGGGTTGATCGCCGGAGGGACCTACGCGGGCCTGGCGATGTTCACTAACGGCAGGGGACTTCCCAATCTGTCGGGCCATTTCGGCCATCGCGAAATGCGGATGATCCAGGATTACTACGGCCTCGCCAAGCGGGACATCATGGTGCCGTCGAATGCGGCGCCGATCGATCGCAAACTGACCTTCGACAAGGTCACTGGCGCGCATTACTCGGGCACGCATCATGACGAGGATCAGCCGGTCCACCTGCTCGTCCACACCGAGGTCTGCCATTCGATCTGTGGCAGCGAATACGGCCACCCGTGCGTGAAGTTCTGTCCGGCCAATGTCTACGAGATGGTCGATGATGGCGCCGGCGGCTTGCGGCTGCAGATCAACGCTTCCAACTGCGTGCACTGCAAGACGTGCGACATCATGGATCCGTACGGCGTGATCACGTGGGTGGCGCCGGAGGGCGGTGAGGGGCCTAGTTACGACGGCATGTAGGCCCCTGGCACAGTGCGTACGGTGCGTACGGGTGCGTAAGGTGCCTATGGGCGGGTGCCATGAGTGACACTCCTGAGTGGCGCGCGAGTGCCAGAAAGCGCGCGGAAGTTGCCGCAATTGCCACGCTAGGCTATCCCGTTCTTCGCGCACTCGGAGCGACGTGGAAGTGGAAGGTCAGTGGCGCGGAACATGTCGAGGCCACCCGGGCGCGCGGCCTGCATCCCATTCATGCGTTCTGGCACGGCCGCATCCTGCCCGCCACCGTGTACTTCCAGCGCCGCGGCATTGTGGTGATCACCAGCGAGAATTACGATGGCGAGTGGATCGCGCGGATCATCAGGAAGTTCGGATACGGTACCGCGCGGGGATCGACGTCACGGGGCGGGCCGAAAGCGCTGTTACAGCTGGTGCGCGACGTGAAATCGAAAGGCGTGGCGTTTACGATCGACGGTCCGCGCGGGCCCGCCGAAGTGGCACAGCCGGGCGCGGTGTGGCTGTCGAAGGCGACCGGGAATCCGTTGCTGCCGTTTCACGCCGAGGCGGCATCGAGCTGGACCCTCGAGAGCTGGGATCGCACGCAGATCCCGAAGCCGTTCACGACCTTGGCCATGGCGATCGGCGAGCCGATCTATATTCCGCGCGAGGCGGATGATGCCGCGCTCGAGACCTGGCGCCAGCAGTTACAGCAAGCCCTGGTCGATTGCCGCAAGAGGTGCGCAGAGTTGTTATGACATTAGTGCTGGTCAGCTCCAAGCGGTTCGTCGATCACGTGACGCCGGTCGGACATCCGGAGCGGCCTGAGCGCGCCGGGGTGTTCGACGCGGTGGCGGAGTCGTTCGCGGCGCAGGGCGGCCGCGTGCTCGAGCCTCGCCTGGCCACCGACGCCGATCTCGAGCGGGTCCATACGCGCGAACACATCGATGTGATCGTGGCCACGCGCGGCCGGGCGACGATGATCGACGAGGACACCTTTACATCGCCGGAGTCGGAGGAGATCGCGCGACTGGCCGCGGGCGCGGTGTTGGCGGGTGTCGATCACGCGCTGGACGGGCCCGAGAAATCTCGTGCGCTGGTGCTGGTGCGGCCGCCGGGACATCACGCCGAGGCCGATCGCGCGATGGGGTTCTGTCTCTACAACAACATCGCCGTCGGCGCCGCCTACGCGCGCTCACGCGGCTCAGCCCGGGTGGCCATTGTCGACTACGACGTGCACCACGGCAACGGCACGCAATGGATCTTCTACGAGGACCCGACGGTGCTGTACGTGTCGTCGCACCAGTATCCGTTCTATCCAGGCACCGGCGCGGCGTCCGAACAGGGCCGAGGGCCGGGATTGGGCTTCACGCTGAACATTCCGCTCGCTGTCGGCGCGAAGGATGATGAGATCGAACGGAAATATGCCGAGCAAGTGATGCCCGCGTTGCGGCGCTTCAAGCCGGATCTATTGATGATCTCCGCCGGCTTCGACGCGCACGAACTGGATCCGCTGGGCCAGCTGCGCATGACCACCGATGGCTTCGGGCGTCTCACCAGGGCGTTGATCGCCGAAGCGGATGCGCTCTGCCAGGGCAGGGCGGTGCTCGTGACCGAAGGGGGCTACGACCTCGACGCGGTCTCGCAGTGTCTGACGGCCGTGATCAAGAGCTCAACGCCTTAGCGATGGCCGCAAAGTAGAACCTGATGTTGTCCGCCGGTCCGTTGACGATGCGACTGCGGACCTTGACGATCGGTTGTGCCGTATAGCCACTGAGGGCCAGCTGAAGGACACCATCCGGCCCCGTCGACCATTGTCCGCCGTACCGGCGGCGAATCACCTCGCCGACATACGCGCCCCACATCTTGGAGGCCTGCGTGAGCTGCTCCTCGGGCATTGCCTCACCCGGCGCCTTCGAACGCGCGTGCAGCTTGCTCATGATGCGCTCGACGGCGTCAAGGCTGTCTTCGCTGAAATCGAGCGACTCTTTCCAGTCCAGCTTCGCGGTCTTGACCGCCAGCTGCCCCTGCGCCACCAGCCATCCGGCCAGCTTCGCGTCCGGCGTCATCGCCGTGCGGAGGGCGCTCATCGACTCGTAGTCGCCGAGCACCGTCCCGTCCAGCCACAGCCGCTGCATCCGGCAGATCAGCTCGCAATACGCCTTGGTGGTTTCGATCGCGAGGTCGCCTTCATGGGCCTTGCCTTGCTCGAAGAACTCGTTCACCGCGGTCATCGGGTCGGCCTGGTAATCGCCGCAGTCGAGCAGCGGCCGGTCCTCGTAGTCATACCAGGTCGCGCCCGTCTCGCGGCGAATCACCTCGCCCAGGTAGGCGGTGATCCACATCGCATTCTTTTTCTGGAGCTCGGGGGCCTGCGGATCCTGTTTCGCCGTGAGCTGCTGCACCTCGCCGCGTGCGCCGTTCAGGAACCGATCGACGAGGGGCAGCGTGCGGGGCAGGAAATCGAGGTTGATGCCCTTGTCCTTGCAGACCTGCGCGAATTCGGCCGCCTGGGCCGGCATCGATTCGGCCAGATTCGGCCCCGACGACTCCGCCTGATTCGACATGGCGCCTCCGAAGGGAAAGAAGTACGGATCTTATCGGCTCGGGGGGCGTCCTCGATTAGCGAGCCGTCCCGCGCCGTACGCTATTCTTGAATGATCACCGTGGCTGATTATCACCCTCAAGAACTCGATAAGAAATGGCAGGCCCGCTGGGCCGCGACCAAGGCGTTCGAAGTCACCGAGGACCCCTCGAAGCCGAAGTTTTATTGCCTCGAGATGTTCGCGTATCCCTCCGGGCACGCGCACGTCGGGCACGTCCGCAACTACATCATCGGCGACGTCGTCGCGCGGCTGAAGCGGTTGCAGGGGTTCAACGTGCTCCACCCTTTTGGGTGGGATGCGTTCGGGCTGCCCGCCGAAAACGCCGCGATCAAGAGCGGCATCCACCCCGAAACCTCCACGCTCGGCAACATCGCGCACATGAAAGGGCAGTTGCAGCGGTTGGGAATCAGCTACGCGTGGGGACGCGAGCTGGCGACCTGTCTGCCGGACTACTACCGTTGGAACCAGTGGCTGTTCACGCGCATGTTCGAGCGTGGCCTGGCATATCGCCGCCGATCGACGGTGAACTGGTGCCCGAGCTGCAACACCGTGCTGGCCAATGAGCAGGTGATTGACGGCGCGTGCTGGCGGTGCGGCACGCCGGTCATCCAGAAAGATCTCGAGCAGTGGTTCTTCAAGATCACGGCCTACGCCGAGGATCTGTTGCTCTCGGCCGAGGGCCTGGCCAAGTGGCCGGAAAAAGTCCTGACGATGCAGCGCAACTGGATTGGGCGATCGGAAGGCGCCCGCGTCCGGTTTCCGATCCAGGGCGCGAACGATTCGATCGAGGTGTTCACGACGCGCATCGACACGATCTTCGGCGCCACCTTCATGCTGCTGGCGCCCGAACACGGCTTGGTGACGACCTTCGCGAAGGAGTCGGAGAACGAGCGAGCATTCCTCGAGAAGGCTCAACGGTTTCGGGCACAGGATCGCGCCGGACGCATGACCGGGGAAGTGGCGAAGGAAGGCTTCTTCACCGGCCGGTTTGCGATCAATCCCTACACGAACCTGCCGATCCCGATTTGGGTGGCGAACTACGTGCTCGGCGAATACGGCACGGGCGCGGTGATGGGCGTGCCGGCGCATGACGAGCGCGACCGGGAGTTTGCGGTGAAGTACCACTTGCAGATCGTGTCAGTCGTGAAGTCCGCTGGCAATGCCACCAGTGGCGCGACGACCGACGACGGCGTGCTGTTCAACTCCGGCAAGTACGACGGTCTCGATTCGGAAGCGGCGCGGCGGGCCATCACTGAGGACGCCGAGGAGCGCGGCATCGGGCACGGGACGGTGCAGTTCCGGTTGAAAGACTGGGGCATCTCGCGCCAGCGCTACTGGGGCACGCCGATCCCGATGATCCATTGCCCCATTGACGGCATCGTGCCGGTGCCCGACGACCAGCTGCCGGTCGAGTTGCCCAAGGTGGCCGAGTTTACGGGCCGCGGCGATTCGCCGCTGGCGACCGTGCCTGAGTTCGTGAACGTGACGTGCCCGGTGTGTGGCGGTCCGGCCCGGCGCGAGACCGACACGATGGATACCTTCGTCGATTCGTCGTGGTACTTCTACCGTTTCGCCGACGCGCACAACGATCAGTTGCCGTTCGATCCAAAGAAGGTGGCGTACTGGTGCCCGGTGGATTTCTACAGCGGCGGCATCGAGCACGCGATCCTGCACCTGATCTACTCGCGATTTTTCGCGCGCGTGTTCCACGACCTCGGGATGATCGAGCACAAGGAGCCGTTCACGCACCTGCTGACGCAGGGCATGGTGCTCAAGGACGGCGCGGTGATGTCGAAGTCCAAGGGCAACGTGGTCGATCCGGACTCGATGACCGAAAAGTTCGGGTCGGACGCGCTCCGCCTGTATGTGATGTTCGTGGCGCCGCCGGAGAAAGAGGTCGAGTGGAACGATACCGGGCTGGAAGGCAGCTTCCGGTTCCTCGCCCGGGTGTGGCGCGCCGCCGATCACTGGCGGGCGGAAGCATTGGCCGCGCGGGCCGGCGCGATCGATCACGCGTCGCTGAGCGGCGCCGAACGCGCCCTGCGGCGGAAGACGCACGACACCATCCGCCGCGTGACGCTCGACATCGACGCCCGCCAGCAGATGAATACCGCCGTGTCGGCGATGATGGAGCTGGTCAACGAGCTCTACGCGTTCACGGAGAAGTCCTCCTCCGCTACAGCTTCCGCCTCCGCTAAAGCTTCCGCCTCCGCTCAAGCTACGGCGGACAGGACGGCGGACAAGACGGAGGACAGGGGCGAGCGCTCCGCGCAGGCGCCGCGCGTCGCGCGCGAAGCCATCGAATCGCTGATCGTCATGCTGTCGCCGTTTGCCCCGCATACGATGGAAGAGTTGTGGGAGATGTACGGGCATCGTGACGGGTTGATCGCCGCGACCTGGCCGGCGTTCGATTCGGAGATTGCGAAAGCCGAAGAGCTGGAGATTCCGGTGCAGGTCAACGGTAAACTGCGTGCGGTGGTGAAAGTGCCGCCGGGCATCAGCGATGCCGAGCTCGAGAAGGTCGCGCTCGCCGATGCCAATGTCCAGACGCACATTGCCGGAAAGAAAGTGAAGAAAGTCGTGATTGTCAAAAGCCGCCTGGTCTCGATCGTCGTCGCATGAACATCCGAGGACACGGAGAAGTGCGGAGGGCACAGAGTTGAAGCGGCGTGACTTCCTCGGCGTGCTGTCGGTGATGGCCAGCGGCGCCGCGGCGTCTTCCTGCGGTTACGCCCTGGCCGGGCGCGGCTCGTTCCTGCCCGACTACATCCGCGTGCTCGGCATCCCGATGTTCGAGAATGCCACCCCGTATCAAACCGTCGAGCAGGTGTTCACGCAGAAAGTGCGGCTCGAGTTCCAGAGCAGCCGGCGCTACACCGTGGTGCCGAGCGACGAGGGCGTCGATGGCATTGTGCGCGGCCAGATCACGACCATCTCGACGCAGCCGGTCAGCCTCACCGATGCCCAGCTGGCGTCGCGATACCGCGTCACGGTGATCGTGAAGATTGCCTTCGAGGACGTCAAGGCGCAAAAGATCTTGTGGGAAAACCCGTCGCTGTCGTTCTCGGACGAATACGAGCTGGCGAGCCCCGGCACTTCCGGCGCCGACGTGTCGGCCTTCATCGGTAACGAGCGCGTGGCGATGGACCGCATGTCGACGGACTTCGCGCGGTCGGTCGTCAGCGCCATTCTCGAGGCTTTCTAGCCGGGATCCGGGATCAGGGATCCGGGATCCGGAAACGCATGTCGACACCTGCCGAAATACGTAAACAGATCAAGTCTGGCAAGACTGGTCCGCTCTATCTGCTCGGGGGCGACGATCTGCAGTCGCGCCATGACCTGGCGGTCGAGTTTGCGAATCTCGTCGAGGAGGGCCTGCAGGCCTTCAACGTCCAAAGCTTCTACGCCAACGAGGCCACCAACGTGGCCGGGCGCGATCAGCTGATCGGGGCGCTGTTGTCGACGGCGCGGACGCTGCCGATGATGGCGCCCACACGCGTGGTGATTGTCCACGAGGCGGAGCGGCTGCTGGCGCCGAAACGCGCGAAAGACGAAGACGACGCGCCCGACGCCGAGGCGCCAAAGAAAGGCAAGCGCGGCGCGACGCCCGCCGAAGAGCTCGAGGCCTACGTCGAGAACCCGGAGCCGATGACCACGCTGGTCTTCGTGGCCGGCCCCCTCGACGCCAATCGCCGCATCGTCAAGCTGCTGCGCAAGCACGCGGACGTCGTTGATTGCGGCACGCTTCGCGATGCGCGAGAGGCCGCGATCTGGATCACCAGGCGCCTCGAGAAGGACGAGCTGACCATCGATCCGAAAGCGCTGAATCTCCTCGTGCAGACCACTGGCCTGAGCCTTGGCCGCATCCGCGCTGAAATCGCGAAGCTGGTGCTGTATGCGGCGGGCGAGTCCACCATCACGCCTGCGCACGTGCGCGATCTGGTGATTCCCGAGAACGATTCCGAGGGGGTGTTCGCGCTCATCGACGCGGTCCAGAACTCGAACGCACCGCGCGCCTTGCTGGAAATCTCCGCGCTGATCGACGCGGGCGTGCAGCCGCCGATGATTCTCGGACAGCTACGCGCGGCGGCCATCCGGTTTCGCCCTGATGGGCGCGTGCGGAACGGACTCGAAGCGGTGCTGCGGACCGATCTGGCGATCAAGTCGTCGGCCGGCATTCCGCAGCATTTGCTTGAGTGCCTGGCGGTTGAACTCTGTGCCCGATAACGAACCGTATAGCCCC
>CAZEMI010000165.1:0-21457 GCA_964513235.1 uncultured Acidobacterium sp.
GGCGCCGGCGATCCACCAACCAGGCGATAGTCGATCGACATCGCGAAGAAGCCAAACTCCGCCCACTGCGTGACCTTGATGCTGCTGGCGTCGGCGCGGTTGCCGGCACGCCACCGGCCACCATGCACGGAAATGATCGCGGGCTTGAGCGCGGGGCCATCTGGATAGGCGATGTTGGCAAGCAGCGCCGAGCCCTCAACGCGGCCGTAAATCACATCGGTTTTTGTGACGACCGGCGCGCTCGGCTGTGCCGCGACAGTGACCGGGAGTAACGCCGAGACAACCACGGCAATGAGAGCGATCCGCATGGGGCCTCCTATCGATGCCACGACAAGCGCGGGCCCGAGGAGCCCACGGCATGCGCATTATAGGAGGGAGCGGACCTGTCCCTAAATCATCCCTGGCACAGGGCGAAATTCTTGACCTGACCCCGATCATCCCTAATCCGCGCTCAACGCCTCTGAGGGGCGGATGTTCAGGGCCCGGCGGGCGGGCAGCCAGCAGGCCACGCCGCCAGAGATCGCGAGCGTCAGGAAGATCGTCGCCGGCATCCAGAAGCCGGGCTCGGGGATGCCGATCAGGATCATCGAGCGCATCCGCACGAACACGATTCCGAGCGCGCTGCCGAGTGCGCCGCCAATCGCCAGGTAGATCAGCGCGCCACCCGTGATCGATGACAGCACCTGCCAATTCCTGGCGCCAAGCGCGACGCGAATGCCAATCTCACGCGTCCGGCGTGTCACCATGAACGACAGCAGCGCGTAGATGCCGACGACCGACAGCAACAGCGCCATGCCTCCCATCGCCGTCAGCGAGGACGCGATGCCGACCAGAAACGCGCGCTCGGCGCGGCCGGCCTCTTCGAGCGGCACCACTTCTTCAATCTGCAGATCGGGATCGACGTTCGCGACCGCGGCACGCAGCGGAGCCACCAGCGTCGACGGGTCGGCTGCCGTTCGAATTGCGAGGTAATAGAGCATCTGGTCGCGGACCGGCGTGTAGAATCCGCCGGCCAGCGCGGGATCGCCGACGCTCAAGCCAAGGTCGGGAACCACACCGATGATCTCGCGCCACGGCTGCGCGGCCTCGCCGGCCCGCGCTCCTTCGATGCGGATCCGGCGGCCAATCGGATTGCGGCCACCAAGAAACTTCTGCACGAACGGCTCGTTGACCACGGTCACCGGCGCGGCACCTTCCAGAAAGTCAGTCGGCGTGAACAAGCGCCCGGCCACCGCCCGCGCGCCAATCGCCTCGAGATAGCCCATGCCCACGGCAACCGTCGGCGCGAGCCTCGGCGCAATCGTGGGCTCGTCGCCGATGGCTTCGACCGCAGTCGGTCGTGGCGGCGGATACAGTTTCGGCAGGAGCTGCGCGGCGCCAGCGGCGATCACGCCCGGCATGGCGGCGGCCGCCTCGACCACCTGGTTGCGCATTTCGGGCGAATCAATACGGCCCATCTGCGCCGTCAAGATCTGCCCCTTCGGCAGCGCGGGCACATCGTCCAACATCGCTTCGAACGAACGGGCCATCGTCACTGCGCCATTCAGCAAGGCCACCGACAACGCAATCTCCACGACGAGCAACATGGCGCCGACGTTGCCGAAACCGCCGAACGCGAAGCCGCGGCCGGCGTGGAGCGTGTGTCGAAGGTCGTGGCGCGTGACGCGCATCGCCGGAAGCCAACCGCTGACGGCGCTGATCACGATCGTCAGTGCCACGACAAACACCATCGTCCGCGGCGTGGGGCTGAGCGTGACCCAGAAAGGCATTTCCTCGATCCACGCCAGCATGTAATCCAGCGCGAGTTGCGCGCCGCCGAGACCGATCGCCGCCGCAATGCCACCGAGCACCAGCGACTCGATGAACAACTGTCCGACGACGCGGCTGCGTGAGGCACCAAGCGCGGTTCGCACCGCAAGCTCGGGCGCCCGCGCCCACGTCCGCGCGAACACCAGGGTCGCGACGTTGCTGGCAACCACGAGCAACAGCATCACGAGCACGAACACCAGCGCCGACATCGCGGTCGCTGCCTGATCGGAGTCGGTCGCGTACGGACGTGCGTGCACGCGCACTTCGTGATTGACGCCCCCGGCAGCGGACACCTGCCGCGACAACTCGTTCAATTCGAGCGTCGCCGCTTCGAATGTCGCACCGGCGCGCAGGATGCCGAACACGCGCAGTCCCTCGGCCGGTGCGCTCACGGTGCCACCGAGAGTCAGATCATCGAGTGGGAGCCAGATCTCTCCTGAGGCCGGAAACTCAAACGTGTCGGGCATGACGCCGATGACGGTGCGCATCTGGCCGCCGATCTCGAGCTGGCTGCCAATCAGCGCGGCGTCGCCGCCGTAGCGCCGCTTCCACAGGCTGTCGCGGATCATGACGACCCGCTCAGCGCCCGGCTCGCCGTCGGCCGCGATCAGCGTGCGACCGGCAATCGGCGAGGCCGGCAGCAGCCGAAGCGATCGCGGTGTGACGTACGCGCCGCGGACGGCTTCGACTTCGCCAGACCGATGGGCAATCGTGAACGGCCGTCCGCCCACCGCACCGACATGCTCGAACGTCGCGGCCCTCTCGGAAAAGAGGTGATAACGAGCCAGGTCGAGATCGATGCGGCCGCCATCGCGGTCGTAGACGTTGAAGCGCGCGAACCGCTCGCCGTTTTCGTAAGGCAGCGTACTGTTGACGAGGGCTTCACGGAACGTGAACCCCATGGTCGCCAGGCCAATCCCGGTCGCGAGAGCCAGGATGATCGTGGTCGAGAGGATCGGCTGCTTGACGATCAGCCGGAATGCCAGGCGGACTTCACCGATAGAGATGAGCCGGTTCATCCCTGCTTTCTACGTAATGCCCGCCTTCCGCGTTCCCCTTCGACTCGATTCAGGCTCACGCGTTTCGCCTGAATCTCGCTCAGGGCTGCGCAGTTCGCTTGCCTGGATGGCAGGCGCCCTTGAGCGGGCACCGCGCGTCGCCCGTGCCCTTCCCGAATCCGCAGGCGTTCATCATGCCGAGGTGGCAAATCGAGAAGTCGAACTTGACGGGATCGGCCGGGTCGATCTCGCGGAGCGAGGCGGTGATGTCCGCCGCCATGCGCCATCCCGGGCTCTTCAGGGACGTCAATTGCAGGCACTGGCCGACACGGATCACGTGCGTATCGAGCGGCACGATCAACTGTCCCGGCCGCACCTTCGACCACACGCCGAGATCGACGCGATCGTGGCGGACCATCCACCGCAGAAACAGGTTCAACCGCTTGCACGCGCCGCCGGATGACGGACGCGAGAAGAAATACGCCACGCCCGGCCACGGCTTCGACCGGCCGTAGATCGGTTTCACGTCCATGGCGAGCGCGCGCGTCGAGAAGGACTGCACGCCGTCCGATACATCAACCGCGTCAGCAGGCAAGCCTTCGGCAAAGAACCTCTCGATCGAGCCGCTCTGATCGATCATCTGATGAAGGATCCACACCAGCGCCGCGAAGTCGGGGCCGTTGGTCCAGCGATGCACCAGGTGATCGAAGCGCCTGCGGTCACGCGAGGGGTCGAACCCGCGCACAAACGCCGCCGGCGAGGTGCCCATCACCGCGAGCATGCCCTCGATGGAATTGAGCACGCTCTGGACGCGCCCGAAGGCCAGCGCCGAGGCGATGAACGCCACCACTTCGCGATCGTCGCCGGCGGTAAACCGATGCGCGAACCACACCGGATCGCTGACCGACTGATGCTCGTTGAACCCGTCGTAGAGCCTGTCGAGCGCGGATCGGAGACCGGATTTAGAAACTCGTGATGGGCACATTCGCCGCGCACATCGGGCACGACGCGGCCGGATAGTTCGGCGGCGCCTTGTATTCCACCAGCGACACGTTCGGCACATCCAGGCTGAGGCACGCCTCGCAGCGATCGATGATCTGCATCGTGCCAATCACGGTGCCACCCGCGCGCGCCACCAGGTCCGCGCATTGTTTGAACGTCGTGCCGGTATTGCGCACATCGTCGACGATCAACACGCGCTTGCCGTTCATCCGCGACGCGTAAAACGGGCTCAACACCGCCTGCCCGTCGTGATCGCCGAACGGCGCGAACGAGTACGACGGATGGGTCATGGGCCGGCGGCTGTCGAGCAGCCCTGCCAGCGTGTGCGCCAGCAGCGCGCCGCCGGTGGCCGGACCCGCCACGATCTCCGCTTTCTCCGCCAGGTCCGCGGGCATGACGTCGATGAGATCCTGCGCGACACGCCAGATCGTCGACGGCCACTGGAACAGCTGGTGTGGATTCAGGTAGAGCTTGCCGTGAAAGCCGTTGCCGTAATCGAAATGGCCCTCCATCACCACTTCGAAGCGGCGCATGTCCTCGAGCGCGCGGGCGCGGACCTGTTCGTGACGTGCGTTCGTGAGTATGCCTGTCATTGATCGTCCCCTCAGCCGCCCGCCTTCGCCAGGGCTACGGCGTGGCCGCCGCAGCCGTCACAAACGTTCCTGCGGCGGGATTTGAATACACGACTTTGCCGCCGACGATGGTCGCGGCCACGCCGCCCTTGAACGACCAGCCGTGATACGGCGTGTTCTTTGACTTGCTGACGAATTTCGTGCGATCGACCGTGACCTGAAGATCCGGCGCCAGGATCGTGATGTCCGCCGGCGCGCCCGGCGCCAGCGATCCGCCCGGCACGTGGAGAATCTTCGCCGGGTTCACCGACATCAGCTCCACCATCCGCGGAAAGCTGATCAGGCCGGTGTGCACCAGCTTGTCCAGCGTGATCGACACGGCCGTCTCGAGACCGACGATGCCGAACGGCGCGCGGTCGAACTCGACGTTCTTCTCGTCGTAGTGATGCGGCGCATGGTCGGTGGCAATCACGTCGATCGTGCCATCGACGAGCCCGGCAATCATCGCATCGCGATCGCGTGCTTCGCGCAACGGGGGGTTCATCTTCGCGTTGGTGTCGTAGGCAATCGGCGCCGCCAGCAGCTCGTCAGTCAGGGTGAAGTGATGCGGGCACACCTCGCACGTCACCTTCACGCCCCGGCTCTTGCCCTGCCGCACCGCCTCGATCGTCGTCCAGGCGCTCATGTGCGCGATGTGAACGTGGCCGCCGGTCATCTCCGCCAGCAGGATGTCGCGGCCGGCGGTAATCGCCTCCGCCACACCGGGAATGCCGGCCAGTCCCAGCGACGCCGCCACCGGCCCTTCATGCGCGCAGCCGTCGCCTTTGAGCGTCTGGTCTTCGCAGTGCTCGATCATCGGCATGTCGAACATGCTCGTGTACTCGAGCGCGCGGCGCGCGAGGATGGCCGTGGCCACCGGCAGCCCATCATCGGTCACCGCCACGCAGCCCGCCTCTTTCAATTCGGCGATGTCGGCGAGCTCTTCGCCCTTCTGGCCCCGCGATACCGCGCCAATCGGGTACACCCGCGCAAGTCCGGCTTCCGCGGCCTTCTGCAGGATCAACTTCGTCACGCCCGCGTTGTCGTTGACCGGCTTGGTGTTCGGCATGCACGCCACCGCGGTGAAGCCGCCCGCCACCGCCGCCGCGGCCCCGGTGGCAATGGTTTCCTTGTGCTCCTGCCCCGGCTCGCGCAAGTGCACGTGCATGTCGATGAATCCGGGACACACCACGAAACTGGACGGCAGATTCACCACCTGCGCGCCATTCGCGTCCAGGTTCTTGCCGACCTCGGCAATCCGATCGCCATCGATCAACACGTCGAACACGCCGACGCGCCCGTTGGCTGGATCGACGACGTGCCCGCCCTTCAAAAGCCGTTTCACTCCGCCTCCTACTGCAATCGGTGTCTAATCGGTGTCAATCTGTGGCCCCGCCAGCAAATAAAGGACGGCCATGCGCACCGCCACGCCGTTCGCCACTTGATCGAGAATCACCGACGCCTTACCGTCCGCCACTTCCGACGCGATCTCCACGCCACGATTGATCGGCCCCGGGTGCATGATGATCACGTCCGGTTTCGCGCGCTTCACCCGCGCCTCGGTCATGCCGAACGTCGTGAAGTACTCGCGCAGCGACGGAAAGTACCCGCCCTGCATCCGTTCGAGCTGGATGCGCAGCATCATGATCACGTCGGCGCCTTCGACCGCTTCATCCACGCGCGTCGTCACGCGGACGCCCATGGTGGTCATGCCGGCGGGAATCAGCGTGGCCGGCGCGCACACCCACACCTCGGCGCCCAGCTTCGTGAGCAGCAGCACATTCGAACGCAGCACGCGGCTGTGCAGCAAATCGCCAATGATCGCGACCTTCAGGCCCTTGAGGCGGCCCTTCCGCTCGCGGATCGTGAACGCGTCGAGCAGCGCCTGGGTCGGGTGTTCGTGGGTGCCGTCGCCGGCGTTGACGATCGCCGCCTTGCAGATCCGCGACAGCAGGTGACAGGCCCCCGAGGACGAGTGCCGCAGCACGATCATGCTGGGCGACATGGCTTCGAGGTTCATCGCCGTGTCGACGAGCGTTTCGCCTTTGACGACGCTCGACGAGGCAATCGCGACGTTGAGCGTGTCGGCGCTGAGGCGCTTCTCGGCGATCTCGAACGACGTGCGCGTCCGCGTGCTCGGCTCGAAGAACAGGTTGATCACCGTGCGGCCGCGCAGCGTCGGCACCTTCTTGATGGTGCGCTGGCCGACTTCCTTCATCGCCTCGGCGGTGTCGAGCACGAGCACGATTTCCTCGGCGCTGAGATCAGCGATGCCGAGCAGGTGCTTCTGGCGCAACGCCGTGAGCGGCGGCGCGGCGACATTATTAGGCGACGCTGCGGTCTGCGCGACGTCCATCGCTCTACTCCTTCCCCTGCAACAGCACTTCGTCCACCCCGTCGAGCTCGCGCAGGTGCACCTGCACGCTCTCCTGGCGCGACGTCGGCACGTTCTTGCCGACGTAGTCCGCCTTGATCGGCAGCTCGCGATGACCGCGATCGACGAGGACCACGAGTTGAATCGATTTGGGACGGCCGAAGTCGGTCAGCGCATCCAGCGCCGCTCGCGTCGTCCGGCCGGTGTAGAGCACGTCGTCCACCAGGACGATGGTGCGGCCGTCGATGGAGAACGGGATCTCGGTCTTGCGAACCATCGGCGCGATGCCGACGGAGGCGCCCATCAGGTCATCGCGATACAGCGTGATGTCGAGGGCGCCGACGGCCACCTCCTCGCTGGTGATCTTCTTGATGTCGTCGGCGATTCGCTGCGCGATCGGCACGCCACGGCTGCGGATGCCGACCAGCGCCAGATCGGAGAGACCGCGATTATGTTCGAGGATTTCGTGCGAAATTCGCGTGAGCGCGCGACTGATGCGCTCCGCATCCATCACTACCGGCATGGTTTCCCTCTTTGCGGACTCTCGGGTCCGCGTTTAAAGAGACTTCGGAGAGTATATCACTCGCTGCGCAACGCCTGCATCGGATCGACGCGCGAGCCGACCCGGGCCGGAAACAAGCAGGCCGCGAGGCCGCCCAGCACGACAACAGTCGTGACCAACGCATAGACCCCCGCGCCAATGACCTGAATGCCAAACAGGTATGACGTGATGAGCCGCATCCCCCACGACGCGGCCACAAAACCAAGTGCCACGCCCGCCAGGACCGGCAGAATGCCCTGCCGCAGCAGCATCGCCATCAGCGCCTCTCTCGTGGCGCCGAGTGCGACCCGGATGCCAAGCTCTCGAGCGCGCTCTATCGCGGCGATCGCCATCACCCCGTAGAGGCCGGCCACGGTCAGCAGCAGGGCGATCGAGGCAAACGCCGATGTGGCCAGGGCCAGGAAGCGTCTATCGGCGATGGTGCCATTGACGACGTCCTCGAGTGTGGTCATGGCGCCGGCAGGCTGGTTGGGATCGATTTCGCGCATCACCGATCGGACCGACGATGCCACGTGACTGCCATTGGGATCGGTCCGGATCACGAGGCAAACGATGTTGAACGAGCCTTGGAAACGGGGGATGTACAGCGCCGGTCCTCCGGGATCTTCGACCCGGACCGATCTGACGTCGCCAACGATGCCGACGATTTCCATCGACCCGGTAATCATCCGCGGCGGTCCGCTCGTGGCGAGCCGCTGGATCGGCAGCTGACGCCCCAAGGCGCCACTTCCAGGAAAAAGAGCCCGAGCAAGCGATTGCGAGATCACCGCCACCAACGGCGCCGAAGCGCTGTCGGCCGCGGTCAGCAACCGGCCGTTCACGAGAGGAATCCTCATCACGTCGAAGTACGCCGGATCGACGTAGCGCTCGTTGGCGATCACGCGCTCCGCCGTGCCGGGGATTGGGTATTGCCGCCGCAGGTCGGTCCCGCTCAACGGAATGGCGGTGGTCGTGGCGGCCGCGCGAACGCCTGGAATTTCGCGGACACGTCGCAGCAACTCGTCGGTGAAGGCGAGCTGCCGGCCGGGCAGCCGATACGTCGGG
The DNA here is from genome assembly GCA_964513235.1 of uncultured Acidobacterium sp. Lineage (GTDB taxonomy): Bacteria > Acidobacteriota > Vicinamibacteria > Vicinamibacterales > UBA2999 > 12-FULL-67-14b. The sequence goes on from CAZEMI010000165.1 coordinate 8,401, forward strand.
CCCATCAGCCGCAACTCTTGTGTCAGGACCGCGTCGCCATCGAACCCCAAATCCACACTGTGTAGATTCCACAGGCTGATGAGGAGCAGGCTTCCGCCAATCAGCATGAGCGACGCCGCCGCCACCTGCATCGCGGTCAAGGCGTCACGAATCCTCGCCGACACTCGACCGCCACTGGAGGCGCGGCCGCCCACCACGAGCTCTGAGCTCGGGTCGACGCGCGTGCTTCGCCAGCTCGGCATCAATCCGGCGAGTATCAACGTCGCGGCGCCGATCGACGTGGTCCATCCGATCGTCCACAGGTCGATGCCGACTTCGTCGATCCGCGGCATCAACGGCGGGAGCAGAGCGCGGATCACACGTTGCAACATGGCCACGGCGGCCACGGCAACGGTGGTCGACACCGCCGTGAGCAGCGCCGCCTCGGTGAGCATTTGCCGGATCAATCGCCCGCGAGACGCGCCAAGCGTTTGCTGCAACGCGATGTCGCGGCGGCGCGGCGCGGTCTGGGCCAGCAGCAGGCTGGCAACGTTGAGGCACGCGATCAACAGCAGTAGACCGGTGACCGCGACGATCAATCGCACCGCGGGACGGACCCGCCCCACGGACCACTCGTGGACCGGTTCCATCCACAGGCGCATCCGGTCATAGGCACCTTTGGGGATGTCGGCGTGCATGGACGCAACCACGGCGGCCATGTCGCTCGTCGCGGCTTCCGCCGAGACCCCTGGTTTCAGCCGCGCGATGAGGCCGTACATCAGAGATTGCGGCATTGCGGCCGCGACGTCTGGCCACGGCAACGGCAGCCAGACCTCGGTATCCTCCGGATAGGTGAAGCGAAATCGCGGCGGCAACACGCCGATCACTTCGAAGCGCTCGAGGGTGCGTGATCGACCGCTGGTCAACTCGATGGTCTGGCCAATGATGTTTGGATCGGCGCCAAATCGCCGGCGCCACAAGGCATCGCCGCGCCGCACGCCAGGCGCTTCTAACGTCGAGAAGGAACCCGTCCATCACGAACCCCCTATCCTCCGATCAACCCTCCGGCGGCCTCCGCTTTCCAAACCCGGTCGCCTGTTCGAAGGCGTACGCCATCTTCAGGACGTTGAGGTCGTCGCGATAGCGGCCGACGATCTGCACACCCACGGGCAGCCCATCGTCGGTGAAGCCCGCCGGCACGGAAATCGCTGGACGGCACGTTGTGGAAATCCAGTACGCGGTCTTCATCCACGAGATGTAGCTCTCCATCGGCACGCCGTCGATCGCGCGCGGCCACGGTTCAGCCGCGTCGAAGGGCGGCACCTGGTTGACCGCGCACACCAGGAATTCATAACGCTCCTCGAACTTTCGCATGCGCTCGAGCAGCTGTCCCTGCTGCATCAGCGCGCGGGCCACGTCCTCGCCCGACAACGCCTTCCCCCTCTCGATCTCCCAAATCGCCTCGGGTTTCATCCGCGCGCGATGTTCCGCCAGCACCGGCCCGTACACGTTCCAGCTCGCCCACGTACGCAGCGTCACGAACGTCTCGTCGACGTTGCCGAGATCCGGACAGGCCTCTTCGACGATGCAACCAAGGTCTTCGAAAGTCCTCCGCTGGGAGTCCAACACGCGGCGTACCCTGCGGTCGAGCGGCAACCCGCCAAGATCGGGACACCAGGCCACGCGCGCATCCTTGAAGGAGCGCTCGAGTGGGCCGGCAAAATCCTCGGGGTGCGAGGCGAAGCACATCGGATCGCGCGCGTCGGCACCGGCCAGGATGCTGAGCAGAAACGCCACGTCGGAGACCGACCGCGCCATCGGCCCCTTCACCGAGACGCCAACGAACGGAATCTGCACCGGCGCATTGGGCACCAGGCCCACGCTCGGCCGCAACGCGACGATGTTGTTGAAGTTGGCCGGATTTCTCAGCGACCCGCCCAGGTCGCCGCCATCGGCGAACGGCAACATTCCCGACGCCAGCGCGGCGCCCGCGCCTCCGGACGATCCGCCCGCACTCTTGGTGCGATCGTACGGATTGCGCGTGGTGCCGTAGACGTTGTTGTAGGTGTGCGAACCCATGCCGAACTCCGGCACGTTCGTCTTGCCGATGGGAATCGCGCCGGCGCGCCTGATGCGCTCGACGAGCACCGTGTCTTCCGAGCCGACCACGTCCTTGTAGATCGGCGATCCCTTCGTGAACCGAAAACCGATCGCGGACTCCAGATCCTTGAACGCGGTGGGCAGACCGTGCAAGGGACCAATCGCGTCGCCGCGGGCGAGCGTGCGATCGGCGGCGTCCGCCAGCTCCAGACACGCGGCGTCATCCAGCCTCGCGACGATCGCGTTGAGATGCGGATTGAGGCGGTTGATCTGCGACAGAAACGCCGTCATGACTTCGCGGGCGGACACCCGCCTGGCGCGAATCTGACCGGCCAGTTCGCGCGCGCTCGCGAAGATTACATCCATTTCGCTTTCTTGAAGCGATACACGAGATACAGGTCGATCACGACCATCGACGCCACCGCCGCTGGATACCCAAACCGCCACGTTCCTCGACCTCTTCAATTTCGGCGGTGAGCCCGTCGAGCACCGGGAAGTAGCGATCCTCGATCTTCGGGCGCTGGTGGCCCTTCTGGGCATCTTCGATGGCGAGCTCGTGCAGGTTGAACTCCTCCTGCAGCGAGGCCAGCTCGCCCGGTTGCGGATCCTTCAGCGCCACCCAGACGAAGCAATCGCGCCGGTCGAGGTTCGCGCGCACCTCGCTGAGCGGAACGTCGCTGAGCCGTCGCCCGCGCTGATAGACCACACAATTGACGACCATGAACGGTTAGGCTCGCATAATCGCCTGAATGTGCGCGCGTGCGCAATCCAGATGTGGGAAGTGCGTGTTCGATTCATCGAACAGCACCGCGAGATCCGTGCCCGCGAGCAGGATCGCATCGACGCCATCCCGGCTGCAGATCGTCGTGGCCAGATCGGTCAGGCGCGCATGGTCATCCGCGGCCGCTCGGCCGGTGCGGGCCAGTCGCATGTAGATGTCGTGAACCATTGCGATCTCCTCCGCGTGCGGGCGCACCACGTCGACGCCCGTCAGCGACCCGAAAAAGTCCGATTCGACGACCAACCGTGTGCCGAAGAGCGCCACGCGCGTCAGGCGTCGCGCCGAGATGGCCGCGGCCACGACGTCAATCATGTTGACCAGCGGCACCGGCGAGATCGGCGTCAGCTCCTTCACGCACATGTGGGGTGTGACCGCAGGGATGACGCCAACCGTGGCCCCCGCGGCTTTGAGCTGACGGAGAATGCCGGCGAGATAGCGGGCCAGCCCGGCGCGATCGGCGTCGCCAAACATGCGGGCGACGGTCGCCAGATCAGCGTGGACCAGAGCCAGTTCGAACGGCAGTGAACGCGCCGCGTGCGCGGCGGCCAGCTCGCGGTAGTAGTGGATGCCCGCCCCGATGCCGAGACCGCCGACCAGCCCAATCATGCGATCGTTCGGCTCCAGCGCCAGAGGAGGAGTTGGTGGGCGTCGTCCATGCTTCAACGGCCGTACGAGGGGATGTACGTGACCGGTTTATCGCTCGTGAAGGCCGGTTTGAACAAGTCAATTCGTGCGAACCCGTCCATGTCGCGCCCGACGGGTAGCCCGAGGAAATACAGAATTGTCGGGGCCAGGTCGACCACTGAGGCGCGCGGTTTGCGGCCTGGCTCCACCGCCGCACCATACGCAAGAATGAAACCGTCCGGCGCCGGTTCGTGCGTGCCGCTGATCTGCGGGTTACCGGCGATCATCTCGAGCACGCGTTTTCCAGGCGACATCGGTTCCATGCCGAAGCCCGAGACCACGAGCAGCAGATCGTCCGGCCCGAGCCGCTCGATCTCCCGCGCGACGAGCGAGTCGAGAAAGCCGTAGTACTGCTGCAGCACACGGCCAAACCGCTCGGTCTCCTCAACGGACACATCACCGAACGCCGAGGGATCCGCGTAGCGCAGGAAGAGATGCCCGACCGCGTCGATGCCGGGGAAACGCACGGCCACGAACCGCGGCGTGGTGACATCGAGCCCGGTCAGCAACTGCAGGTGCACGCGATCGGCCATCACCGGCGTGCGGTCGGAACGCACGTCGTAATCGTTCACCGGCTGCGGTGCGCCCATCGCCGAGACCAGCGCCACCGGATCCGGCACCGCGGGCGTTTGCAGCGCCACGCGCGCCTCGGCGAGCAACTCCGGCGGCCATACCGATGGCGTGGCGTCGAGGCTCAGTTCCGGCTCCGACAGTCGATGAAACGCGTCACTGATGACGAAGCCATCCACCTGGGGCGCCGGCTGCGTCAGCGGCCAGCCGATCACGCCAACGCGCGCGCCGCGATCGCTGAGGATGTCCCAGATCGGGCGCGCCAGCAGGTTGCGCGCGGTGTGCGCCTCCTCGGTGAAAAAGCCGAACGTCACGAGCGCCTGCGCGTAGCAGTAATCGGGCAGCAACTGGATCGGCGTGCCGCCAAAGGCGCGATACATGGCCGCGGAGCGGATGCCGTTGTAGATCGGATACCGTCCGGTGGCGATGGCGCTCCACACGGGCTCGGCCTGCGTGGGCCGCAGCGTGGCCAGGTGCAACACCGCGCCCTGATCGAAGATCCTGCGGACGTTGGGCAGGCGCCCAGCCGCGACGTCGGGCGTCATGAAATCGAGCGACGCGCCGTCGAACATCAGCAGCGTCACGCGCCGCTCGATCGAGGCGGGCTCAGTGCTCGGCACGATGGTCGGGCGCGCCGGCAACGGCGGCTGCCGCGCCGGACCGCGCGCCACCATCGGCGCCGCCACCGAGAGCACCATCGTCACTACCAGGATGGTGGCGCTGACGCGCCCGCCGCGGCGGCCGAGATGCGCCAGGCCGAGAATCAGGAACACGACTCCGGCGACGGTGACGAGCGTGGCGCCAACGAACATGCGATCTTTGGTTGCGCGATCGAGCACGTCGCCGAAGCCGAGCAGGTTCAGCCACATCAAGGCGGCGCCGGCGGCGGCGGCGATCGTGCACAACCACGACAGCAGCCGCACGCTGAGCCATCCGGGCGACAGCACTTCAACGGCGAGGATCTGCCGCAGCACGATCAGCGCGTAGAACAGCACCGTCAGGTTGGCGCCGTAGGCCACCGCCAGCACGGTGGCCAGCGGCAGCAGCGTCGCCGGCTCGATCGACACCGATGGATTGAGCTGCAGGACCAGCGTGGTGAGATATCCGGACGCAACACCCGCGGCGATCACCGAGTTCGACAGCATCCGCAGGTAGCGCATCTACAGTCAGCAGTCTACAGTCGGCAGTTCAGAGTTCTCAATCAACAGTCGGCAGTTCAGTCGGCAGTCAGTAGTCCGCTGATATACTCGACTGCATGCCGCCTGTGGATATCGATGCGGCCGTGATTGCCAACGCACGGTTGTCGCGCGATTACTCCGTCCTCAGCCTCGCGGCACCTGAAGTGGGGCGGCGAACGCAGCCCGGCCAGTTCGTGATGGTCAAGCCCGTGGGTGTGACGGACCCACTGTTGCGGCGACCCTTCTCGGTGTTCGAAGTGTTGCGCAACGCCAACAATGATGTCACCGGCGTCAGCATTCTCAACAAGCGCGCGGGCCGCAGCACCAGGAACCTCTACGCGCTCGACGTCGGTGACGTGGTGTCTTGCCTGGGTCCCCTCGGCGTGCCGTTCACACCGGTTGCCGCGCCCACGGAAGGCTGGATGGTGGCCGGCGGTGTCGGTCTCGCGCCGTTTGCCACGCTTGCCGAATCACTGGCCGCCTCGCGCACGCCGGCCACGCTCTTCTACGGCGCGCGCACGGCGGAGGAACTGTTCTATCTCGATTTCTTCGAACGCCTTGGCGTCACGCTGGTGCTCGCTACCGAGGATGGCGGCCACTCATTAAATAGACACTGCCTCAAAGGCCGCGTCACCTTGCCGCTCGAAGCGGCGCTGAAATTAGTTGGGCCCGCGGGTGCCATGGTCTACGCCTGCGGACCGGAGCCGATGCTCAAAGCCGTGGCCACACTCGCCGCCCGCTACGATCAACCGTCGCAAGTGTCGGTGGAGCGCGTGATGGGCTGCGGCCTCGGCGGTTGTTACAGCTGCGTCGTGCCGGTGAAGCATGGTGACGAGCACGCGAACCTCGTTCGTTCCTGTATCAGCGGCCCGGTGTTCGACGGCGCTGAACTGGTGTGGGAGTGATGACGCCTGATCTCTCGGTCACGCTCGGCGCCCTGACGCTGCCCAACCCGCTCATCGCGGCGAGCGGCTGCTTCGGCTACGGCGTCGAGTACGAGCAGGTCGTCGATCTGTCGTCGCTCGGCGGCGTCGTGTCCAAGGGCCTGTTCATGAGAGAGCGGCAGGGTCATCCCCCGCCACGCATCGTCGAAACGCCCGCCGGGATGATCAACGCGATCGGCCTGCAGGGCATCGGCGTGCACCGGTTCGTGAAGGAGAAGCTGCCGCTGCTGCGCAAGGCCGGCGCGCGGACGTTCGTGAACGTGTGCGGCACAACGCTCGACGAATACGTCGAGGTCACCAAGGTACTGTCGCAGGCGGAAGGGGTGGCCGCGATCGAACTGAACATCTCGTGCCCGAACATCAAGGAAGGCGGCATCCAGTTCGGGTGCAGCCTGAACGGCACCTACGATGTGGTGAGCGCGGTCAAGAAGGCCACGCACCTGCCGGTGATACCAAAACTGACGCCGAACGTCACCGATGTGGCGTCATTCGCGCGCGCGGCCGAGGATGCCGGCGCCGATGCCGTGTCCCTGGTGAACACATTCCTGGCGATGGCGATCGACGTGGAGACCAGGCGCCCAAAGATCAGCAACGTCATGGGCGGCCTCAGCGGTCCGGCCATCCGCCCGATCGCGGTCCGGATGGTGTGGGAGTGCTACCAGATCGTGAAGATCCCGATCATCGGCATGGGCGGCATCACCGATGCGCGCGATGCCATCGAGTACATGCTCGCGGGCGCAACCGCGGTGCAGATCGGCACGCAGAACTTCGTCGATCCGTTCGTGTGGTCGAAAGTGCTGGACGGAATCACCGACTACCTCACCCGCCACAAGCTCGACAAGCTGAGCATACTCATCGGCGCGTTCGATCCCACTCCGTCTATGGGCAAACATGTTCGTTCCGAAGAAGGGGCCGTTCCGTAGGAACGGCCCGCAATGGTTGGTCGAGAGATGATCTACTTAGCATCGCAATCGCCGCTGCGCTCCCATAAACCCGTTCACGCATGAACCCGATTCTCGTGGCGCTGGATGTCGAGTCCGCGGCGAAGGCCATCGATCTCGCCGATCAACTGCGCGGCACGGTGGGCGGCTACAAGATCGGCAAGCAGCTGTTCACGGCCGCCGGTCCCGCGATGGTGCGCGAACTGACGGACCGCGGCGACCGCGTCTTTTTGGACCTGAAGTTCCACGACATTCCGAATACGGTGGCCGGCGCGGTGCAATCCGCGGTGGCCACGGGCGCGTGGATGGTGAACGTGCACGCCTCGGGTGGCACGGCGATGATGGTGGCGGCGGCGGAAGCGGCACGAACGTCAGCCGAGGCGCTGGGCCGCCCGCGGCCGCTCGTGATTGGCGTCACCGTGCTGACGAGCATGACCGACGCGATGCTGGCGGAAGTCGGCGTGGCGAGGACCGTCATCGACCATGTCGTCCACCTCGCCCGACTCGCCGAGGCGGCGGGACTCGACGGCGTGGTCGCGTCACCGCGGGAGACGCGCGCGATTCGTGACGCGTGCCGACCGGACTTCCAGATCGTGACGCCGGGCATCAGGCCCCTTCGACCTTTCGACCCTTCGACAAGCTCAGGGTCGTCCCGAGCTCCGTCGAGGGACGACAAGCTCAAGGTCGCCGCGGACCAACAGGGGAAGGACGATCAGGCGAGAACGTTGACGCCGGCGGAAGCCATGGCCGCCGGCGCCACCTATCTGGTCATCGGGCGCCCCATCACCGGAGCGCCCAATCCACGCGAAGCCGCTGAGCGAATCGCGGCTACTTTGCCGTGATGATGAAGTGACCGCGGCGGTTTTGCTGCCAGCACGCCTCGTTTGATTCCGTGCAGAAGGGCGATTCCTTGCCCTTGCTGACGACTACGACCCGGTCGCCCGGCACGCCGAGCTCCAACAAGTACGACCTCACCGCGTTGGCGCGACGCTCGCCGAGACCCAGGTTGTATTCCGCCGTACCACGCTCGTCGCAGTGACCCTCGATGCTGATGCGCGTGTTGGTCCAGCGCTTGAGCCAGTCGGCGTTCGTGCTCAGCCCGGCGCGGGCGTCATCGCGGATCGACGACTGATCGAGGTCGAAGAAGACGTCGGCGAGCGGGCGCTCCTGGTTCAGCTGCTCAATGGTCTTCTGCGCCATGAGCTCTTCGTCCGTCAATGCGCGCGGAGCCGGAGCAGGAGCCGGCGCCGTGGGCGGCGCTGGCGGTGCCGGGGGTTTGGCTGGCGCAGTGGGTACTGGGGGCGGCGGCGACACGGCGACCTGTGGATTTCTATTGCACGCCGCGGCACCAAGACCCAAGACCAGGCAAACTGTGGCAGTGGCTGCCATCTTCTGATACACGGTCATCTAATCGCTCCTAAGTCCGCTGGGGTTCGAATGGCTCGCACCTCCGATGTGCCCCAAAAAGCGGGCCAAATCGTTAGATACGTTCCATTGAATTGGTATCGGCAGATTAACGGGGGACTTCAGACGGTGTCAACGAATTAGACGCGATGTGTATAGAAAACACCCGCAATCCCAGCCGTCGCTGGTCGGCTCCCCCGCCGGTTTCGGCGGGCACGAAGGTGCGATTGGTCTCAATGGTGATAAGGCCGCCCGATGCGGCCAGGGCGTCGGCGGGCACGTCAAAGGCCCATTCCCTCGAGGCCGAGATGGTGGTGACCGCCAGTTCGCGGCCGCCCGCGGTGGCCCGCACCAGGGGGGCCTGGTCGAAGTAGCGCAGCGGCGATTCGATCGATAACGTGATGCGCAGCGGCTGTGCCGGACCGACGATTCGCAGCGACGCCCGATCGCTCGTCCACCGCCACACGCCAAGCGCCGGCGAGGACTCGGCCTCCTGCCAGCCGGCGTCGTACGCCCACATCAACGTGTGCTGGTCCTGAAGGTCGAATTGTTCGATCGCCACCGGGATCGGCGCGGCTCCCGACGCCGCGGTTGCGTGCACGGTCAGTCGGGCCAGCGGGCCCTCACCGGTCAACCGGCCAGGCGGGATCTCGAACACCTGCAGAAAAAAACCCGGCGCGGAATCCCATTGCTGAAACGGTGTGCCGTCGATCGCCATCGTGAATCGCGCGGCGGGATCGTTTGGACCCGCGAGATTGCGACCACCGATCAGCAATCGCGCGGCGCCGGGGCGCCGGCGTACCATGGCGGCGACTGGCTCGATGTGGGGGGCGCGTCCCATCAACCGCGACATGCCCGCCGCTTCGGGCGTCAGCGACCACCCTTCTTCGGCAAACCAGCCCGGCGCGGGCATCCGGTACCAACGCACCGCCGATGGACGCATGCCACCGAACGCCGGACGCGCCACCAGCGGCCATCGCAGCTCGGTCGAGTCGCGGCGGCTCATCGGATCGATCAGGGCCAGATCGCTCCGCGCCGGATCGGCGAGAAACCAGATCGGCTCAGCCCGGCCCGACTTCCAATACTTCGCCAGCTCGAGCCACTCGAGGCGAGGCGGCGCGGGCAAGCGCGGCTCGATGCCGACCTCTTCCGCTTCGAGTGGACGCACGAACGTCTGGTGCATCGCCAGCGCGCCCGGTGGGGCGCTCCTCGCCTCGGCCTTCAGCAGGCTCAACACGCGGACGGTCGGACTCGGCGCCGCACTGTACGCCACCAGCACCGGGCTCGCGATGGCCACCGCGGCAATCGAGACGATGGCCGCAACGGCGGGGACCGCGGCTGCCGACACCAGCGCGACGCCGCGGACGGCGAGAAACGCCACCACCGGCACGAGCGGCAATGCGTAGCGGACGAACGACGTGTCTTGAAAGAGCAGATGAAAGATCAAATACGGGACCGCGATCGCCGTCACGGCGACCAACGATCGTCGATCGCGCATGAGGAGAGAGGCGATGCCAAGCGCGGCGAGGACGAGAACGACGGCGGCAAGAGCGAAAGCATCCCAGGGGTGAACGAACGTGCGCACCAGCGCGAATGCGGCCGCCCGCGCATCGCGCGTCAGATACAGCATCTCGCCCGCCGTGAAGTCTTCGCCGGCCTGCGTGCCAAGCGCCGCGAGATAGGCGTTGAGGCCGCCGCTCGCGACCAGGAGCGGAACGCCCCACGCGAGACACCCGGCGATGAACATCGTGCCGGCGCCGAGCAACGCGCCGGCCACCCCGCGGCCGATGCGATCGAACAGTACCAGGACGAGCAGCGGCACCGTCAACCACATCGTCTGCGATCGCACGCCGATGCTGATCGCCGACAGAAAGGCCCCCATCACGATCATCCGTCCCGACGCCGCCGTCACCGCTGGTGTCAGCCGGCGATCGCCATCCGCACCAGGACGCTGCCGCCACCACGCCAGCATCAGGCAGGCTTGCGCCATCAGCGCCATCGCCAGGCCGGGAAGATCACTCATCGGCCGCACCGCGAGGTACCAGAACAACGGACAGGAGGCGGCCACCGCCGTGGCGGCGATCGCGGATACGTCGAACGAACGCCACGGCGCGCGATCGGTGTCACGCTCGCCCTCACCGAGGGTCGCGAACACTCCGTAGAGGCAGACGATGGCGACGAGGCCCGCCAACAGCGAAAGCACGGCCAACGCCCTGGCTTCGAGCACCGACCGCGGCGCGTCGACGGCCAAGCCGGCGATGGCCGTCGCGACTTTTCCGAGCGCGATGTAGACCGGATATCCAGGCGGATGCGGCCGGTGCGTGGCGACATCGAAGTCGCGCACGCCGAGCGCGAAGTTGACCGAGTCGATGTCCTCGAGAGAGGTGGCGAGAAACGGCACGTGTGCCAGCGCGAAGATCAACGCCAGCGCCGCCAGCACTCGCTGAACGGTCACCCCTCGACTACGCTCGTCCCTCGACTTCGCTCGGGACGACCTTGAGCTTGTTGAAAGGTCGGGGTGACCCTGAGCTTGTCGAAGGGTCACGAGACCGGTCGCAGGCGGAGCGCCTCGTTCAGGCTCCCCAACCGGTAGCCCTGCAGATCGAGGCTGACGTACTGATAGCCGAGCGCTTTGAGGGCCGACACCAGCCTGGCGTTCACGTCCGGATCGAGCGCGCGCGGCATTTCGGCTTTCGCGATCTCGAGGCGGGCGGTGTCGTCGTGGTGGCGCACGCGGAAGATCCGGAAGCCCAGCTCGCGCAGCACGCCTTCGGCTCGCTCGATCTGCCGCAGCCGCTGGTCGGTGACTTCGTGGCCGTAGGGAATGCGCGACGACAAGCACGCCGAGGCGGGCTCATCCCAGCTCGCGAGACCGGCCGCGCGGGCCAGCTCGCGAATATCACCCTTGGTCAGCCCGGCTTCGTCCAGCGGGCTTTTCACACCGTGCTCGCGCGCCGCCTGCCGGCCGGGCCGGTAGTCGCCGCGATCGTCGGCGTTGTTGCCGTCGACGACCACCGCCATGCCGCGCTCGCGCGCGATCGCCGCGAGGCGTCCGTATAACTCGTCTTTGCAGTAGTAGCAACGGTTGGCCGGATTGGCGCGGTACTCCGGCCGATCGAGCTCCGCGGTGTGAATCACTTCGTGCGGGAAGCCGAAGTCGCGCGCAATGGTCAGGGCGAGCTGGCGGTGGGTATCGGGATAACTCGGGCTATCGGCGGTGACGGCCAGCGCCTGATCACCCAGCGAGGCGGCGGCGGCGATTGCCAGATAGGCGGAGTCGACCCCGCCGCTAAAGGCGATCAGGACGGATTGATAGCCGGAGAGGATTTCCCGAAGACGGCCGGCCTTGACGGCCATCGCCTCACTCGTCGTCGTCGATTTTCTCGTCGTCGTCCTCGTCGTCATCGTCGTCGTCGTCCACCTCGTCTTCATCGGCGACCTTTACTTCTTCCTCTTCTTCATCGAGGTCGTCGTCTTCGTCGGCGATTTCGAATTCGAGCGGAGCGTCGCTGGACACGCGCAGAAGGGAGCCGCATTCCGAGCACGTCAGCTCGTCGCCGACGTCGACGTCGTAGGCATCGACGTCAATGGGCGAATCGCACTCGGGACAAATCGCGGACATGCAGGCAGCTCCTTGGGCGGCGAACGGCGAACGGTCGTCCAAATTATAGCGAGAACCTGATAAAGTCTGCAACGAAACGACCGCGTGTCACACGCGTTATGACGTCTCCATCTGTTCCGAGCAAGACAGTTCTCGTGGCCGCCGACACGCCATTCGTGCGAGATCGGTTCCTCGCTGCGCTCGATGCGGCAGGACACCGCGCCATGATCGTCAAGAGCGTGGCGCAGTTGTTCGCGCACGTGCGCGCCGACCTCGCCGAGCTCGATTTGATCGTACTCGATCTGCGGATGCCACATGCCTCCGGCGTCGAGCTGGTGCGACGAATCCGTAAGCTCGATCAAGGGCATCTCCCTATCCTGGTCTTCAGCGGCACGGTGTCGAGCGTCGACGAAGTGCGGGAGCTGGCGGCGCTCGGCGTGTCGGGTTACCTGAACGAGTACAGCGCGGTCGAGCACATCCTGCCGTCGATTGCGCCGCACCTCTTTCCCGACACTTATAACCGCCGCGACAGCCCGCGCGTAGTGGTCGGGCTGGCGGTGTCGTACCGCATCGGCAAGCAGATCAAGGCGGCGTTGTCGCTCAACTTGAGCAAAAGCGGCATCGCGATCCGGACCAGCGGACCGCCACCGGGCGACACCGTGTTGAAAATGAAGTTCGCGCTGCCCGGATCGAAGAAGGAAATGGAGACCGAAGGCATCGTGTGCTGGAGCGTGCCGAAGTCGGGTATGGGCATCCGGTTCACCAGCGTGAAGCCGGCCGACCAGACCGCCATCGACACGTTCGTCGATGCGCATTTCTTCAGGTCGGTGAAGACGGGGTCTTAGGGGCTTGGGGCTTGGGGCTTGGGGCTTGGG
>CAZEMI010000166.1:0-8156 GCA_964513235.1 uncultured Acidobacterium sp.
CATGGCCATCACGACGGTCTTGCCCGAGCCGGTGGCCATCTTTATCGCCAGTCGTGGCAGCCCGCCGTTGAAGTCGGTGTTCTCCTTCCGCAGCTCGTTTTCAATCCATGCATCGCTGAAGCGACTCGCGACCTCGGTCAGGTAGATTGCCGTCTCGAGCGCTTCCCGCTGGCAGAAGAACAGCTTGCGCTCGCGGTCCGGATCGCTCCAGTACTGCAGCAGCCGCTCCGTGGTCCGGGTGACGCCGACGTAACCGCCGCTCCGCCACGCCTTGACGCGCTCGCGGATGCGATTGATCCGCGGGCTCGACATGAAACGGTCCTGCGTCCATTCGGTCTCGAACTTGAGCTGTCCGCCCTTCTTGCGAGGGCTCGCGATCGGCAGAAAGTATCCACTGTCGCGACGGCCGTGAGCGATTTGATCGGTGATGCCTTCGTCGTTGAAACGGAAGTGTCGTCCCGGTTCGCTAAACGGCGAGTTCAGAATCGGATTAGCGATGACAGACGCCGGCACGTCGGAAGTATAGCCAACCGGTTGCGACGGCCGACGTCATTTTCTCCGTGACTTCGCGACTCGGTGGCTACGTTCGTACGTAGAACGGGCGGGGCCGCGTGAGCAACCCCGCCCGTTAGTCGGTGGGCTCAGGACCCAAGTCCCAAGCCCCAAGACCCAAGTCCCGTCAGAAGTTCAGCGAGAACCCCAGTTTGATGATCCGCGGCGACAGGATTGCTCCCGGCCGCAAGTACGCAGTTCCCACCGCGGAGGTCTGGCTGGTGACGGTGTCGTCATTGGCCACGTTGAAGATCTCGATCTGCGGCTGGAAGCAGCGGCCGCCGCCGAGCCGGCCTTTACCGCGGTGCGGCCGCTTCCGGTCACATCTATACTACGCGCCGAGGCGCCACACACCGCGGCTCTGGTTGATGACCTCGCGTCCCGGAAACGACGCCGGGCCGATGAACCGGTTGCCGGGACGCTCCTGATCCGGCAGCTTGCCCACCTACCTGTCCCAGCGTCCGCCGATGAGGGTCAGCCGATTCATCGACCGAGGATTCGCCAATCTGACAAAGTAGTCCTAGAACTTCGCCGTGACGCCGAAGCGGACAATTCGCGGCGCCAGAACCAAGGACGGACGTGCCCATGTCGACCCGAGGCCAGTGTTCTGGTTGAGCACGTGGTTTCCATTCAGCAGGTTGAAGACGTCCACCGTGCCCTCGAACCGCGATGTGCCGATCGAGAACAGCTTGGCGAACCGGATATCGACAAACTTGTTCACTGTTTCGGTCCGATCTTCGCCGCGTGGCTGCACCCAGACGGTCTGTGTTCCTTGGGTCAGGCCGGTCGCTTGAAACGTCCGAACCAGCGGATCGCCCGCGCGGCCCGTGTACTTCCCGGAGATCTGAATGCCGTACGGTGCACGGTAACTGCCCGAGAGCGTGAAGGCCCACGGCAACTCGATGAACACCGACGAGTTGTCCTTGTTGATCAAATACGTTGGATCGTTGAGCGCGGTCGTGTTGCCAGGATTCGTATAAGTGCCGTTGTGTGAAAAGCCCTTGTGTGACTGCAGCGTCAAGCCCCCCAGCAGTTGCCACCGGTTCGACAGCCGCTTGTTGAAGGTGAACTGGACGCCATCGTAGTTGCTCTGCAGCAAATCCACGTTGGTGATGACGCGGTCACGGACCGAGGCCAAGGTCGGGCTCAGGTTGAAGACGGTGATCGTCTGTGCCGCACCGGTCTCCGGGTCCGTATAGGTGCGCGCTACCGGCGTGTAAGCTGTCGTCGGCCGCGCCTCGTCAACGATGCCCAAACCGTTGCGGTGCTGCCGACGGTGATAACTGACGCCGACCGCGAAGTTCGGGACAACCTGATAGTCGATGCCAACATTCATTTCGTCGCTGTAAGGCCGGGTGGCGTTCGCGTCCATGCGCGGCACGATCGAGCCAAAATTAGGCGGCGTGAACTCGCCGGGATCAAGACGCAGGTTCGCGTTGCTGTCGGTCCACGTAACCGCGATGCTCTGCAGGCCGTTCAGGTTCTGTGTTTCCGCCAGCTCCGATCCGAACTGATTGTAGAACCGCCCATAATAGGCTTTGAGCGCCGCTCGGCCGTTGCCGAACAGATCGTAAGAAAGGCCGAACCGCGGGGCAGCGTTGAAGCCGAACTCGAACGCATCCCTTCGCGGGAACGATCGCTCCCCGACGAAGGTGCCCGCTGGGCTCGACTGTTCCGGCAAGTAGGAGCTCAGACCATCGAACCGCACGCCGTAGTTCAACGTGGCGCGACGAACCATCCACCGGTCCTGCAGGAAGATGCCCCAGGTCTCGACCCGATGATCGGAATTGACCGGCGTATTGGAAATGTGGACGCGGTTCGGCCGGCCATCGCTCAGTTCGAGATAATGGTCGCCGTTGCGAATGCGGTCGTACCCCATGCGCTCCCACGACAACTGCACCCCGGCCTTGAAATCGTGCGAGCCGGGGCCAAGCTTCTCGCGGAAGTACCCCAGGACGGCGTTCGCCTGATACCGGTGATTGGGGTTGAGCGACTGGGTGGTGGCGGCATTGATTTGCGTGTTGCGAACGATGTCGCGAATCGCAATGTCGGTGGGCTGCACCTCTGGCTGATAGCGCGTGGGAAAGACCCCCCACATGCGCCCGACGCGCGCGTCGAACACAGTGGCCCGCCCTAACACGGTGCTCACCTGCGCCACGTAGTTCTGCGCCGGCTGGTCCTGCAGCACGGTCGCCTTGTCCTCGCTGAAGTTCACCTCGCGGCGATGGAAGCGATCCTTCAGGTTGCGGTTGAACAGGAACGACAGGCGCGTCTGCTGATTGAGCTGATAGGTGCCCTTGCCCATGAAGTTGCGGATACGGTTATCGTCGATACCCTGGCTGCCATCAGGATTGACGGCACCAATTTGGAACTGATCGAGACGCCACCACCGCAGCGCCCCGAAGAACCATGCTTTGTCGCGTGCGATCGGTCCTCCCAGAGTCGAGCTCCAGTCGTAGGAGATTTTGATCGGGTTGCCGGCGGCGGCGGACTCCTGGTCGGGACGAAGGCCGAGACGCGTCCGCAGCGCATCGTCGATGTTGGTCGTCTGCAGACTGTCGTTCATGAAGTAAAAATTGTGATCGCTCGTGACCCGATTGCCACCTGACTTGGTGGTCATGTTCATGTACACGCCGCTGACGTCGCTCTCGGCCGTCCCCGACGCCGTCTGCATGTTGTATTCCTCGTACATTTCGAACCCGTAGTACTGCATCGTCGCGCCACCGCTGCCGCCGCCCCAGTTGGTCTTGAGACCGTCGATGGAGAAGGACTTCTGGCTGTCGGCCGAGCCAAACGCTTCGAGGTTGTACTGCTGCATCCCTTCGGTGCCACCGACGTCGAGGCGGCCCGTCACCACTCCCGGCACCAGGCCCGCCATCACCCAGGGATTGCGGCCGGTAGGAATGGCCTCGTAGAGATCTTTGGTGATGTTGGTTTGCGTGACCGTCGAGCTCACATCCACCACGGGCGACGCGCCGCTGACCGTCACGGTCTCCTGCAGCCCGCCCACGGCCATCGTGATGTCCAGACGTACGGTCTGCGCGACCTGCACGATTACCTCATCGCGCTTGATCGACGCGAAGCCCACGAGCTCGTAGGCGACGTTATAGGCGCCCGGCGGCAGCCCAGTCAGCTGATACGTGCCGGTGTCGCCGGTCGTCGTCGTGCGAGTGCCGCCGATCAGCGCCGCGCTCGACGCCGTGACGGTGGCGCCCGGTAATACTGCGCCCTGTGAGTCACGGACGATTCCTGTCAGCGTACCCGTCTGCTGCGCCCAGCTCGCTGACGGGACGCCGACGACCACTAATAGGATGACAAGACAAGTTCGATCGATGACTAACCGCATGGCCGCTCCTTCAAAAACGCAAATGCACCTGGATAACGTCAGCCTAGCTCTAGAGAGCTCTGGTCCGCAGGATACGCCCGGTACACGACGGCCTGTTGTACCCGTTCTTTACGTGCTCACCCCTGGAGCCTCAGAAGGCGAGACTGAACCTGACACGCCAACCCTTACAGCAAGACACCTGGTGCGGAAGATACGCGGGTCCTTCGTGTACGTCAAGGAGGGAAAGCGAAAGTGTCAAAGCGAAATAGAAATGTGTCTATGGGAGCTTTTGGAAAACCATTCTGCGGTTTCCACCGGCCATCGAGCCGCCTGGTAATCGTCGGCCCGCGTTATGCCAAGGACTCGTCACAGCCCGGGGACGAATCGTGGTGGCACTCGATCCAATTATTTGGTGTTCAGGGAATCACTTGATCGATGCGCAAAGTCGCGGTTATATCAATGCCGCGGAGTATGACGACGCCGACCACGCCGCGCGCAAGGCGCTTATCGCCGTCAACGGGCTCATACGACACTTGGAATCAACACCAGATTTCGGCCGGAAGTAGGAGCACAAGATGCACCCGACGCACCCGACGCACCCGACGCACCCGATGCACCCGATGCACCTGATGCACCTGATCGCCATCGCTGCCCTCGTTGGATGCACTGCGGCGACGCCCGAACAGCAGTTCGTGGACGATGCCATGCGATCGCTCGGCGGGCGCAGCCGCGTTGAGGCGGCGAAGACGCTCGTCATCGAAGGCGAAGGCGTGAACTACAACCTCGGACAGGACATCAAGCCCGAGGCCGCCACGCAGCAGTTCGCGATCAGCAGTTACACACGCCAGATCGAGATCGCCAACGGCCGGCAGCGCGTGGAACAAACCCGCACGCCGAAGTTCGCGTACTTCCAGGGTCCCCAGCCCCAGACACAAGTCCTGGGGCTCGATGGCGAGGTGGCGTACAACGTCAATCCGCAGGGGCAGGCGGCCCGGGTGGCGGCGCTCGCGGAAATCGATCGCCGTCACGACCTCTATCACCATCCGCTCACGCTGCTGCGATCGACGCTGGACCCCACGACCACCGTGACCAACGTCCGCTCGGTTGGCTCGGCGCGGCAGGCCGACATCACCACCAGCGCCGGCCCGGTGTTGACGATGACGATCGACGCGGCGGGCCGGCCGTTGTCGATCTCGTCGAGGGCGTATCACCCGAACCTTGGCGACGTCACGATGATGACGACGTTCGGCGAGTGGGGCGACGTCGGCGGGTTGAACTTACCGGCGCAATTCTCCGGGAAGGTGGACGATTTCACCACATGGGAAATTCGCGCCACGCGGCAGACGCTCGACGGCGAGGTCGGCGATCTCGCGGCGCCGGCCGCGGCCGCCGCAAAGCCCGCCGCTCCGCCGCCGCCGAACGTGACGGCGACACCGGTCGGCAAGGGCATCTGGATCCTCGCCGGGCAGTCGCATCACAGCGTGCTCGTCGAGTTCGCCGATCACCTGATGCTGATCGAAGCGCCGCAGAGCGAAGCCCGCACGCTGGCGGTGATTGCGAAGGCGAAAGAAACCGTGCCCAACAAGCCACTCACGCAGCTGGTGACGACCCATCATCACTTCGATCACACCGCCGGCATGCGCGCCGCGATTGCCGAGGGCATGGACGTGATCACCCACGCCGGCAACCGCGAGTGGGTCGAGAACATGGCCAGGCGCCCTCACACCATCCAGCCGGATACGCTGGCGAAGACACCGACGCGCCTGGTCGTGGAAACCGTGGACGACGCGCGCGAGGTTCGCGACCAGACCATGACCGTGATGCTCTATCACGTGGCCGGCAACCCGCATTCCGACACGATGCTGATGGCCTACTTCCCGCGCGATCGCGTGGTCGTGGAAGTCGATGCCTACAGCCCCGGGCCCGGGCCGCACCTCTACGCCGCGAACCTGCTCGAGAACATCGAGAAGCGGAAACTCCGCGTCGATCGCATCGTGCCGCTGCACGGTACGATCGCGCCCTTTAGCGAGTTGCAGAAAGCCGTGCCTCCTGGTACGTGATTACCGAACGCGCTCGACGTAGCTGTCGCCGGTGATCATCCGGACGACGCGGCCGTTCTCCTCGACGAAGCGGACGATCTCGCCGACGGGGCCGCCGCCGGCGTTGGCGGTGTAGCGGAACTGCCCGTTGCCGATCGGCTCGAGCCGAATCGGGTTGTCGAGATTCGCCGCGTTGGGGTTGATGATCACCAGCCGCTGATTCATTTCCACGACGTGTGACTCGCCGCCGCGGCCGCGATACCGGCCCGCGAATCGCGACCACGCCGGGTCCCACGTCGGCTTCGCGGGCGGCGGCGCGGCGGCCTTCGCCACCGCGTCGCCGACCGTGTTCATCAACTGCGTCGCCATGCCGCCGGGGTTGGCATCGTCGGCGTTGGTGAGGACGATCACGCCGACCTTGCCGTCCAGTTGCAGCAGCGTGTTGGTCTGGTAGCCCGGATAGCTGCCGCCGTGCGACACGAACACCTTGTCGCGGTCGCGCCGCACCGCAAAGCCGATGGCGTTGCCCTGCGTCCAGTTGTTCTCGAGCATGCGGACGCGGTGCATCTCACGCAAGGAGCCGGTGCTCAGGATCTGGCGTCCACCCATCGTGCCTTTTCTGAACTGCGCGGACACGAACTTCGCCATGTCCTCGACCGTCGAGGTGATGCCGGTAGCGGCGGCCATGCCGCGCGCGTCGATGAACGGGTTGGTCGCGCGCGTGGTGTCGGGCGCCAACCGGTTGTAGCCGACGGCCAGTCCGGCCACGTTCTTGTCGACGCTCGAATCGGTCATGCCGAGCGGCTGGTAGATGTGCTGCTGCACGTAGTCGGCCCACGTCTGGCCACTGACAGCTTCGATCACCATGCCGGCGATTGAAAACGCGAGGTTCGAATACTTCCACCGCACCTCCGGTGAGTACGGCGCGCGCCGTTCCGCCATCAGCTTGCGCAGTTGTTCGGTGGTTGGGAACTCGAAGGTGGTCCAGTGCGAGCCGGCTTCGCGCGGCAGCCCCGAGCTATGGGTGAGCAGCTCCTCGATCGTGATCGGCGGATCGTCGGCTTCGGCCAGCGTGACGGCGAACCACGGCAGGTACTTCGAGACCGGATCGTCGAGACGCAACAACCCGCGCTCGCGCAGCTGCATGATCGCGGTGGCGGTGAACAGCTTGCTGTGCGATGCCATCCGGAATTTGGTCTGCGGCGTCATCGGCACCTTGCCGGCGAGGTCGGCAAACCCGAAGCCCCGGGACCAGATCAATTCCTGGTCGGCGACCACGCCAATGGCCGCGCCGGGCAGATGCCGGGAGGCCATCTGGCCTTCGAGCCACACCGTGAACAACCGCTGGGCCGCCTGCACGTCGGCGTCGCTCGCCACATCGGCCGGCGGGGCCTGTTCAAACGGCCGGCCGCCCTGAGCGAGGAGCTCGGCCGAAACGCGGCCGAGCTCCGAGTCGAATGGGCCGGTGCCGGCGAGGGACAATGCGAACAACAGTCCGCTCGACAGTAACCATCGGCGCGAAAGGACATGGGACATCGTTGCCTCCGTAAACGCCGCGAGTATACTGCCGCCGTGAGGTGCCTATGATCCTGCGAACGCTCGTGGCAGTCCTGCTCGTCGCGGCTCCCGTCAGTGCGGAGGTCCTTCGGATCGAGGTCAAGTCGCGCACCCCTGTCCTTGCCGGTAAGGCGTTTGGCACCTCCGGGCCGTACGAGCGGCTGGTCGGCACCATCCACTTTGCGATCGACCCGCGCAATCCGGCCAACCTGATCATCGCCGACATCGACAAGGCGCCAAGAAACGCCGCCGGCAAGGTCGAATTCTCATCGGATTTCTATCTGCTCAGGCCCGTCGATGCGACGCGCGGCAACGGCACGGTGCTCTACGAAGTGTCGAACCGCGGCGGCAAGGGGATGATCGGGTTCTTCAATTACGCCTCCGGGAACGTGGATCCGCAAACCGAAGCTCAGTTCGGCGATGGGTTCCTCCTGGAACACGGTTTCACGCTGATGTGGATAGGCTGGCAGTTCGATCCGCCGAAGCGCGACGGGCTCGTGCGCGTCTATGCGCCGATTGCGCGGGAAACCGATGGACGGGCGATCACCGGACTCGTGCGCAGCGACTTCGTTCTGAACGAGACGGCACAGCAGGCGTCGCTGGCCGATCGCAATCACCTGGCGTACGCCGTCTCGAACCCCAACGACCCGGCGACCGTCCTCACCGTACGGGATTCGGTCGAG
>CAZEMI010000167.1:0-4826 GCA_964513235.1 uncultured Acidobacterium sp.
TGCTGGGAGCGATCGGTCGAGACGCTGACCGCGAGGAAGGACGAGATCACCGGAGTCGCCGTCGCCTCCGACGAGCGAATCGAGGCCTACCTGCTCTACGTCGACCGCGGACTGGGGGAGGCCGAGATTGTATCGCTCCGATCGTTTGTCGAGGATGGCGGCGCCCGTTTGACGCAACTGCTCTCTCAACTTCGCGCGCGAGGCGTGATGACCTTCCGGTTCCAGAAGGTCCACCCGGAGGAGATCTCAACGGAGTTGCGGGAGACGCTCGGTTTCCGCCCCGCCGGCGTGCATCTCCTCTACGCGGCGAGCGCCCGGTCCGAGTAGACCGGCGAGCCTCAGTCGACACATTCAACCAACCACTCGAGCCATGAGTTGACCATGTCTCGCCACGCCCATCGACGCTCAAGCGGTGGGTGAAGGATCGCGAAGGCTTCCGCGAACGCACGCCCCCCCGACTCGACACTGGATGGCTTTTGTCAACTCGAGTTCCCGCCTCACGGAATCACGGTCCATCGGCCAACGAAACAACTGGGGAATGAAATCGATAAAGGCCTGCACAGCCGCGGCCTGTTCCACGCTCAGTCGCGCGCGATGTCCGGACAGCCAGCGCTCTCCATGCGTTCGCACGAGCAGAATCTGGGTTTCAGAGTTCAGCATTGCGAAGAGCGCGCGGCGCTGGGCGATGTCGAGGGCGATGAACTCATCGTATGTCGGTGGAGGCTTGACCTCGCGAACGAGTCGGACTTCGTCACTCCCGATCCGCACGATAAACTCCCAGCAGCCCGGGCTGGAATAGAACACGTGCGACGGAAGAAACGAGTACGTGCGCATCACCTCAACCGATGCTCCGCCCGGGATAGCCGACGCCGCGCTCGGATCGGCTATTACGAACACGGATTGCGGCTCGTCCTGGCCGCGGCGAAATCTCGCCGTACCGGGTCCGTCCAGACGATGCCCTTTGATTCGCACCGTCTCTGACGTGCGCGCGACGACCCACATCCCCGATATACTCTCGGTTCCAGGGAGACCGACCCATGGCACACGCCAAGCCACTTCTGGCCGTCTTGACCCTGTGCGCGGCCACCATCGCGGTCGTTGCTTCGCAAGCGCCAGCGCCGCCAACCGAATGGCGCTACTACGGCGGCAACAAGGGCTTCACGCGATACTCTGCCCTCGATCAAATCAATCGCGACAACGTCAAGAATCTGCGCATTGCCTGGCGGCGCCCGGCGCAGAACGACAAGATGATCGCCGCGTTCCCCGATACACGGGCGAACGCGTACCTGCGCGCAACTCCCGTCATGATCGACGGCGTCCTCTATACACAGGACGCACACGGCCTCGTGATTGCGCTGGACGGCGAAACTGGGCGAACGATCTGGGAGCAGCCCTTCGGTCGCGATCTGGACGATGCCCGTGGCGCGTCGACGCGTGGGGTTGACTACTGGCCGAGCGGCGCCGACCGCCGGATTTTCGCGATCCGCGGCGAGTATCTATACGCCCTCAACGCGACTACAGGCGTGGCGGTGCCGACGTTCGGAACTCAGGGGCGCGTTCTCCTGCGCTTCGCCGATCGCCAGCCGCTGGCCGGGCGCTTCAACGACAGCACCGGGCCCCTCGTGCTCGGCAACGTCGTTGTCGTGACTGGAAACACGGGTGGCGCCGGCGACGGTGGCAACAGGAAGGAAGCGGCGCCCGAGGATATCCGCGGCTTCGACGCTGAAACCGGAAAGCTCCTGTGGACGTTTCACGTGGTGCCGAGGCCCGGCGAGTTCGGCAACGACACGTGGGGCGACGATTCGTGGAAAATCGCCGGCGACCTCGGCGCGTGGAATCCGATGACGGCCGATGAGGAGCTCGGTTACGTCTACGTCCCGCTCACCTCTCCCACGGCAGCGTGGTATGGCGGTTGGAGGCCGGGCGACAACCTGTTCTCGAATTCAATCGTCGCACTCGACGTCAAGACGGGCAAGCGCGTGTGGCACTTTCAGACCGTCCATCACGATTTGTGGGACTGGGACAACATCGGCCCACCGATGCTTGGCGAGATCACCGTTGACGGAAAGCGCATCCGCGCCGTGATGCAGGCGAACAAGGCCGCCTTCCTGTACGTGCTCGACCGGACCAACGGCCGTCCGGTGTGGCCGATCGAAGAGCGGCCCGTACCTCAGTCGACCGTGCCGGGCGAACGTTCGTCGCCCACTCAGCCATTTCCGACGAAGCCGCCGGCCTTCGATCTGCAAGGCATCAGCGATGACGATCTGATCGATTACTCGCCGGCGCTGAAGGAGCGCGCCCGGACCATTGCGAAGCAATACGTCATGGGCCCCGTCTTTTCACCGCCCTCGGTTCCGGGCGATGGCGGCAAGAAGGGCACGCTCGTCCAGCCTGGCGCCTGGGGATCGGCCAACTGGAACACCGGCGCGTTCGATCCGGATACCGGCTATTACTATGCGATCTCGCAAACGCTGGGCCCGGCAAATCGGACGGCGCGGAAGCAAACGGGAGATCCGCGCGCCACGATGGAGTACGCCGACTTCGAGCCAGCGATTCGACCGACCGATCAACCGGCGTCCCAGTCGCCGCCATCGACGGTCGATGCCATCAGCATCGACGGCCTGCCAATTATTAAAGGTCCCTACGGTCGAATCACGGCGATCGATCTCAATCGCGGCGTTCATGTCTGGATGCGAGCCAACGGCGACGGACCGCGATTCCATCCGTTGTTGAAGGATCTCAACCTGCCTCCGCTCGGCTATCCGAACCGCCCGGCGCCGCTCCTCACAAAGACACTGCTTTTCTTAGGCGAAGGCAGCGACGCGATCAGCGGAACCGCCGGCGCCGATTGGACATGGGGAACGAAGTTCCGCGCGTACGACAAGGCGACCGGCAGCGTGATCTGGGAAATGGAACTGCCGTCCGGAACGACCGCCGGACCGATGACCTACGAGGTCAAAGGCAAGCAGTACATCGTGGTGGCGGTCGGCGCGCGAAATCATCCATCCGAGTACGTCGCGCTGTCGCTGCCGTGAGCGAAGTTGTGTCTTCACACCCTGCGATACTGTCGCCTCGAGCGAGCGCGCGTAGCGCGAGCGGGTGTCTCGTGCAGCGAGCTTTCGAGCGAGCCGAGTCAGGTTCTTGACCGACAAACGGAGCGTAGGCCAAGACTGGCGCTGTTTGAGGCCAAGGAAGTGCGGCCGAGTTCGCCGGGTGCTTGATGCGCCGAAGCGACGTTTGACCGGCGAGACGAGACGCTCGCGGAACGAGACACCCGATCGCGCGTGAGCGCGCGATCGTTCGCCTTAGTGTCCAGTCCGGTGTAGGCTATTCGCTCAACGTGAAGGGCTACCACGACATCGCCGGCGACGGAGGGTCAAAAGTCCTCGAACAGGTTGCCGAGAAGCAAACCCGCATCAGGGACGGGCTCGCCGGGGTGCGCCATCTCGTGGCCGTGGGCTCCGGCAAGGGAGGCGTCGGCAAGAGCACCTTGACGCTGCATCTCGCGGGCGCGCTGCGCGCGAAGGGACTTCGGATTGCGATCCTGGACGCGGACTTCAACGGCCCCTCACAGGCGCGCATGGCTGGTGTCCAAGGCGCATTGTTCGTTCCCGGCAGCCACAAGGTTGCGCTCCCGCGGACCAGGAACGGGATCGCGGTCTTCTCGATGGGCTCGCTCATCCCGGAGTCGGAGGCGCTCGATTTCGAGAGCGCGACGCAGGGAGAGTCGCATACCTGGCGCGCCACGAGGGAGTTCGCGCTCCTCGGCGAGATCCTCGGGTCGTTCGAGTGGGGCGCGCTCGATCTGCTGATGTTCGATCTGCCGCCGGGAGCCGAACGGACCGTCCAGTACGCCGATTTTCTCGGCCCCCGGACCTCGTTCGTGCTCGTGACGATCCCTTCCGAAGTGTCACGCGGCGTGGTCGCGCGCTCGGTGGCAGCGCTGTCGAAGGGTCCCAATCGCGTTCTCGGTTACGTCGAGAACATGAGCGGCTACTACTGCCGCGACTGCAACGCCATCAAGCCACTGTTTGTCTCGCCTGAGTCCCCGACTCTGGAAATCCCCTGCCTCGGCACCGTGCCCTTCGATCCGGAGCTTGCGCGGCACTGCGACCTGGGGATTCCGCTGGCAACATTGAGCGAAACTCCTGTGGGCCGTGCGTTGGACCACGTCGCACAGCGACTTCTCGAGAGCATCGAATCATGAAATTCCTTTGCGTCCCGTGCGACACCCCGATGAAGCTCCAAAACGTCGGTCCGCCCGAGCGCGGCTCGCTCTCCGTCGTCTATTCATGCCCGGAGTGCGGCTACGAGATGGCCATGCTGACCAATGCGTACGAAACGCAGGTCGTCCAGTCACTCGGCGTCCGGATCGGCCCGCAGGTCGAGGCGGGAGCGGCGAGCACGTCCGGGGGAAGTTGTCCGTTCTCCGCGATGATTCCGGGGAACGGCGATGTGCAACCAGGGAAGGCTGGCGAGCCGGCGCCGGTCCGATGGACTGCGGCCGCGGAAGCCAGGCTCGCCAACATTCCCGAGTTCGTCCGCCCGATGGCAAAAACAGGCATCGAGAAATTCGCCCAGGAGAGAGGGGCCCTCGAAGTGGACGAGAAGATCCTCGACGCGGCCAAAGACTTCTTCGGCATGTAAGTGACATGCAGCAGCCGAACACCAACCCTGCCCTGAGCGAGCGTGCATCCGGCCCAGCCGGAGATATGGGCGTCGAAGGGCCTGCCCTGAGCGAGCGTGCGTCCGGCCCAGCCGGAGATATGGGCGTCGAAGGGCCTGCCCTGAGCGAGCGTGCGTCCGGCCCAGCCGGAGATATGGGC
>CAZEMI010000168.1:0-3610 GCA_964513235.1 uncultured Acidobacterium sp.
TTCGGCGGCCGAAGTAGAATCCGGAGAAAGTACGTGTTCGACGCCATCTTCAGGTTTTTCTTCGATCTTTCGCCGGTCGTCTTCAGCCAGGGCGAATACCGGTTCGCGCCCACCACGGGCTCGTACGTCGCGGTCGTGCTCGTTGGCGCGGCGGCGGCGCTCACGATCATTGCGTACCGTTCGGGCCGCGGGCCGACGCGCGCCCGCGCGACGCTGGCCGGCATCCGGCTCGCCATCCTCGCCATCATCCTGATCTGCCTGTTCCGGCCGCTGCTGGTGGTGAAGGCCGCGGCGGCGCAGCAGAACTTCGTCGCGGTGCTGCTCGACGATTCGCGCAGCATGCAGATTGCCGATGTCGATGGCCAGCCGCGCGCCAACTATGTGAAGAGCGAGTTCGGGGCGCCCGATCGCGGCTTGCTCAAGGCGTTGTCCGATCGATTCACCGTGCGGACGTTCCGTTTCTCGGCGGCGCCCACGCGCACCACCCAGGAGAGCGAGCTGACGTTCACCGGCTCGCAGTCGCGGCTCGGCGCGGCGCTGTCCGGCGTGCGGCAGGAACTGGCCGGACTGCCGGTGGCCGGGCTGGTGATGGTCAGCGACGGCGCCGACACGGCCGATGCCGCGCTCGGCGAGGCGTTGCTCGGGCTCAAGGCCGAAACGCTGCCGGTGTTCACCGTCGGCGTCGGACAAGAGACATTGTCGAAAGACATCCAGGTCGGGCGAGTGGCCACGCCGAAGAACGCGCTCAAGGGCACGACGCTGATGGTCGACGTAGTGCTGTCGCAATCGGGCTTCGACGGACAGCAGGTCACGCTCGACGTCGAAGACGAAGGCACGCTGGTCAGCACGCTGCAGGTGTCGCTGCCGGATGCCGGCGCACCGGCCTCGGTGCCGGTCCGCTTCACGGTGAACGAAGCCGGCCCGCGCGTGCTGCGCTTCCGCGTGTCGCCGCAGCCGGGTGAGCTCGTCACCGAGAACAATGCGCGCGAGGCGTTGATCGACGTGCGCGACCGCAAGGAGAAGATTCTCTACTTCGAAGGCGAGCCGCGGTTCGAATACAAGTTCATCCGCCGCGCGATTCCGGATGGCGACAACGTGATCGTCACCAGCCTGATTCGCACCGCCGACAACAAGTACATGCGCCAGGGCGTCGATGGTCCGGACGAGCTGGTGGCCGGCTTCCCGAAGACGCGCGAGGAGTTGTTTTCGTATCGCGCGCTGATCATCGGCAGCCTCGAGGCGGCCGCGCTCACCGGCGATCAGATGCGCATGATCGCGGAGTTCGTCGATCGCCGCGGCGGCGGGTTGCTGATGCTGGGCGGCCCGCGGGCGTTCGCCGAAGGCGGCTACGCCGGCACGGCCGTGGCCGACGTGCTGCCCGTGGTACTCGACCGCACCAACGTTCAAGCAAAGGGCGTCGTCACGCGCCTCAACGTCAAGCCGACTCGCGCCGGCATGGCCACCGCGGTCACGCAACTGGGCGCCACCGAAGCCGCGTCGATGGAGAAGTGGAACAGCCTGCCGGTGGTGACCACCGTGAATCGCGTGACGGCGGTGAAGCCGGGCGCCACGGTGCTGCTGACCGGCACAGATGAATCGCGCGCCGAGCGGCCGATGCTGGTCTTTCAACGCTACGGCCGCGGCAAGTCGTTTGCGTTCCTGCCCCAGGACTCGTGGGTATGGCAGATGGCCGCGAGCATCGCCGTCGACGATCTGACGCACGAGAATTTCTGGCGCCAGCTTCTGAGATGGCTGATCGATGGCGTTCCGGATCAAGTGGAGCCGTCATTCACCAGCGAGCGCGTCGAGCCTGGCGAAGCGGCGATGCTTACCGCCAACGTTGTCGATCCGTCGTTCGTCGAGCTCAACGACGCGGCCGTCATGGTCACGGTGACCGGACCCGACGGTGCGGTCGTCGACGTGCCGATGTCGTGGGACGGCGAGCACCCCGGCGAATATTCCGCGGCGATCCCGACCAAGGCGCCCGGCTGGTACGAGGCACGACTCGAAGCCACGCGCGCCGGAAAATCCGTCGGCACCGCGGTCACGCATTTCCGCGCCGCGCCAGGCGACGCCGAGTACTTCGATGCGACGATGCATGCGGGAACGCTGCGGCGGATTGCCGAAGAGACGGGCGGCCGTTTCTACGAGGCGAGCTTTACGGAATCGCTGGCCGACGACATGCGCTACACCGGACGCGGGGTCACTACCGTTGAAGAACACGATTTGTGGCACATGCCGATCGTGTTGATGCTGCTGGTCGGGTTGCTCTGCGCGGAATGGGGGTACCGGCGTGCCGTCGGCCTGGCGTAATGCAATCGCCGCCGGCCTCCTGATCGCCGCCTCAGCCTCTCTTACGGCGCAAGGCGGCTGGTTTGGACGAGAGCGACGACGGCCCAACGCGATCGATTACTCCGCGTCGCCCGAATACGATGGCCGCTTCTCGTTCGTGCGCATTCGCTATGGCGGCGGCGCGGGACTGGCTTCCGGCCGGTTTGAATTTCGCCGCGAGCCGCCCTGGGCGCACGATTTTCCGCGCGCCGATTTCAACTTCCTCAAGATCCTGGGCGAGCTGACCTTCGTCCGGTCGTTCGTCGACCAGGGCAACATCCGCACGCTCGACGATCCGGACCTGTCGCTGTTTCCCATCGCTTACATGTCGGAGCCGGGCTTCTGGACCATGGATGAAGCGGAGATGGAGGGGCTGCGCGCCTACCTGCACAAGGGCGGGTTCGTGATTTTCGACGACTTCCGCGAGAACCACATGTACAACTTGATCGCGCAGATGAAGAAAGTGGTGCCGGAGTTGTCGTTTCAGCGGCTGGACGCGACGCACCCGATTTTTCATTCTTTTTTCGAAATCAACTCGCTGGATGATGTGCCAGGGTTTTATGGGATCCCCGAATGGCACGGGATCTTTGAAGACAACGACCCGCGAAAACGCTTGATGGCGATTGCCAATTACAACCACGATCTCGGTGAGTTGTGGGAATTCTCGGACACCGGCTACGTGCCGGTCGATCTGTCGAACGAGGCATACAAGTTCGGCGTGAATTACGTCATCTACGGGATGACGCATTAGGGTCTTGGGACTTGGGACTTGGGACTTGGGACTTGGGACTTGGGACTTGGGACTTGGGACTTGGGTCTTGGGACTTGGGACTTGGGACTTGGGTCTTGGGGCTTGGGGAAGCGTTTCCAGGACTCAAGACCCAGGACCCAGGACTATAGGAACGCAGCGAAGGGAGTTCGCGTTGGATACGATTGAGATGAATACTCCGGATGATGTGGCGCTGGCCGATCGCATGAAGGTCGGCCGCGACCAGATCATCACCGAGCTCAAGAAACTCATCGTCGGGCAGGACGACATCGTCAACCAGGTGCTGCTGACGCTGTTTGTCGGCGGCAACAGCCTGATCGTCGGCGTGCCGGGGCTGGCCAAGACGCTGCTGATTCATACCATGGCGCGCGTGCTCGACCTGAAGTTCTCGCGCATCCAGTTCACGCCCGACCTGATGCCCTCGGACATCACCGGCACCGACATCATCCAGGAGGACGCGTCAACGGGCCGCCGCCAGATGGTGTTCTCACCGGGGCCGATCTTCGCCAA
>CAZEMI010000169.1:0-13210 GCA_964513235.1 uncultured Acidobacterium sp.
CTCCGCGAAGCACGCCAGTTGCGCGCCGGCGCGGGCCGCTTTCTCGAGGGACGCAAGCCCGCGGGCGACGTTGGCCGATTTATCTTTCGTGGCGTGTTGTTGAATCAGTGCGATCTTCATTGAACCCCGTCAAGCAGTGCCGCCCCGTCAAGCAGTGCCGTCCCGTCGAGAAGTGCCGTCCCGTCGAGAAGTGCCTCCCCGTCAAGGAGTGCCTCCCCGTCAAGAGGTTCCGGTGCCGCCCCGGCAGGCTTTCAGAATGAATTGATCGAACTCCCACAGCTGCCGCTCGCGATCCGAGTACGGCCCGGGCTGATAGCCGCGTGAGCTGATGCCGAGATACGACTGCTCGGAGATGGCCCAGTCCTCGCGGTTCGTGCGATCCCAGAAGTCCACCGCGTCCTCGAATACGAACCCCGGCTTGGCGATCTCGTCGGGATGAAAATGCCACTCGGCAACGAGCCTGGTCCGCCCGCAGCTCTGCGGCCAGATGGTGATCGTCATCATGTAGTCGGGATGCAGCGTGAGCAACAGGTTCGGATAGATGGCGAAGTAATTCACCATCGTCCGCTCGCGCTCCCCGAGCCCCGGCAGAAACGCGCGCCGCCGCTTGCCGTCCGCGCTCAACGTCTCGACGCCGTCCTTGAAGTCCATGGCGCCGCCGCAATACGTCCCGGTGGTCGGCACGTTGTCGGCGGCCAGGTAATGGTGCATCCGGTTCAACAGCGGATGAATGATCGGGCAGTGCAGGCACTCGTTGTAGTTCTGCACCACCAGCTTCCAGTTGGTCGCGATGTCGTAGTCGATGCGGTGCGCGCGCCGCAGCTCGTGCATGCGCCAGGCGGCGAACCGCGCCGGCAGATCAGCGAGCTGCGCCGAAAGGGGCGACGGCGCCTCCGACCCTTCGACTGCGCTCAGGGTCGCCCCGAGCCCGCCGAGGGGCGACAGGTTGATGAAGAGGTGCCCGTCCCACGTCTCGCAGGCGACGCGGCGCAGCGGGTACTCCGATCGATCGAAGCCGGCGACTTCGTCCATGTGCGGCGCGGCCAGCAGGCGCCCGTCGAGCCCGTAGGTCCACGCGTGATACGGGCACTGGATGCTGCCCTGGAAGCGTCCCCGCTCCTCGGTGCACAATCGCGTGCCGCGGTGCCGGCACACGTTGTGGAAGGCCTCGATCGATCCGTCTGCCGCGCGCACGATCAACACGCTCGCGCCGGCGACGTCGCGCCGGATGAACGCGCCCGGCTGGTCGAGCTCCGGCGCGCGGCCGGCGGCCAGCCACATGCGCGCGAAGACGCGCTCCATCTCGTTGGCAAACCACTGCGGATCCGTGTACGCCGGGGCCGGCAAGGTGGTCCGAGTGGCACGTGGCGAAGTGGTGCTCATCGCGGATTCATGATACAACCGGCCCCTCGAGTCCCCGTCCTGCTGTGCCTGCCGCTCCACTATGGTCCTGGGTCGCCGTCGCGCTGGCCGTGATCTTCGCCGGCGTCGCCGCTTATAGCTATCGCAGCGTCCGCCGGCGGGAGGAAACGATCCGCCGCCAGCTCGCGCGTGAGTCCGCGCTCAAGGCCCGGTTCGACGATGTCTTCGATCGATCGAGCGACGTGATGATCGTGCACGATCGCCGCGGCCGCGTCTCGACGATCAACCGCGCCGGCGAGCACGCCATGGGCTACTCGCGTGAAGAAGTGCGCGGGCTCGATCCGAACTGGATCTTCAGCAACGACTACCTCGACACCATCAACCGGATGATCGCCGAAGGCGCCGAGACGCTGCCGCAGGCATTTCGATCGGAGCTGTCGCCGCGGCGCGGCAACCGCGTCCCGGTGGACGTGCACGCGCGCGTGCTCGTCGGCGATGGGCAAGTGGTGGGCGTGATGGCGATGGCCAGGGACCTGAGCGAGCGCGATCGGCTCGAGAACGAGCTCCGCCAGGCGCAGAAAATGGTGGCGGTGGGCCGGCTCGCCACCGGCATCGCGCACGACTTCAACAACCTGATCACGGTGCTGATCGGGTACAGCGACGAGCTGATCGAGGGAGCGCCCGCAGGATCGCCCGTGCATCACGCCGCCGTCTCGGTGCGGCGAGCGGCCGAACGGGCGTCGGGGCTGACGCAGCAGCTGCTGTCGTTCAGCCGCCGCCAGACGCTCGTCTCACACACGGTCGATCTCAATCGCATCATCACGCACATGGAAGACATGCTGCGGCGGCTGCTCGGCCCGGAGATTCGTCTCGAATTCACGCTACCGCCCACGCTCGACGCCATCAACGCCGACGAATCGCAGATCAGCCAGGTGGTGATGAATCTCGTGGTCAATGCGCGCGACGCCATGCCGAAGGGCGGCACGCTGACCATCGAAACCGCGAACGTCGAGCTCGGCGAAGAGCACCTCGACGTGATCCCGGGGCCGCACATCCTCCTGACGGTGGCCGACACCGGGCAAGGCATGACGGCGGAGGTCCGCGACCGGCTGTTCGAGCCGTTCTTCACGACCAAGGAACGCGGTCATGGCACGGGCCTCGGCCTGTCGATGGTGCACGGCATCGTGCGCCAGTGCAGCGGCCACATCGTGGTGGACAGCAAGCCCGGATCGGGCACGCGGTTCCTCGTCTACTTCCCGCAGCAGCGCGGGACCGCCGCGCCGGCGGTGCCGTCGCTGGTGGCGCACCATTCGGTGACGGTGCGCGGCGAGGGCGTGATCCTGCTCGCCGAGGACGATCCATCGGTGCGCCGCCTCGTCGTCACGGAGCTCACCCGCCGCGGATTCACCGTGATCGAGGCCGAGGACGGCCGCGCGGCGCTCGAGATCTTTCACCGCGAGAAAGATCGCGTCGACGTGCTGGTCACCGACGTCGTGATGCCGCGACTCAACGGCGCCGATCTCGCCAAAGAAGCCGAACGCATCCGCCCGGGCGTGAAGATCCTGTTCATCTCGGGTCACCCTGAGCGCGCCGGCGCCGGTCTCGATCCTACGGGCATCACCAACCTGCTGATGAAGCCGTTTACCGCCGACACGCTGGCTGCACGCATCAAGGGCATCATGACCGAAGGCAAGGAGGCCGATGGCTGAAGCTTCTGACACACCGTCACTCCACCCCACGACGCAAAGTCCGCGTCGCGGAGACCCCGGCCTCCGCCGCGCGCTGGGCAAATGGGACCTGACCGCGATTGGCGTCAACCAGGTGATCGGCAGCGCCATCTTCCTGCTGCCGGCGGACGTCGCCGCGAGAGTCGGCGCGTGGGGACCGCTGGCGTTCCTGGCCGTCGGCCTGCTCTCGCTGTCGATCGCGCTGTGCTTTGCCGAGGCCGGCAGCCGCTTCGATCGCACGGGCGGCCCGATCCTGCCGGCGCGGGCCGCGTTCGGGCGTTTCATCGGCTTCGAAGTCGGCTGGCTGTTGTGGTTTTCGCGCGTCACCAGTCACGCCTCGGTCGTCAACGGCCTCACGCTCGCGCTCGGGTTCTACTGGCCGTCGTTTTCGTCCGGCATGCCGCGCCTGGCGATGATCACCGGCCTGACGATCCTGCTGACGTGGATCAACTTCCGTGGCGTCAAGCAGTCGTCGTGGGTGGTCAATGCGCTGACCATCGGCAAGCTTGCGCCGCTGGCGATCTTCATCCTCGTTGGCATCTGGTACGTGGACCCTGGCCGCTTCACGCCGTTGCCGCCGGTCACGCGCGAGCAGCTCTCGAGCGCGCTGATCCTCTTGATCTTTGCCTACGGCGGCTACGAGGTGACCGGCGTCCTCGCCGGCGAAGCCGCCAACCCGCGCCAGGACGTGCCGTTCGCGTTTGTCGCGACGCTGCTCACCGTGTCGATCGTGATGTGCCTGACGTCCCTGGTCGCCACCGGCGTGCTGGCCGATCCCGCCGCCACCCGGACGCCGCTGGCCGACGGCGCGGCGATCTTCATGGGCGCCGCCGGCGCGGCGATGATCTCGATTGGAGCGGTGGTGTCGATGGCCGGCAACAACATGGGCCAGATCCTCAACGGCTCACGCACGGTCTTCGCGCTGGCGGAACACGGCGACCTGCCGCGATGGTTCGCCTACGTCCATCCGACCTATCGCACGCCGTCGAACTCGATCCTGTTCTCGGCCGTTGTCGCGCTGGTCATGGCGTTGACCGGATCGTTCGTCGCGCTGGCGGCGGTCAGCGCGATCGCGCGACTGGTGATGTACGTCGCGGTCTGCCTGTCAACGCTGGTGCTGAGAAAACGCGATCGCGACATCGCGGCGCAGGTGGGTGCGCATCTGACGGATCCCACGCGCGTGGTTGCACCGGCGCAGTTCACCGTCCCGTTCGGCCCGGTGATTCCGATCCTCGCGATGATCGTGGCGTTCGGGATTCTCGCCGGCGCCACGCAGGCGCAGTTGATTGCCGGCGCCGCCGCCCTCGCGGCCGGCGCGGTGCTCTACGCGATCGCGCCGAAGACCGGCTGATTACGGACGTTGGCCACGGTGAGTTCCGTGGTTAACGTACGTTGAGCGAGCGGAGGAAGGACAGGGTTTTAGAGGTAAATGACATTGACGATTGATGAATTAGTGAATGAGCGACTGTTGGGTGATTGTCGAACGCGTAATTGAGTGACTCAATTTGACAATCGACGATTGATCAATCGAATCGCAAATTGACCCGATTGACAATCACCCAACAGTCACTAAATCAGTCAATCAACAATCGACAATGTATGATTTGCCGTGCTCGACGCCCTCAAGTCCCTTCTCGGCGACCGTGTCTCGACGTCGGAATCGGTCCGCGAGCACCACAGCCATGGCGAGTCGTGGCACGCGCCGGGACTTCCCGACGCCGTGGTGTTTCCGACCTCCACCGAAGAAGTGTCCGAGATCGTCAAGCTGTGCGCCCGGCACGGCAAGCCGGTGGTGGCGTTCGGCATGGGCAGCTCGCTCGAAGGGCACGTCAACGCCATCCACGGCGGCATCTCCATCGATCTCACGCGCATGACGCGGGTGCTGCGGCTCAGCGCGGAGGATCTCGACATCACCGTCGAAGCCGGCTTGACGCGGCTCAAGCTCGATGGGCACCTCAAGAACACCGGTCTGATGTTCCCGATCGATCCGGGCGCGGACGCCACCATCGGCGGCATGGCCGCCACGCGCGCGTCCGGGACCACCGCGGTTCGTTACGGGACCATGCGCGAGAACGTGCTCGGTCTGACCGTGGTGTTGCCGGACGGCCGCGTGATCAAGACGGGTGGTCGAGCGCGAAAATCATCTTCGGGATTCGATCTCACGCGCCTGTTCGTCGGGTCCGAAGGCACCCTTGGGGTGATCACCGAGCTCACGTTGCGACTTTACGGCCGTCCCGAAGCCGTGCGCGCGGCGGTGTGCCCCTTCGAATCGATGGCAGGCGCCGCGAACACCGTGATTCAAACCATCCAACTCGGCATCCCGGTGGCGCGCATCGAGATCATCGACGAGGAGCAACTGCGCGTCGTGAACGCGTACTCGAAAACGGACTACCCGCTGGCGCCAACCCTGTTCTTCGAATTCCACGGCATCAGCGAGACGTCGGTCGAGGATCAAATTCGCGCCGTCGAAGAGATTGCCCGCGAACACGGCGCCAGGGGCTTCACGTGGGCATCGTCTCTCGAAGATCGCAACACGCTGTGGCAGGCGAGGCACAACGCCTATTACGCCACGGTGGCGTCGCGGCCCGGCGCCCGCGCGTGGACCACCGACATCTGCGTCCCGATCTCGCACCTGGCCGAATGCATTCTCGAGACGCAGGCCGACATCAAGGAAGCCAAGGTCGTGGCGCCGCTCGTCGGCCATGCCGGCGACGGCAACTTCCATCTCATCATCATGCTCGACCCCAATGATCGCGTGGAGTTCGAGACGATCTCGCGTTTGAGCGAGCGGCTCGTCGAGCGCGCGCTGAAGTTCGGCGGCACGTGCAGCGGCGAGCACGGAGTGGGTGTCGGCAAGCTGAAATATCTCGAAGCCGAGCACGGGCCGGCTTTGAACGTCATGCGCGCCATCAAGCGGGCAATAGATCCGAATAACGTGATGAATCCGGGTAAACTGATCCCCGATCCCTGATCCCCGATCCCTGATCCCCGATCCCTGATCCCCGATCCCTGATCCCCGATCCCTGATTACATGGCCAAGCGCAAGTCAGAGCCCTCCCTTTTCGATCTTCCGGAAGCAGACGATAGCGGCACTCCACCACCACCTCCGCGAGGTCCCTCCGGCGGCACCGGCGATGGCACCTCGAACGTCACGCTGCACGAAGCCGCGCAGTCGCGCTACCTGAATTACGCGCTGTCGGTGATCACCTCGCGCGCGCTGCCCGACGTGCGCGACGGGTTGAAGCCGGTGCAGCGCCGCATCCTGTTCACGATGTGGCAGCAGAACCTGACCGCCGACGCGAAGCATCGCAAGTGCGCCAAGGTGGTCGGCGACGTGATGGGCAACTATCACCCGCACGGCGACAGCGCCATCTACGAAACGCTGGTGCGCATGGCGCAGTCGTTCTCGTTGCGGTATCCGGTCGTCGATGGCTCGGGCAACTTCGGCTCGCTGGACGGCGACGGCGCCGCCGCCATGCGCTACACCGAATGCCGCCTCGCCAGGATCGCGGACGAAGTGCTGCAGGAGATCGAGCAGGAAACGGTGGTCTTCCGTCCGAGCTACGACGGCACCAAGACCGAGCCGGTGGTGCTGCCCTCGCGCATTCCCAACCTGTTGATCAACGGCGCCACCGGCATCGCGGTGGGCATGGCCACCAACATTCCGCCGCACAACCTGAGCGAGATCTGCACGGCGTTGATCAAGCTGCTCGACAATCCCGATCTGTCGACGCTGCAGTTGTGCCGCTGGGTGAAGGGGCCCGATTTTCCAACCGGCGGCCACATCCTCAACTCACCCGACGAGCTGAAGGAAATCTACACGACCGGCTCGGGCTCGATTCGGCTGCGCGCCACCTGGGAACCGGGACCGGCGTCGCGCTCGGGCAAGAAGCTGTACATCACGAGCGTCCCCTATGCGGTGAACAAGGCGCAGCTGGTCGAGCAGATCGGCGACGTGGTGTTGAGCCGCAAGATGCCGCACCTCATCGACGTGAAGGATGTGTCCACCGACGATGTGCGGATCGAGCTGGAACTGAAGGGCGGCGCCGACGACAACCTGGTGATGGCCTACCTGTTCAAGAACACGTCGTTGCAGACCACCTTCGCCGTCAACCTGACCTGTCTCGTGCCCACCGAGAACCCCGAGGTGGGCCGGCCGGAGCGCCTCGACCTGAAGCGCATGCTCTGGTACTTCCTCCACTTCCGCCTTGAGGTGGTGACGAGCCGTTTCGAACACGAGCTGGAGCAGTTGAAGCGCCGCATTCACCTCCTCGAAGGTTTCGAGAAGGTCTTCGACGCGCTCGACGAGATCATCAAGATCATCCGCAAGTCGGACGGCAAGGCCGACTCGGCCGAGAAGATCATCAAGCGCTTCTCGCTCGATGCGGAGCAGACCGACGCGATCCTCGAGTTGAAGTTGTACCGGCTGGCGCGCCTCGAGATCCTGGTGATTCAGCAGGAGCTGGCCGAGAAGCGCAAGCGCGCCCGGCAGATTGCCACGCTCCTCAAGGACGAAGAGGGCCGCTGGAAAGTGGTCCGTGACGAGCTCGAGGAGATCCAGGGCAAGTACGGCAATCCGAAGCTCGATCCGCGGCGCTCGCGCATCGAGGAAGCCGAGGAAGTGGAATACTCCGCCGAAAGCTTCATCGTCGAGGAAGACAACGTCGTCATCCTGTCGCGCGACGGCTGGGTGAAGCGGCAGAAGGAAGTCAAGGACTTGTCCACGACGCGCCTGCGAGAAGGGGACAGTGTGCTGGCGGCCGTGGCCGGCAGCACGCGCGCCACCATGGTGTTCTTCAGCAACTTCGGCGTGGCCTACACCAGCCGCATCGTCGATGTGCCGGCCTCGACCGGGTACGGCGAGCCGGTGCAGAAGCTGTTCAAGTTCAAGGACGGCGAGAAGATCGTGGCGGCGTTCAGTCTCGATCCGCGCGTGGCGAAGAAGATCGAGGCGAAGAAAGAGGGCGACGTGCCGCCCGTGCATGCGATCGCCATCACCAGCGACGGCTACGCAATGCGATTTGGCCTGCAGCCGTTGGTCGAAGCCAGCACGCGTTCGGGCCGGCGTTACGCGCGAACGGCCGACGGCGCGGAAGTGGTGAGCGTCGGCATCACCACCGGCGACGAGACGGTGATCGCGGCCACGGCCAACGCGCGCGCGATGCTGAGCAAGGCGGACGAGGTCAACTTTCTCTCGGGCCCCGGGCGCGGCGTGATCTTGATCAAGATCGACTTTCCGGAC
This sequence comes from uncultured Acidobacterium sp., assembly GCA_964513235.1. Taxonomy (GTDB): domain Bacteria; phylum Acidobacteriota; class Vicinamibacteria; order Vicinamibacterales; family UBA2999; genus 12-FULL-67-14b. The sequence goes on from CAZEMI010000169.1 coordinate 8,332, forward strand.
GACAGGGTGATTGGCGCGATCGTGTCGTCAGGCGATCGCGACCTGCTCACCGTCGAAACGACGCGCGGCAGCGAGCAGACCATCAGCACTACGAAGTACGAGGTGACCGGCCGCGGCGGCAAGGGCAAGGAGCTGATGCAGCGCGGCGGCTTCACGAAGGTGGTGCCTGGTGAAGTTGTCGTTCCACTGATCGAAGGTGGCACCGGTTAGCACCGGCCGCCTGCGCCCGTTTGCCTCGCGAATCTGGGACCGCCTGCGTCACAGGCTGGTCCAGCGAGATCCGTGCCGAGGGCGATCGCGAGGGAATTGGGCGATTCGCGGCGTGGCCGTGGCAGTTTTCGCCAACGTGCGGCTGGAAACCGGTGGAGGATTCTGCAACCACTGCCACCGGTCCGCCGACCGTGGTTACTTGCGAGCGCTTTCCCGTGTTACCTTGACCGGCGTCATACGCAGTGGCCACTGGGGAGTCGTCGACAAACGTTGCGACGGCTGGCAGGTAACCATGCTGACGAGCCGGGAACGACACAACCTAATAACGTGTTAGCCGGACGACTCTCGACCATTTGTCAACTCAAGTCTTCAGGGGTAACCTGTTCTCATGACGACGGTCGCGGAAATCAGCGGCGCGGTGAAACGACTGCCCAGGAAGGAACTGGCGAAGTTTCGAAAGTGGTTCGCTGAATACGACGCGGCGCTCTGGGACCGCGAGTTTGAAACCGACGTCGCGGAAGGCCGGCTCGACGCGATTGCTCGCGCCGTGCTCAAGGACCATAAAGCCGGCAAGACAACGCCGCGGTGAGACATCGGGCACACGCGCGGTTCTGGAAGTCGTATCGCGACTTGCCGCAAGACATCCGGCTCCTAGCCGACCGTAGTTACGCACTTCTCTGTAACAATCCCAGTCATCCGTCGCTGCACTTCAAGAAGGTCGGCATGTTCTGGTCATCCAGAGTGGGCCTACACTATCGAGCGCTGGCCATCGAGGCCGAGCAGGATCTGGTCTGGTTTTGGATCGGCTCGCACGCAGAATACGACAAGCTCGTGGGCCGCAAGCCGGCTAACAGGCCGCTGCAGCCGACGAGCCGCGCGCGAAAAAATAGGGCACCATCGAAACGCCGTTCCCGCACGTCTCGCGGCTGAGCGGCAGGTCGTTAGGCCGCAACCTCGTGATTGCTTTCGGCATCAGCAATAGCCCACGGATATCGAACGGGAGTATCCTGTTCTCATCGAGGTGCGGTAGCCATGGTTCGACCAGTTAGCGTCAGAGCGCTTCCGAACTTCCGGATTTGGCTCCGGTACACCGATGGAGTCGAAGGTGAAGTCGATCTATCCGATCTGGCCGGGCGAGGTGTGTTTGCCGCTTGGAACGACGTCGCGTTCTTCAACGCCGTTCGGCTCGGCTCGCACGGCGCGATAGAGTGGGGTCCGGAGCTCGACATCTGTCCGGACTCGATGTATTTGCGGCTCACGGGCAAGTCCGTCGACGCGTTGTCCGCGTCAGGTTCGGTCCACTCGGGTGCCTGAGATCTGCCGCTTTTACGGCATCGTCATCAAGATGTATTTCGCGGACCACGCGCCGCCTCATTTTCATGCCGAGTACGCCGAGTACGAAGTCCGAATCGCGATCAACAGCTTGGCCGTCATCACCGGGTCGTTGCCACCTCGGGCCATGGGTTTGGTTGCAGAGTGGGCCACTCTCCATCAACAAGAGCTTCAAGGGTTGTGGGAACGTGCGAGCCGCTTGGAAGCGCTTCATCGACTTGACCCATTACCGTAATTCCCGACGGCGGCATAACCAGCGGCTGCACTTGTCGGCGCCCGCGGGTGATATCGGGGCAAATCGAGACTACGTCTCGCGGCCGCCGCAAGTGAGCCGCAGTCGTTAGCCGGTTCTACTCGCGCACGGTCCCAGGGCGCGCGAAATGGCAACTATCCCTGCACCTTTCTTAGGGAGCGTACACATGAGTATTTCCTGGTTCAGCCGTGTGGGATCCTTCGTGCTTCTGACTGCATCGATCAGCGCCTGTTCCGGGGGTGGCGGCCAGCCGGCTGCACCGGCCGGTAGCGGAGAAAACGCAAGGCGAGTCTTCGACCTCAGCCACAGGGTGACGACCTTCCTGCCTAGCGCGGACGCGGCGCCCGAGCGGCGATTCAACGCAGATGTGAAGCGGCCCGTCGGCACGAGCCGCGTTGTTGCAGGATTCCAGGATCAGGCGGTCCTCGTGCAGCTGCCCGACTTCCCGTCGGGTGACGGCGTGTTCAAGCTGAATTCCATCATCCTTCCGGAGAATCTCGGTACGAGCGTGGATTCCGCCAGCCATTTCGTTCCGACGAAACCCGAAGTGCCAGATCCGGATCGACGCGGCCTCTCCGAGCTGACGGTCGAGGATTTGACGGGCCCGGTCGTGTTCATCGACATCAGCGCGCGCGTCGAGGCGGAGCTAAAAAAGAACAGCGGCTCACCGGGCCTACCGACGGTCACGAACTTCGGCGATGCCTCGCCGAGCGTTGTCACCGCCGCCGACATCGACGCGGTTGCCGACCGGCTCGCAAATCGATCCTTCGTGATCGCACACACCGGCTGGTCTAGGTTCTGGGTGACGTCTGGACCCGGACTTGAAGGCCCGTACGTCAACGGCTTCAACTTCCCCGGCTTCTCGAAAGCGGCCATCGCGCGGCTGATCGAGATCGAAACGTCTCGCAATATCAGGATCAATGGGCTCGGTGCCGACAACCTCGCCGTCGACGTGGGCGAGAATGCCAACGCGCCCGAGTTCGGCCCCGGCGCTTTTCCCGTGCACACACGCGGTCTCCAGCGAGGCTGGAAGTTGCTGGAGAACCTGGCAACGACGGTGGAACTCGGCCGGGGCCCGTGCACACTGTATGTCGGCGCGCTGAACCACGTGGGAGGCGTGGCCAGTTGGGCACGGGTGTTCGCGAGCTGCGCGAGTTGATCGCCACCGCACGATGTAGCTCGTCGGCTGCTTCATGGCGGTGCAGCGCGCGGCCTGGTGGTCTGGCACAGGCGAAATCGACGTGACCGCTAACAGCGGCTGCACCCGACGGCGGCCGAGTGGCCTTTTGGCGTGTAGAATCTGCGCTGTGCGGCCGCCTCGGGTGAGCCGCATTGCGTTGATATGGCTGCCTTCTGTCAAGTGAGCAGACCTGTCCCGCCTCATCGTCATCATGAGTTCTTTTCAGTGCCCGCTCTTTCCGGGCTCTTCGTTCTTCAGGTCCGTCCGGTCGGCGACACCGCGTTTTAGCGACGGTTGACGCTGCTGATATCCGCGGGTTGGTACCGCCCAGACTGTGGTTCGTCGCGGAGCTGCCTCGCCCTAGGCTCGGACATGTCGATGATGCTGACGTCCATAACGACCTCGAGGATTCTCCACCTGGCCGCGATGCCGCCGACCGGACGGACCTGATCGCGGTGTGTTTACGCCGGTGGCGGCGGCACCTCCCGCGCGATCGCCCAGATGAAGCCCGTTAGTTCGCGCGCGACGGCGGTCGCTACTTTCGGTTTCGCTTTCCCGCGCGCGACCAGCTTCCGGAACCGCGACGTGAGACGCAGCTGTGCCTTCCATGCGATATCGCAAATGGCTTTCGGCAACGCCCTCCTGTCGGTAGAGCATCTGCCGGCCGATGCGCGGAATGCCCTGATACGCCCACGCCGCTTCGGCGAGCAGGCGCCGCGCGTGCGGATTGCCCGCTTTGGTGATCCCGCCGCGTCGGACACTGGGCCCACTCGAGTGCTCCGACGGCACGAGGCCCAGAAACGCCATCAGTTGCCGGGGATGTTCGAAGCGTCGGATGTCACCGACTTCGGCCACGAGGCCGACCGCCGTCACAAACGAAACACCGCGGAGCGCCTGCGGCGCGTCGACGACCGGTGCCCAGCGCCACGCCGGCGTGAGCTGACGGAGTTGATCCGTGAGCCGTTCGACGCGACGTTCGGTTTCGTCGATCGTGTCGCGGTACTCCTGCAGCGCGATGTGTTGCGGGGCCAGCGGGAAACTGAGATCGGCGAGCCAGCGTCGATAGGGGACCGTCCAGCCGGCACGCCCGGGATAGCGACGCCCTTGCCGCAGCAGAAACGCTTTCAAGCGATGCTTCGCCTGGGTGCTCAGACCGACCGCATCCTCTCGCGCGCGCACCAGATCGCGCAACGCTTCGTCGTCCGCGGTGGGAATGTAGATCGCGGTGAGTTCGCCGGCCCGATGCAACCGCGCCAGGGCGTCGCCATCGCGCCGGTCGGTCTTGATCCGATCACCGCTGCGTTTCGGCATGCTCGAGGGATTGACGACGACGCAGTCCTCCCCTTGGGCGGTGAGGTAGCTATGGATCCCAAACCCGCAGGGGCCGGCTTCGTACACGAAGCGCAACCGACGAGTGGGGCGCGCAGCGCCTTCACCACCTTCGCCAGTGCCTCCAGGTCACCGGCGATTGCGCCGTAGTGGCGGACCTCGCCGTCGCGCCCCTCCTCCGCGAGCGAGATGTCGATCGATTCCTTATGGACATCCATCCCGACGAACATGCTACGTTTCGCCATGGCCTGCCTCCTTGGGTGTGTGGCTCGGCGCGACGCCTTCATCAGCTCCGCGCAACCCACGATAACCATGTGAGGCAGGTCTCTCGATTAGAATCCGACAGCCATACTGTCTAGTGCCGATCAGAATGTGGCGATCGATGACCGGCAAGGGCTGCGTCAGCGCAATCACATACTACGCGGTGCCTCGTTGCCTTCGTCGAAGAGCATAACTGAAGATTCTTTAGGAACTTCGCTGAGACCGGTGGCCGAAGCCTCAGCGGGAAAAAATGGTGGCAGAAGGCTAACGCGAGTGCTAGTGTCTAAGCCGCTGATGCAGCGCTTGCGGTCGCC
>CAZEMI010000170.1:0-3109 GCA_964513235.1 uncultured Acidobacterium sp.
CCTGAACGGCGGCTTCGCCCGAGGCCGGCTCTATCTGGTCCAGGGTGTGCCCGGATCGGGAAAGACCACCCTGGCCATGCAGTTCCTCATCGAGGGCGCCAGGCGCGGCGAGCCGGTCCTCTACGTGACATTGTCGGAAACAGTAGAGGAGCTGAGGTCGGTGGCACAGTCGCACGGCTGGGACATCAGCGGCGTCACCATCCGCGAGCTGTTGCCGCCCGACGGCGCGCTCGAATCCGACGAGCAGTACACGATGTATCACCCTTCCGAGGTGGAGCTCGCCGCGACGACGAAGCTGATTCTCGACGAGGTGCAGCGGTTGAAGCCAACGCGCGTGGTGTTCGACTCGTTGTCGGAGTTACGGCTCGTCGCGGGCAACCCGCTGCGATATCGGCGGCAGATTCTCGCGCTCAAGCAGTACTTTTCCGGGCGGCAATGCACGGTGATGCTGCTCGACGACATGACCGCGGCCGATCACGACTTGCACGTGCAAAGTATTGCGCACGGCGTGATCCTCCTCCAGCATCTCAGCCCCGAGTACGGCGCCGAGCGCCGGCGCCTCCGCGTGATCAAGTACCGCGGCACCGAGTATCGCGGCGGCTACCACGACTACCGGATTCAGCGGGGCGGCCTCGAGGTCTTTCCGCGCCTGATTGCCGCGGAGCATCGCGGCGGCCAGGCGTGCGCCAGACTCCCGTCGGGGGTCGCCGAGCTCGACGACCTGATGGGCGGCGGCATCGAAGCAGGCACCAGCACGCTGATCGTCGGCGGCGCCGGCACCGGCAAGTCGACCATCGCGGCCCAGTTCTGCACCGCGGCGGCCAGGCGCGGCCAGAAATCAATCGTGTTCATGTTCGATGAGAGCCCGAACACGTTGTTTACCCGCTGCAAGGGCGTCGGCATCGACCTCGAGGAACAGACCACCGCCGGCCTGATCACGCTCGTGCAGGTCGATTCGGCGGAACTGTCGCCGGGCGAGCTCGCGTTTCAGATCCGCCAGGCCGTCGAGCGCGACCGGATCAAGATCGTCACCATCGACAGCCTCAACGGATATCTCAACGCGATGCCGGAGGAGCGCTTCCTGACCATCCAGCTTCACGAGATCCTGATGTATCTCGCGCAGCAGGGCGTGGCCACGCTGTTGATCGGCGCGCACCACGGCATCATCGGATCGCAGATGCACACGCCGGTGGATGCCAGCTACCTCGCCGATGCGGTGATCCTGCTGCGCTACTTCGAGGCCCATGGTGAAGTGCGGCAGGCCATCTCGGTGGTGAAGAAACGCGGCGGCATCCACGAGCGCACCATTCGCGAGTTCGGCATGACCGGAGGCCGGATTCGCGTGGGTGAGCAGCTGCGCAAGTTCCGCGGCATCCTCACCGGGGTGCCCGTCTACGAAGGCCCGAACGATCCCCTGCTCGGCGGCGATTCGCCTCAATGACCGCCACCATGCGCGACCTTCGTTTTCTGCTCATGGCGCCCACCGCCAAGGACGCCGAAATCACCAGCGCCCTGCTCAACGGCGCCGGCATCGAGACGGCGAGCTTGACCAACCTCGAGGCGCTGGTGCAGGGTCTGAACGAGGGCGCCGCCGCGGTGATGATCGGCGAAGAGCACCTGTCCGGAGGAGCCACGGCGCCGCTGGCGGCGTGGCTGTCGCGGCAGCCGCCGTGGTCCGACCTGCCGATCCTGATCCTGACGCGGCCCGGCGCGGATTCACCGGAGTCCGCCGAAGCGTGGCGCACGCTCGGCAACGTCACGCTGCTCGAGCGGCCGACGCGGGTCATGACGCTCCTCAGCGCCGCGCAAACCGCCATCCGCGCGCGGGCGCGGCAGTACCAGATCCGGGGCCACCTCGCCGAGCGGCAGAAAACCGAGCTGGCGCTGCGCACCGCCGATCGCCGCAAGGACGAATTCCTCGCCACGCTGGGCCACGAGCTGCGCAACCCGCTCGCGCCGATTCTCAACAGCCTCGAGATTCTGAAACTCTCGGGCGCCTTCGAGGACGCACGCACCGCGCCGGCCTGCGCGGTGGTGGAGCGGCAAGTCCATCATCTCAACCGACTCGTCGACGACCTGCTCGAAGTGTCGCGCATCACCCGCGGCATCATCGAGGTCAAGAAGGAGCCGCTCGATCTCACCGCCATCGTGCGAGCCGCGATTGAAACGAGCCGGCCGGTGCTCGACAACCTGCGCCACGAGATTCGCGTCGAGGTGGAGTCCAACCAGATGTGCATCGCCGGCGATCCGATGCGCCTCACGCAGGTCTTCGCGAACCTGCTGAACAACGCCGCGAAATACACCAACCACGGCGGCAAGATCATGGTGACGACCCGCCGCGACAACGGCGACGCGGTGGTCAGCGTCAAGGACAACGGCATCGGCATCGCGCCCAACCTGCTGTCGCAGGTCTTCGACATGTTCATGCAGGTCGATCGATCGACGCGGCGATCGCAGGGCGGGCTGGGCATCGGCCTGACGCTCGTGCGCAGCCTCGTCAGCATGCACGGCGGGTCGGTCGAGGCCAGGAGCGATGGTCCCGGACTGGGCAGTGAGTTCATCGTGCGGCTGCCGCTGGTCACCGAGGCAGTGTTGCCCGCCGAGACCAGCCGCCGCATTCAGCCGCTGCCCCCACGCCGCATCCTGATCGTCGACGACAGCCGCGACGGCGGCGAGAGCCTCGCCTTGCTGTTGCGGGTGCTCGGCGCGGAGGTGGCGCTGGCCCACAGCGGCCGCAGCGCGCTCGACTGCGTCGACACGTTCCGCCCCGACGTCGTGCTGCTCGACATCGGCATGCCCGGCATGGACGGCTACGAAGTGGCGCGGCGCATTCGCGCCAATCCGAAGAACCGCCAGATGTCGCTGATTGCGTTGACCGGCTGGGGCCAGGATGAGGATCGCCAGCGATCCACCGCGGCCGGATTCAATCATCATCTCGTCAAGCCCGCCGATATCGACCAACTCCGCCAGCTGCTGACGGTCGCATAGGTAACGCCCTCCACAATTTCGGGCCGTCGCGGCTCCTTCATTCAGGGAAAACCACTCAGGCAGCCTCGATTCGTTGGCATCGTTCTTGATGTAGAGAGCCGTATGAAGACCTCGGCTTTGA
>CAZEMI010000171.1:0-8469 GCA_964513235.1 uncultured Acidobacterium sp.
ACCCTGTCACAGTAGCTGCGTATGCGGATCAGAACCCTTCTTATCCACGTGATGATTGGCGCCGCGCTGGCGGCGCCTGCGGCCCCGGCGCGCGCGGCGGTGACGCTGCGCGGCCTGGCTCTCGACGACCACCCGCGCAGCGCGTGGTTCGACCGCTACGTCGAACAGCGACAGGGCCCCGAGCAGATTGAGAAGTTCACGCACTCGGTGAAGGCCGGCGACGGCGCGGTGCTCGACCTGTCGCACCTGGCCGGCGACGTACGCGTCACCGGCGGCGGCGGATCGGAAATCAAGATCGACGCGACCAAGCGCGTGCGCCATCGCGATGCCGACGAGGCCAGGCGGCTGCTGGCAGCGTTGCGAATCGACGTGGCCAGCGTCAACAACCGCGTGGAAGTGCGGACCATTTACCCGCGCCGCACCTCGACGCGCGGCAACAGCATTTCCGCGAGCGTCGATTACGTGATCGAGGTCCCCGCGGCCGTCGCGGTGTCGCTCAAGTCGGTGTCGGGCGATCTCACCGTGTCGAACGTGCGCGGCGAAGTGCGGATCGAGGCGGTCAGCGGCGACGTCAGCCTCACCAACACGCCGAACGTGGCGATGGCCAAGACGGTGTCGGGCGACGTGACGGCCCGCGACATCGGCACCCAGACGGCGCTGGTGCTCGGCACCGTCAGCGGCACCGTCATCGGCACCGGCCTGAAGGTGCGGTCGCTCGAAGCAGGTTCGGTCAGCGGGGATGTTCGCCTGACGGGCTCGCAGATCGAGCGGCTGGAAGCCAGATCCGTGTCGGGCAACATCGAGTTCGACGCGCCCCTCGCGAAGGGCGGCCGCTACGAATTCACTTCGCACTCGGGCAACGTGCGCGTCGTGCTCTCGGGCAACACCGGGTTCGAGCTCGACGCCGACACGTTCAGCGGCAGTGTGCGATCAGACGTGCCGGTCACCCTCCGCAGCTTCGGGCGCACGGACCGAGAGCGCCGCGGCAGCACCCGGGCCATCCGGGGCACCTACGGCGACGCCAGCGCGGTCCTGTCGGTCCGCAGCCACAGCGGGTCCGTCGTAATTACAAAGAAGTAAGTTGGGAGTTCAGAGTGAGGAGTTAAGAACATTCGTTCCTAACTCTGCACTCCTAACTCAGCACTAGCGCGGGTTTCCAAGCACTCGAGCTTGGCACTCTTCTGGCATAATGAACGCTTGGAGGAAAACCATGAAGTGTGGATTTATGGCAGTGCTGGTCAGCACTTTGGCGGTGGGCGTCGCGTCGGCTCAGCAGGGCCAGGTCCCGGCCGGTGAGAGCGCCCTCGGTTCAGTGCGCCTGACGCGGAGCGTGATGGCCGACGGCAAGCCATTGAAGGCCGGCACCTACCAGGTGCGCCTGACCTCTCAGGACGCATCGCCGGTCGTGCCCGGCATCAAGATGGAACGGTGGGTCGAGTTCGTGCAGGGTGGCAAGGTCGCCGGCCGCGAGGTCGTCAGCATCGTCCCCGCGTCGGAACTGAAGGACCTCATGCCCGGCCCCGACAACCTCCCGCGCGCCGGCGCCGGCAGCGCCCGCGTCGAGATGCTCAGAGGCAACGACTACGTGCGGGTCTGGATCAATCGTGGCGGCGTCCACTACTTGATCCACATGCCGCCGGCTTAGGGACTTGGGACTTGGGACTTGGGACCGGCGTTTTCAAGCCCCAAGCCCCAAGCCCACAGGCTTTATCCTCCGATAGACATCACGTCAAACTGCTCATGATGCAGATGGACGTCAGGCTTCACGATGACGTCCCTCTGCAGCAGGTTCTTTAAGTCCTTCAACACGCCGCGCTCTTCTTCCTGCAACGCGCGGGCGATGTCCGGATTGACCCGCAGCAGCACGCCCGGTCCGTCGAGATCGGCGCCCACCTTCTTCACTTCCGACAGGATTTCGTAGCACACTGTCGCGCTCGATTTGATGGTCCCGGCGCCGCTGCAGTATGGGCACGGCTCGGTGAGGACGCGCTCGAGGCTCTGCTTGACGCGCTTGCGGGTGACGATCACGAGCCCGAAGTCCGACACCTGCAGGGCCTTGGACGGCGCACGGTCCTTGCGCAGCTCCTGCTCCACCGCCTGGAACACCTTCTGGCGGTTCTTCTTCTCCTCCATGTCGATGAAGTCGCAGACGATGATGCCGCCGAGGTCGCGCAGCCGGATCTGCCGGACGATCTCCTTCGCCGCCTCCAGGTTGGTCTTGATGATCGTGTCTTCGAGCCGGCCGGCGGTCTTCTTGCCGACATAGCGGCCGGTGTTGACGTCGATGGCGACGAGCGCCTCGGTCTGGTTGATGACGATCGAGCCGCCCGACTTCAGCCACACCTTGCTGCGCAGTGCCTTGTCGAGCTCCGCCTGGACCCCGTACTCCTCAAAGATCGGGAAGTCCTTGTCGTAGCGCTTCACGCGGCTGGCGAGGGTGGGCATGATGCGGCCGATGAACTCGAGCGCGCGCTGGTACTCGAGCGGGTTATCGATGCGAATCGCCGAGTAATCATCGGTCAGCAGATCGCGCAGCAGCTTCGCGACCAGGCTCGGTTCCTGATAGACCGTCACCGGGGAGCGCCGCTGCTCGCCGCGCTGCCGCATGTCCACCCAGATCTTGTAGAAGTAATTGAGATCCGCGCGGATGTCGTCCTTCGAGCGGCCCGAGGCGGCGGTGCGGATGATCACGCCGCCGCTGAAGCTGTGCTGGTCGCGGAACTCGCGGACGATGCCGCGCAGGCGCGTGCGCTCCTCGCGGCTGTCGATCTTGCGCGAGATGCCGATGTGATCGACGGTCGGCATGAACACCAGGAAGCGCCCGGGCAGCGTGACGTGACACGTCAACCGCGCGCCCTTGGTGCCGAGCGGCTCTTTGGCGACCTGGACGATCACGTCCTGGCCTTCCTTCAGCAGCTCTTCGATCTTGGGCTCGTCCCTCGACTGCGCTCGGGACGACCCTGAGCCTGTCGAAGGGTCGGGCCCGCGGTTCTCTTCACGATCGCCGCGCCGCTCGCGGCCGCCGCGCCGGCGCTCGGGCGGCGCCGAGGAACCCTCCGTGCCTCCGTTGGGTCCATTCGCGGCGTTTGCGGGTGGCGCCTCCGTGTCCTCGTCATCCTTGTCGTACTCATCGAGATTGGCGATGACGTCCGACACGTAGAGGAAGCCATCGCGCTCGAGACCGAGGTCGACAAACGACGACTGCATGCCGGGCAGGACTTTCGAGACCCGGCCTTTGTAGACGTTACCGACGACCCCGCGATTCTGTTCGCGCTCGACGAAGAGCTCGGCGAGCTGATCGTCCTCGAGGATGGCGACACGTGTTTCGTGCCCGTTGGAGGAGATGATCATCTCCTTGTTCATGGGGAAGACTCCGCGCGGGGCGTGGCAGCATGGCTAGTTCGTAAAGCGGCGCATTCTCACGTTGAGGATGAGCCCGAATCCGGCCAGCGTCGCGATCAGGGAGGAACCGCCGTAACTCATCAGCGGCAATGTCAATCCCTTGACCGGCGCCAGACCCGCCGACATGGTGATGTTGTAGATGACCTGGAACGTGAAACTGGAGAGCACGCCCAGCACTAAGTAGGCGCCGAGTCGGTCCTTGGCCAGGCGGGCCGCATCGAGCGCGCGCATAATCACGAAGAAGTACAACCCGAGTGCGACGAGCACCCCGACCAACCCCTGCTCCTCGGCGAGCACCGAGAAGATGAAGTCGTTGTGCGCGACGGGAAGGAAGCGCAGCTGGCCCTGCGTGCCTTCCATATAGCCTTTGCCCCACACGCCGCCGGAGCCGACGGTGATGCGGGCCTGGATCTGCTGGTAGCCGGCGCCGCGGGGGTCCTGCGCCGGATCGAGGAAGGTGGAAATGCGCTCGCGCTGGTAATCCTGCAGCGCGAATTTATAGGCGATCGGCGCCGCGAGGACGGCAACGAGCGCGCCGGCGTAGATGTATTTCATCGGCATGCCGGCCACATAGGCGACCACCAACAGGATCGGCAACAGCGTGATGGCGGTGCCGAGATCGGGCTGGCGCGCGATGATCAGGAACGGCACCGCCGTCAGCGTGGCGGCGATGAACAGGTCGTTGTTGGTGAGCGCCGGCCGCCGCTCTTCGCCGAGCATCTTCGCGAGCATCAGCGCCAGCGCGGCCTTGGCGAATTCCGACGGCTGCAGCATCATCGGGCCGAGATCGATCCAGCGGCGGGAACCGCCGCGCACGGCGCCGAAGAACAGCACGCCGACCAGCAGCACCATCATCGCGAGATAGATCCAGTGGGACTTGTCGGCGAGCGATCGATAGTCGAACATCGTGCACACGGCCATGGCGATCAGGCCGAGACCGAGCGCGTAAATCTGCGTCCAATACACGCGGCCCGCGCCGCCGGTGGTGCTGTAGATCATCGAGAGGCCCAGCGCGCACAGCGCGAGGACCGCGCCGATCAGCACCCAGTCGATGTGGTGATAGAGACGCCGCTCGAACATTAGCGGGTGCCCCCCACCGGAGCCACGATTGCGGCCACGGCGCGGATCGGCGCCGGCGTGGCAGGCGCCGGCGGCGGCACGTTCAGGACCGGCAACGGCAGGCCGTCGCGCTGCGCGAAGTAGGTCTCGATGATGTGCCTGGCCACGCTGGCGCTGGAAGAGCCGTGCTCGCCGTGCTCCGCGAAGACGACGCCGGCGAGCTCGGGATTGTCTTTCGGCGCCATGAACACGAACCAGCCGTGATCGCGCAGGTCCTGATCGGTCTTGCCGCGGGCGCGCTCCCTGCCCTGGAGTGAAATCACCTGCGCCGTGCCGGTCTTACCGGCGACGTCACGGCCGGCAATCATCGACCGGCGCCCGGTGCCGGCGCCGTTGACCACCAGCCAGAGTCCATCGCGCACGGCGGACGTCGTCTCAGGCTTCAGCAAGAAGGGCACGTACGGGTTCGGCGGCGTCACCACCGGCTGCCAGCCGTTCCCTTGGTCGAAGGCCTTGACCAGCCGCGGCACGACGCGCGTGCCGCCATTGGCGACGGTCGCCATCATCACCGCCAGCCCCATCGGAGTCACGTCGACCATGCCCTGACCGATCGCCACGGAGATGGTGTCGCCGGCGTACCACTTCTCTTTGAACCGCTTGCGCTTCCACTCCTGCGACGGCACGATGCTCTCGACTTCGTTGGGCAGGTCGATGCCGCTCTTCCCGGCAAGGCCCAGCTTCTCGCCCCATTTGTGGATGCGATCGATCCCGAGCATGTCGCCCACGGTGTAAAAGTAGGTGTTACATGACTTCTCGATGGCGCGCCGCAGGTCGACGAATCCGTGCTTGCCGAGACACTGGAAGAAGCGGCCGTAGAACGTACCGCCGCCCGCGCAGAAAATCTGACGCTCCGGCGTGATCACCCCTTCCTCGAGCGCCGCCGTCGCAATCAACACCTTGAAGATCGAGCCGGGCGAGTAGCGCCCCTGGATGGCGCGGTTCTGTAGCGGCCGTAACTTGTCGGTGTTGAGCGACGCCCACGTCGCGCGATCGATGCCGGTCGCGAAGTCGTTCGGATCGAACGCCGGCAGGCTCGTCAGCGTCAGCACCTCGCCGGTCCTGGGCTCGAGCACCACCGCCGACCCCCAATACCCGTAGGCGTGGAACGCCTCTTCCGCCGCCTTCTGCATCGCGTAATTGATCGTCAGCTGCACGCGGCGCCCCTGCACCGGCGGAATTTCCTCGAGCGTGCGGATTTCGCGGCCCACGCTGTTGACCACCACGCGCCGCGCGCCGTCTTCCCCCATCAACAACTTGTTGTAGACGCGCTCGACGCCGAACTGGCCGACGATCGAGCCGGTGCTGACGCCGTCGGACTCCATCTGATCTTCGTTCGCTTCGCCGACGTAGCCGATCAGGTGCGCGGCCATCGCTTCATCGGGATACTCCCGCGTCGGCACTTCCTGCACGATCACGTCGGGCAGCTCGAAGTCGAGCCGCCGCGCGGTGACCGATGCGACTTGCGCCAGCGTGGCGTCCGCGATCACGACAATCGGGCGATAGCTCGGCTCGCGGCGATGACGTTCGACGATCTCGCGGATGGATTTCTCCTCGACGCCGGTGACCGTCGACAGCACGCGCATCGTGCGGTCGAGGTCCTTGGTGTGCTCGCGGACGATCGAGATGTTGAAGGCGTTGCGGTTCTCGACCAGCAGCCGGCCGGTGCGATCGAAGATCACCCCGCGCGGCGCGCGCAGCGTCAGCGTGCGCTGGTGGTTGTTTTCCGCCATTTCCTTGAACTTGGCGTGCTGCACCACCTGGAAAAACCAGAAACCGCAGGCCAACAGACCGAACGCGACAGCAATCGCGACCCTCAACCCGTTGAGGCGCGCGGTCAGCCGCCGGCGATCTTCGGCAATTGCCATAAACGTAATTATCGTCTTAAAAACCGGCCCGCGCGACGCCTGTCAACGAAGCCGGGGACCCACTCCGCCACCTGGAACAAGAACACCCCAACAAAGGCATTTCCGAACGTCTGCCCCACGATGGCGGGGTACATGGCAGGAAACTGCCGGAGATCCAGCAGGGTGTACAACCCCATGAAGACGGCGGCGTGCAAGGCCGTGGCCACCAGCAGCAAGAGGAACCTCGGCAGCGGGGCCGTCACGATGAATTGGGTGCCCAACACCCCGGACAGGAAGCCGACCACGGTCTTGGACAGGCCGCCAATCCCCAGGATCCCGCCCGCCAGCGCGTCCTGAATCAGCCCGGCCACGGTGCCGGCCATCAGGCCGGTGACCGGACCGGAATTGATGGCCACATACACCACCGCGATCAACACCAGGTCGATCGGCGTGCTCGATCGGAACACGTAGCCGGCCAGCGTGGTCTGCGCGGCGAGGGCGAGGAAGATCGCCGCGACTGCGGCGGCGCTTCTCACTGGACACCCTCGGACACTCCACGAGACGCGGGCGGCGTGCGCACGACCAGCACTTCCTCCAGCCGCGAGAAGTCCACTGCCGGCCGCACGGCGATCTCGTGATACTCGCCAACGCTGCCGGCCACGTGATCGATCGTGCCGATCACAAATCCCTTTGGATAAATGCCGTCGATGCCCGAGGTCACCACCAGGTCGCCGGTCTTCACGTCGGCCGTGTCCGGCACGTAGCGCATCTTCAGCATGCCGCTGCCAGCGCCGACGACCACGCCCTGCACCCGCGTCCGCTCGATCAGCGCGCCCGCGGCGGCGTTGGAATCGATCAGCAACTGCACCTTCGACGCGCGGCCGCTCGGCAGGATCACGCGGCCGACCACGCCGGCCGGTGAAATCACCGCCATGTCGGTGGCAAGACCGTCCGACGAGCCCTTGTCGATGGTGACGGTCTGGAATTCAGGACTGGCCGGCCCGGCGATCACTTCCGCGGCGGTCGTATCCAGCTGCGCGCGCTCGCGCAGCTCGAGCAGCTGGCGCAGGTTGTCGGTGCGTTGCGCTTCGGCGCGCTCCTGTTGCAGCCGAATCTGCAGCGTCTGCAGTTCCTGCTTGAGCGCCAGGTTTTCTTCTTCGACCCCCTGCAACGCGACGTAGCCGGACCACAGGCCGCGGACCCCGTCGATCAGGGCCATGGTGCCGCGCTGCACTTCGGAGAAGGCGCCGAAGGTCACGACCTGGAGGACGGGCAGACCCGAAGCGGTGTTGACCTGTGCGGAAATCAGGACCACGTGCAGGAGGAGGGCGACAGCAAGGATGACGCCCGGGCGCTGCCTGATGTCGGCGATTGCCATTACAACTACCGGGATCCGGGATCCGGGATCCGGGATCCGGGGATTAATGCCGTGCTCTTTCGGGTTCCCGCTCTAGTCAATCGCAATCTTCCGCAGAAGATCGAACTCGCCCAGCATCTTGCCCGCACCGAGCACCACTGACGACAGCGGATCCTCCGCGCTCGATACCGGCAGCCCGGTCTCTTCACGCAGGCGCTTGTCGAGGTTGCGCAGCAGCGAACCGCCGCCGGTGATCACGATGCCGCGATCGACGATGTCGGCCGACAGCTCCGGCGGGGTGCGCTCGAGCGCCACGCGCACCGCGTCGACGATGACGTTGACGGTTTCGGCGAGCGCCTCGCGGATCTCTTCGTCGGTGATGGTGATCGTCTTCGGCACGCCTTCGATCAAGTGACGGCCCTTGATCTCCATCGTCATCCGCTCCTCGAGCGGATACGCCGAGCCGAGCTCCATCTTGATCTGTTCGGCGGTGCGTTCGCCGATCAGCAGGTTGTAGGTCTTCTTGATGTACTGGATGATCGCTTCATCCATCTCGTTGCCGGCCACGCGCACGGCCTTGCTGTAGACGATGCCGGCCAGCGAGATCACCGCGATGTCGGTGGTGCCGCCGCCGATGTCGACGATCATGCTGCCGGCCGGTTCGGTGATGGGCAGCCCCGCGCCGATCGCCGCGGCCATCGCTTCTTCAATCAGGTGCACTTCGCTGGCCTTGGCGCGATAGGCCGA
>CAZEMI010000172.1:0-17397 GCA_964513235.1 uncultured Acidobacterium sp.
CGGGCGTCATCTGGTGCGGCACGCTGCCGGGAGGCTTGTTCAAGTCCGAGGACGGCGGTGATTCGTGGGCGATCAACCGCCAGCTGTGGGACGATCCGCGCCGCGAGCAATGGTTCGGCGGCGGCGCCGATCAACCCGGCATCCACTCGATCTGCGTCGACCCGCGCGATTCGCGCCACGTCAC
Organism: uncultured Acidobacterium sp.; assembly: GCA_964513235.1. Lineage (GTDB taxonomy): Bacteria > Acidobacteriota > Vicinamibacteria > Vicinamibacterales > UBA2999 > 12-FULL-67-14b. Next base: position 185 of record CAZEMI010000172.1, read on the forward strand.
GATCGGCGTGTCGTGCGGCGGCGTGTGGACCACGGGTGACGGCGGGCGGCAATGGGAGCTGACCGCCAAGGGGATGCGCGCGGCCTTCATGCCGCCGGACAAGCAGTACGAACAGAACGTACAGGATCCGCACATGGTGGCGCAGTGCCGATCGAACCCTGACGTGCTGTGGGTGCAGCATCACAACGGGATTTTCAAATCGGAAGACGGCGCGGCCAACTGGCGCGAGATTACCGGCGTACAGCCATCGACATTCGGGTTCGCCGTGGCGGTGCATCCCGCGGACCCGAACACCGCGTGGTTTGTGCCGGGCACGAGCGATGAGAAACGCTGTCCCGTCGACGGCCGCGTCGTCGTCACCCGGACCAAGGATGGCGGCAAGACCTTCGACACGATCACGCGAGGCCTGCCGCAGCAGCACGCTTACGATCTCGTGTATCGTCACGCGCTCGACGTCGATGAGCACGGCAAGACGCTGATGTTCGGATCGACTACCGGATCGTTATGGGTCAGCGAGGATGGCGGCGAGTCGTGGCAGGCAGTGTCGTCGAACCTGCCACCGGTCTACGCGGTGACGTTCGAGAAACCGCTCAACTAGCTCGCGCGAGCAGCGTGATGCCGAGAATCGCCAACAGCACCGCCACCGCGCGGCGAAACGCCGCTTCGGGAATCCGCCTCAGCACCCCGCCGCCCAACAACGTTCCCGCGATCACCCCGGCGGTGGTAATCGCGATTGCAGTCGTCATGTGCGTCAGTTCGGCGCCGTGCGCATAGAAGTAGACCGGCATCCGCGCACCGTCCACGAACAGTCCGATGGCGGTGGCGGTGGCAACGAACGTGTCGCGATGCAGGCGAAAGCCGAGTAACGCCGCCGATCGCAGCCCGCCCTGGTTGCCGACGAGGCCACCCAGCATTCCCGATACCGCACCCGCAACCCACGCCCACGGTCCGCTGAACACCATGCGGCGCGAGAAGCCAGTGAGCTCTCCGGCGGCGACGAACAACAGGAGGAGTCCCAGCAACGCGAGCAGCCACGGGCTTGCGAACACGGTATTCAGCAGCGCGCCGGTAATGCCGCCCGCGGCGCTGGCCAAGCCAAAACTCCACATCACGCGCGCATCGACGTGGCCCTTCAACAGCCAGAACCGCAGAGCGGTGCCGATCAGGTGGGGAATCGAAATCGCCGCGACGGCGAGCTTCGCGTCGTACCACACCGACAAGGTCGGTGTCAGGATGCTGCCGATGCCGAAGCCGGCAATGGACGCAATGCCGCCGGCGATCACGGCGGCCACGGCAAGCATCAGTTGTGCGAAGGCGTCCATCCGATGGGAACCGGTATGCTACCATTCGAGTTTCATGCCCACACGAATTACCGCGATCATCGTGGGACTGTGTGTGTGCGTGGCCTGCGGCTCGAACGACGCACCGCAAGCGCCGGCCGCTGCCGCAGCCGCGCCGGTCACGAGCTCTGAAGTCACCGGCACCGTACCGCGTAACGCCATCGTCACGTTGCTGCCCGCGGAACCGGTCCCGATGCCGGATGGCCCCGCGGTGATGGATCAATACGCGAAGACATTCGTGCCGAATGTGCTCTACGTCCGGGTTGGACAACCCGTGGAATTCCGAAACAGCGAGGACATGCCGCACAACGTCACGGCGATCAGGCGCGGCACCGGCGCCGAAGTGTTCAACGTCAGCACCGAGCCGCAACAGAAGTACGTCCACACGTTCGATCGCGTCGGCCAGTTCGACGTCACCTGCGACATCCACCCAGGCATGCAGGCGACGCTGATCGCCACACAGAGCCCGCTCGCGACCATCGCCGGCGACGATGGACGGTTCACGATTCCGAACGTCAAGGTTGGCTCGTACCAGCTGACTCTCACTTTCGAGGGCCGCACGGTCGAACAGCCGCTCGAGGTATCGCAGGCCCGCACGGAAGTGCGCGCGACTCCCTGACCTACCGCTGGGCTCCGATAGTAGAGTTCCCGGCTGGTGGCGAGCCACAGGCGTAGTTCTTGCAGCCTGCTTTCAGGTGATGGGGCCACTGATCAGGTTCCGATTCGTCGTCCTTCTCACGACGTTGGTGGCGTGTGCCGCGCCTCCGCACGCGCAAATACCCGCGCCGGCACGCGCCGATATCGCCGAGTTTTGGCAGGAGCCGGTGGATTTGTTGCAACGCGACCTTTTCAACGGACCCGGTGGCCCTGGGTTGACACCACTGCCGGACGGCACGTATCAGTTTGTCGCGTTCAAGACCTCGGGCACCAACCCTGGCTATGACGTGCGCGACGCCTCGGGCCGGTTCTGGAGTGTGAAGCTCGGGATCGAGGCGTCATCGGAAGTCACCGTGTCGCGAGTCCTGTGGGCGATGGGGTTCCACCAACCGGCCACCTATTACCTGCCGCAGTTCACGCTCACCGGCATCGATGCGGGGACCAAACGCCAGGCGCGGTTCCGCACCGATCTCGAGCCGTGGCGGGCTGCCGGCGAGTGGTCATGGTACGCCAATCCGTTCGCTGACACGCGGCCGTTTCGCGGCTTGATCGTTGCGCAGCTGGTGCTGAACGCATGGGATCTCAAGACCTCCAACAACAGAATCTACGAGGCCGCGGATCCCCTGATGCAGCCGCGCCGGAAGTTCATGGTCCGCGACGTCGGCGCATCGCTTGGAAAGGCGCGACAGTTCCCGCTCTTCACCCTCCTGGGCACGCGCGGTCTTCAAGGCACCAAGAACAACATCGTGGACTTCGAGCAGCAGGGATTCATCACGAGGGTCGACGGCAACCGGGTTCAGTTCGACTACCGCGGCAGGAACGGCGTGCTGCTCAACCTGGTCAGGGTGCCAGATGTGATCTGGGCGTGCGAGTTGCTCGCCAGGATCCCGGACGGCCATTGGCAGGCGGCGTTTCGCGCCGGCCATTACTCCGCCGGCGACAGCGAGCGGTTCATCACGAAGATCAAGGCCAAGATCGAGCAGGGTCTCGCGCTCAGGCCCGCGACCTGAGCCATCGGTGTCGTAATCGGTGCTAATCGGTGGCCACGCTCACGCGTTAGACGCCGGGCGCTGGAGCTTCAACAACGTGACGAGATCGCGGTGCGCGAGCACCGCTTCCGGCAGCTCCTGCAGCGCCGCGTGATAGCGCATCGCGTACGGCGTGCCGGCTTCGGGCGCCACCAGCTCTCGCGCCTGCGCCACCAGCGGTCCGGTTTCCATGGCGTCCGCCTCCGCTCGCTCTCCATCGCGCGAGCTGCGGCGTGACCCCGCCGTGGCGGCCTCCGGCCGCGAAGGCGGGGGCTTCTCCTCGAGCGCTTCGTCGATCCGCACGATCAAACCCGACATGGATCGCAGCCACGCGAATGCCGGGTCATTGAAGATCACCTGCAGCAATTGCGTCGTCTGCAAGCGGCCGTTCAGCCGCTCGTAATCGTCGCGTTGCCAGTCGATGAGCGTCTTGTGCAGGTGCAGCAGCAGCCGGCGGAGCTCGGCAAGTAAGGCGCGATCCTGATCGTTCATTGCGCGAGCGGCAAGGTGCCGGCGGGGAGCGGTTGGACCATGCTCCATTCAGCATAACGCGATCGAATTACGGCTTCACGAACAGCTTCTCGTCCACCGCCGTGTTGTGCTCGACCTTGGACAACTCCACGGTATAGCTCTGTAGCGACGAGGACGCGGTCAGCTTGAACGGCAGCTTGACGCCGTCGACCTCGCGATAGTCGGTGAGATCCGTGGTTTGTTCGAGGTCGCCCATCTGCGGCACGTTGACCTTCATGACGAATCGCGTGGGGAGGAGCGACTCCGCGTCGATGTATTGGCGAATCGTCGAACCGGCCGTGGGTTCGAACACCAGCACATACGCTTCGCGCTCGCCGACCTTGTCCTTGCCCTGGAGCGTGGCGGTGATGCCGAGTTCCTTGTAGCTGAGGAAGGCATGCGGAAAGCCGCTGTTGCGCAGGTTGTCCAGCTGGTTGCCGGTGATCTCGCGGTTGCCCTGCAGCGTGTCGAGCACGAAGCCTGATTGGCCGTCGAAGCGCTGATCGATCACGAGCGGGCCGGCGCCAAGCGAGGTCAGGTCGGCCTTGATGAGCGTGCGCGTCTTGTTGGGAAGCGCGTTGGTGATCTCGATGGTGCCGGGAATGTCCCCCGCCGGCGTGGCCAGCGTGATGGTGCCCGCCATCGATCGCGTCTTGATCTTCGCGTGAGCGGCGCGGCCGCCCAGCGCCGCAAGGCTTTTGTCGATCACTTCCTCGGCGGTTTGCGCCCAGGCCGCGCTGGCCGAGACCAGAACCACCAGTGCCATCGCCAGCCGCATTGCGATTCTCATGTCCTGATCCCCCGGCATCATTTTATGGCGCATCCGCGCCGCCCGGAGAAATCCTATTCCGTCTTGATGGCGGTGACCGGATCGAGACAGGCGGCGCGGCGGGCGGGAAAGACGCCGGCGATCATGGCCGTGCAAAACAGCATCACCGCCACGCTCGCGAGCGTGAGCGGATCGCGCTCTGATAGCCCGAAGAGCAGCGTCGAAACATACCGGGCGCTCACCAGGACGACGCCCACGCCGATGAGGATGCCGATCACGGAGACGGCCAGCGTCTGGCGCAGCACCTGCCACAGGACGTTGCCGCGCCGTGCACCGAGCGCCATCCGGATGCCGATTTCGCGGCCGCGGCGGCTCACGCTGTAGGACATCACGCCGTAGAGACCCACGGCGGCGAGCAGCAAGGCGAGCACCGCGAACCCGCCCGAGAGCGTGGCGAGCAAACGCTCACGAATCAGCGACGCATTGACTTGCTGCGCCATCGTCCGCACGTAGCGGATCACCACGTCTTGGCTGACCGAACGCGCGGCCGCGGTGGCGGCGGTCGCCAACCCGGCCGGATCCTGCGCGGTGCGCAATTGGAAGTTCACCCACGACGGAGACTGTGCCTCGTGTGCCAACGGCGTGTAGACCGTCGGCGGCGCCGCCTCGCGCAGGTTCATCTGGTGCGTATTTTCCACGACGCCGATCACCGTGAGCGGCTTGTCGGCCTCTCTGAGAAACGCGAACGTCTGCCCGAGCGGATTGCGATCGCCGAAGTACAGCCGCGCCATCGCGCGATTGATCACGGCCACACGCGTGCCCGCGGCCGCATCACGATCGGTGAAGTCACGGCCTTGCAGCATCCGGATGCCGAACGTGTCGAAGTAACCCGGCGTGATCATGTTCGTAAATGCCGATCGATCGAGCATCGTTTCGGGTGTGCCGGGCATGTCCAGCGCGCGGGCATTCCCGCTGGTGTGGACCGGCACTGAACGGGACGCCGAGACGTTCACCACGCCCGGCAGCGTCCGGAGCCGTTCCAGGAGCTGGGCGTAGATCGCGGTTCGCTGATCCGAGTTCAATTTCGTGCCGTAACTATCGAGCGTGAACACGAGCACGTGGTCCCCTCTGAATCCGGCCTCCTGCGTCTTGAGATGGTAGAGACTGCGCGCCAGTAAGCCCGCCACCGCGATCACCACGACCCCGAGTGCGAGTTGCGAGACCACCAAGGCCTGTCCCGTGACCCAGCGCCGCGGCATCCTCATCCGGGCGCCGCCATCCTTCAATGCCGGCGTCAGGTCCACACGCGTGGATTTGAGGGCCGGCAGCAAGCCAAAGAGCATGCCCGTCAGCAGCGTGATCACCGCGGTGAACGTGAACACCCTGAGGTTGGGTGACACATCGAGACGCACCGGCGCTTCCAGCGTCGCGAAGAACGCCATGATCGCGCTGGTGCCCCAGATGGCGAGCACGAAGCCGAGCACCGCACCGCATGCCGCGAGCAGGATCGCTTCGGTCAGGAACTGCCGGATCAGCCGCCCGCGGCCACCACCGACGCACAGCCGGATCGCCACCTCGCGCGACCTGGCGTCACCACGCACCAGCATCAGATTGGCGACGTTCGCCGCGGCCATCAACAGGATCAACCCGACCATGGCCATCAACACGGTCAGGGGCATCGCATAGCGTTGGCGCAAGACGCCCGAGCCCCGTGCCGCCGGCAGCAATCTCGCCGCGGAAAACGCGGCGGGATTCCGCTTCACGATCCATTGATTCTCCTTCTCCGACATGTACTGCCGGAAGGCGACGGCGGCGGCCGCGAGCGCCTGCTCCTCCGGCACGCCGGGTTTCAGCCGCGCGACGATCGGCATGCTGGTCCACGTTTCGCGGGTATCGAGAAACTCGGGCTCGGCCAGCGCGCGCACCGACAAGGGCAGCGTGACGTCAGGCGTGAGGCCCGGGACGATCCCGGTGAACTCCGGGGCGGTCACGCCAACAACTGACACCAGGCGGCCATCCACGGTCAGCGTCTTGCCGATCACGTCGGTGGTGCGGCCGAACCGCCGCGCCCAATAACTGTCGCTGATGACGGCAATCATGCTGGGCTGAGGTGCTCGATCGTGCTCGGCCGCAAAACCGCGCCCGATCGCCATCGGCACGCCGAGCACGGCGTGGAAGTTGCCGCTCACCCAGACGCTGTCCACGCTCTCGAGGCCGTCACCTGTGGGGACTTTCAGTCCCGATGTGCTGTACGCCGTCACGCCGCTAAACACGCCGGTCAGCGCCGCGTAGCGTTCGAAGAGTCCGTAATTCGAACTGGTCCCCGGGTTGTCGGTGGTGCCATGGGCCAGGAAATAGAGACCGCGTGGATCGCTGACCGGCAGCGTTCGCAACATCACGGCCTCGACCAGCGTGAAGATCGCGGTGTTGGCGCCAATGCCAAGCGCGAGCGAGATGATCGCCGCCGCGGTAAACCCCGGCGTCTTGCGCATCAATCGCACCGCGTAGCGAAGGTCCTGCGCCGTGGTGTCGAAGAAGCGAAGCCCGCGGGACTGGCGGCAGTCGTCCTCGATCGCATCCACAGTGCCGAATTCCATGCGCGCCTGCCGCTCGGCCTGGTCCCGACCCGTCCCGCTGTCGATCAAATCGGCGATTCGCGCCTGGAGGTGGAACTGCATTTCCGCGCGCATCGCGTCTTCGAAACGGCCGCGGTGCACCAACGCCGACCACCAGCTGCGCAATCGAGCCATCAGGTTCACACCTCGTCAGGCGTGGTCTTGAGCGCGCTGGCTATCGCCGACGTGAGCCGGTTCCACCCGGCGGTCTCCTCGCGCAGCCGCTTCCGTCCCGCGGAGGTGAGCGTGTAGTACTTCGCGCGCCGTTTGTTTTCGCTCTCGCCCCATTCGCCCACGATCAGTCCCTGGTGCTCGAGGCGATACAGCGCCGGGTACAACGAGCCCTGGGGAATGTCGAGCGCGTGGCCCGAGATCTGGCTGATGCGCAGCAGCACGCCATAGCCGTGGAGCGGCTTCAGCGACACGGCCTTGAGGATGAGCATGTCGAGCGTCCCAGGCAGCAGGTCGGCGTTCTTGGCCACGGGCTCCTTCCCTAGTCAATCTAGGAGGGTAATCCATCTCTCCTAGTTTGGCAAGTGGAGCGCGGTGCAGTGCGAAAAGCCGAGCTTGGCAGCATCACAGCTTTCACAAAAGAAAAGAAGGTGGCCAGGATTAGAAGGCAAGCCCTTCAATACGCGCGACACTTCTGGAAGAAAGGGTGGCGCGCGCAGCGGCGATGGTTGCCGCGGCCCACACACCAAGCATCGTGATGGTGATGACATCGGGCGCCAGCACGGACTGGCCTCGCAGCGCCTGCGCGAGCAGGATGCCGAAGAGCCCGACGTAGCTGGCAGCCGCGATCTGCGCCAGCCGCACGCGCGCAGTCTCGGTCAGCCGCCGCCGCCCAAGCATGAACGCCACGATAGGCAGCGCCTGCAGCGCGTGTAGTCCAATGAAGTGCGGCACGCGCAGATCGCCATGTTCCGTGCTCCAGCCGGTCCCCGGCAACCCCGGGCCGCCATCCGGCGCGCCCACGGTGTGCGCACCCGACACCGTCATGCCCTCGCCGGCGCGCGCCGCGTCGAGTTGACGAGCGGTCGGCGCCGTCATCAAGCCGCCGGTAAATGCGCCGATGATGGTGATCGTCATTCCCAGACGGAGCGCCCACCCGAGCGCGCGATCCGTAAACTGCGAGCGCCACAATGCCACCGCCACGGCGATGGTTGCAACCGTCTGCCCGACGATGGCGAGTCCCATGATGGCGAACAGCACCATGTCGAGCGGTGTTGACGCATTGAAGTGACTGGTCGTGCCGCGGAATGCCTGCCAGCCAATGATCGCCATCTCCACCACCATCGTCACAGCCGTCGTCCAGCCGACGATCCGCCGGGCGCGCGGCCATGCCGGGAGAAACGTGAACATCCACGCCAGCGTGAACGTGTAGATCGCAATTGACGCCGCGAACTTCGCGGGTTTGAGCCACACCGGCGCGCCGGTGACGATCCGCGGATCGATGGCGAGGCCGATGACGGTGAGCACCAGGACGGCGATCATCGCGAGTCCGGTTGCCGTGAGCGGGGCGCTGCCGCGCCAAAGTCGAGCCACCATGATGAGGTCCTTTCGTCGGTTTAATGTAATCACTGTCAACATTAAGATACCCGGCCAGTGTTGACAGTGTCAACATTAGAGAATACGATGGTGGCAGATGACAGGTTCCGTCAAAAACCGGCCGAAAAGGAAGCGGGCGGACCGCTACCACCACGGCGACCTTCGCCGCGCCCTCCTCGAGGAGGCCTTGCGCACCATCGAGACGCACGGGGTGGAGTCCCTGACACTGCGGACGGTTGGCGAGCGGCTCGGAGTGTCGCGAAGCGCCCTGTATCGCCACTTTTCTGACAAGCAGGCCCTGCTCGCGGCCGTTGGCCGCGAGGGGTTCCGCCTCCTTCGGCTGACCCTGGTCGAAGCGTGGGAGCAGCACGCCCGTGGCCGCGCCGGATTCGAAGCGATGGGCGTGGCGTATGTGAATTTCGCGGCCGCGCATCCATCGCACTACCGAGTGATGTTCGGACGATTCCTCGAGTCGTGCGAAAAGGATGCGGAGTTCATCGAGGAAGCCACGTCCGCATTCCAGGTGCTCGTCGATTCGCTCGTTGAACAGCAAGGGGCGGGACTGGTGCGCCGTGACGATCCGCTCATCCAGGCCAGGATGATCTGGTCGCTCGTGCACGGCATTGCAATGCTGGTGATCGATGGCCAACTGCGCGGCACAGACGAGCGTGGCGAGGCGCTCAATCACTACGCGTTCGAGCGCATGCGCGACGCCATCCGCGCGGTTTAGCCGTGCGGCGCGCGCTGAAGGTATCGATCTTCGCCTAGGCCACCGATTGACACCGATTGGACACCGATTAATCAGTTCGTTCGTTCTTCAGCAGCCTGCCAGGTTGGCAGGCGGAGCGATGTGGAGTGCACAAAGCCGAGCTTGCGGGCGAAGCCGGCATCTTGCGCTCCAGCCCCGACATAGAGGCACCGCTCCGGAGTCAGCTGGTGCCGATGGATTAGCTGCACGCCGAGCCCGGGCAGCGGTTTGCGGCACCAGCATCGCGGCGGACCCGCACCATGCGCGCAGATGTCCACGTCCATCGCGAGTCCGGCGCGCTCGATCGCACTCGCAAAGACCGCGCGCACATCAGCCAGGCTACGCTTGCCTTCCGCGATCGATGGTTGCCACGACAGGACGCATAGCTTCCAGCCCTCCTCCTGATACGCACGCAGGGCCGGCGTGTGCGACTCGAGCTCGGCCGCATCATCACACCACAGGATGACCGCGCGATTGAGGTGCGCGGGATCCCTGCGCCGCTCGAACGGCACCACGTCAATTCGCGAAAATCCTTCGGACGCCTCCGGCGGCTCCAGTTCGCGTTGATACCGAAACAACACCGTGGGCCCAAACGCGGCGACGTCGGTCTTACGCAGGACCGCCAGCTCGCTCTCATCCGGCAACTTCCCGTAGCGCGTGATCAGTCGTGTCACCGCGTTGACTTGCGCCTCGTCCACGCTGGCGTTCAGCCAGACGCAGCGAATCGGCACACCAAGCTCGGCCGCCACCTGGATGACGCCGGCGCGCGACTGGCGCGTGACATACGTGTTGTCGAGAACAACGCGGGCTCTCTCGGCCGCCAGCGCTCGCCGCAGCTCGGGCAGCAGGCCGCGCAGTGTGCCGCCCGTCTCATCGCGATTGAGGCGCTCGAAGCCATCGGCGACGAACTGTTCGGTCAACGTGCTCTTGCCGGCGCCAGGCAATCCCATCACCAGAACGAGCTCCGCATCGGTCCGAAGGCCTGCGGCCGGTCGCGTCTCGGATTGGCGGCGTAACGTGCGGCCATGCGGGAACCGTTCGTCCAGGACGCGCCGATCGGCGTCATCGAGGCGGATCGCATGCGCGTTGGCTGCCGAGCGCGCCGTTTCGATTCGCGTCATACCTGGAATCGGGATGATGACGCCGGCGAGGTCCTGCAGCCACGCGAGCGCGACCTCAAACGGGGTGGCTTCATGACGCGACGCGACCGCGTTGAGTGCAGGATCGGACTTGGTCCGCGGCTGCGACTTGCGGCCGCCGAGAGGGCGATACGCGAGGAACGTGATGCGATTCTTCACGCAGTAATCGGCGACGCCGCTCAGAATCCCGGCGTCGTGCCACACGCTCAGCTCGTTCTGAATCGCGTCGATGTCCGCGATCCCGCGGGCTTCTTCGATCTGCCCAACGGTAACGTTGCAAAGGCCGATCGACTTGATCAGGCCATCGCGCTTGAGCGCGGCCAGCGCGCGCACGCTCGTGGCCAGCGGCGTGCGCGGATCGACCACATGCAGCTGATAGAGGTCGATCGCACTCACGCCCAGCGCCCGACAACTGCGTTCGCACGCGGCCGCGAGATGCTTCCCGCGCCCATCGGGCTCCCATCGCCCTTCAGGCCTCGTCATGCCGCCTTTGGTCGCCACCACGATCCGCGATCGATCGCCTGGCCACGTCTGTAACGCGTGGGCGATCAGTCGCTCGTTGTGACCGGTCTCGGAGTCGTTCCAGCAGTACGCGTCGGCGGTGTCGAGGAGAGTGACGCCTGCATCGAACGCCGCGTGCAGCATCACCACGGATCGCTCATCGTCTCGATCCGGCTCCGTCGACAGGCGCATGCATCCGATGGCGGCCGGCATCAAGTCCTTTACAGGAGAACACTACCTTCTTTTTTTCTGTAAAAAGTGGGTGGCGCGGTCTAGCCGCGCGGCGCGCGCAGTCGATACAGGCCGGGCGCGAGCATGTCCGCGTACTGCTCCGCGACCAGCGCACGGTTACCAAGACCCGCCTCCGGCCGCGACAACCCGGTGACGCGCGCCAGCTCACCCGGGATCGTCATGCCGGCGCCATTCAGGAAGCAGCGCGCGATCTCGCGAACCGCGTCGGCGCGCTTGACGCGCCGCGTGAGCTCATCGGGAAAGCGTCCGATCGCCAGCTCCCAGAGGTACGTGAACTTCGGCTGGTAGACCACCTGGCTCGGCACCACGATCATCGCCGCCTGCAATTGGTCCAGCGCAGCCGTGAAGGTCTTGCGGTCCTTCACGCCCGACTCGTCACGCAGGTCGGACGTGGCCATTTCCCACTCTTTCCGGAGCACGCGCAGGATCGCCTGGGCGTGGCGGCTCAGGCGTTTCTTCTCCTCGCCGCGGAGAAGTCCCCAGATCGCGTAAAAGTTCGGAATCATCCGCGGCGCAAGAAACAGCGCCTTCCCGCGGGAGAGCTTGGCGTAATACACCTTGCCACGGGCCACGAGCTCGTCCTTCAACACCCACGTCAACGACGCCTCTGGGTCCTTTTGCACATTCCTCGGCATCACCGCGTCGCGTCGGCCGCACACCGCCACATAGAGCGAAGGGCCGGGCCGGCGCGAGTCCGTGAGGCACGCCGCAAACCCGACGTGTTCGATGAAACGCTCAGCTTCGATCGCGGTCTCGATCTGTCGTGTCGCCTCGCGCCTCCAGCACTGGTCACGATGCTCTTCGATGTCTTCTGGGATCGAGGTCTTCTGCATTGGCGCGGTCATGCCAATAGTAGCTGCCTCGACGCCCACGTTTACGAGCGGCAGCAGGCCTGATGGTGGCACACATCTTGCTCCATTCTCTTTCTGTCGGACCGTCGAATCACCGGCGGGCCGGGAAGTGTTTATTGGGAGGGCATCATGCGAAACGGGTTTTGGTCGATGGCCTGCGTGCTCGCGCTGGCAGGAAGCGCCGCGTGCGCGCAGACGGCGCGCGGGGTGGTGCAGGACACCAAGGACAACGCGTCGGCCGTCCGCGGCGGGATCGAAACGGTTGACGTGAAGACCGCCATCATCGCCGACAAGACGATCGATTCTGGCGCGATCGACGTCGATACCTATCAGGACAAGAAGCTGGTCGTGCTGCGCGGTTCGGTGCCCACCGAAGCGCAGAAGCAGAAGGCCGAGCAGATCGCGCGCGCGAACGCGACGGGCTACACGATCGAAAACCGCCTCGTCGTCGCGCCGTAGCAGCCCGACCTGAATCATGCCACGCCGCTCACGGACGCCCTGATGATGTCGGGCGTCCGTGTGCATTTCTCCGCGCTACTGCGTGGCGGGTTTCCAGTCGGCAATCGCCTTATTGATGGCGTCGGCCGAAATCTTCGCCCGGTAGTCGAGCAACTTCCTGCCGTTCTCCAGCATCTTCGCCACCGAGCCGATCTCGACCTGGTTGATGGTGAACTTCTTCGCCTTGATCCGCTGTTCGGCGCGAATCAGCCTGGGATCGGTCAGCGCCACGAGCGATTCATAGTGATAGTCGTCGTGGATGTCCCAGCGCGTGGCCGATCGAACGTCGGGTTGCTGCGGTGGTCTTCCCCGCCTTGATCGCATCGCGGGTCTCCATCCAGGTCTGCTCTTCGATCCAGACCGTGTCGAGCGCCTCGATCGGCCGCACGCCGTCGGCGATGGCCTGCGCGGCGCGCTGCTTCTCTCGCTGCGCCTGCTGTTCGGGAGTCAGGTTGGCGTCGCGGCGCCCCCTGGGTTGCTGCGCAAGAAGACTCGCCGTGCCAACAAGCACCAGGACGGTCACCAGAATTTTTCGTAGCGTCATGTTTCCCCCCGAGGTTCAGCCACGGCGACACTCTACTTGGCTTCGCGAGGATGGGAGTGTTCGTGGCCGCGGCGTCCGAGGACCGTGAGTATCTGGACAGGACGCCAGGGGTTGACCTTGGCGGACTATCGAGTGCCCTTGAGAAATGCAGCGCCAAGCCGATCTGCTTGAGATTGTTCGCGGCCTGCGTCCGCGCGGCCGCCTCGCGGACTTTCTGAACGGCCGAGGCACATGGAGCGCTACCGTTCCGGCAGTCGCTCCCCACGCGGCATGCAATAATCGGCAGCGAAGCCACTTAGAAGGAGGCGCATCTTGATGGATGGCACCCGTCGCAGTTTCTTGAAGGCCGCCGTGACGGCCGCCGGGGCAGCCGCGACTCCCGGCCTTGCGCAGGCCCAAAGTGTCGGCCAACCTCAGAGCGGCGCGCACCAGGCCGTCCCTTCCGATCTCGAATTGCGAGTCAAGTCACTGGAATCGATCCTCGTGGAAAAGGGGCTGGTCGATCGTCCTGCCCTCGATGCGCTTGTCGATACGTTCGAGAACAAGGTCGGACCGCGCAACGGCGCCCGCGTGGTGGCGAAAGCCTGGGTCGACGCTGCCTACAAGCGGCGCTTGCTGGCCGACCCTGACAGCGCGATCACCGAGTTGGGCTTCGCTGGACGGCCAGGCGAGCACATGATCGTCGTCGAGAACACGCCCGCGGTGCACAACGTGGTCGTCTGCACGCTGTGTTCGTGTTATCCGTGGCCGGTGCTCGGCCTGCCACCGGTGTGGTACAAGTCGGCGCCCTATCGCTCGCGTACGGTGATCGATCCGCGTGGCGTGCTACGCGAGTTCGGTCTCGAGCTTCGCGACGATATCGAGGTGCGCGTCTGGGACAGCACGGCGGAGTTGCGCTATCTCGTGTTGCCCGAGCGGCCCGCCGGCACTGAAGGTCTGTCAGAGGAACAGCTCGCATCGCTGGTCACACGCGACGCCATGATTGGCGTGGCTAGAGTCACGCTACCGCGGTCCGGAGGTCAGGCATGAACGGTGTTCATGACATGGGCGGCCAGCACGGTATGGGTGCCGTGCGGTATGAGAAGGACGAACCGGTCTTCCACGCGACCTGGGAAGCCCGCGTATACGCGCTCACTCGCGCGATGCGTGCCTGGCGCAAATGGACTCTCGATGCCGACCGATACGCGCTCGAGATCCTGCCCCCGGCCGACTACCTTCGAATGAGCTATTACGAGCGGTGGCTGAAGAGGCTCGAAACTCACGTCGTGAGCTACGGCTTCATCACGCAGGAGGAGCTCCAGAGCGGGAGCGTGGTGTCGGGGTCGAGCCGGCAGACTCCGGCGCTCACTCTGGCGACATCGGCACGTTGGCTGAGCCGCGGAATCGCGTCGAGCCAGGATCCAAAGGTGCGGCCATCGTTCAAAGTCGGCCAGCGCGTTCGGGCCCGCAACATCCATCCGACCGGCCACACTCGCCTCCCCCGATACGCGCGAGGCAAGGTGGGAGTGGTGTTCCGCGACCATGGCGTCTACGTGTTCCCGGACACCAACGCGCATTCTCAGGGAGAGAAACGGCAGCACGTGTATTCCATTCGGTTCACGGCACGCGAGCTGTGGGGCGAGAGCGCTTCGGCGCGCGACTCCGTGCACCTCGACATGTGGGACGACTACCTTGAAAGGCTCTGATCGGACGGCAGAGTCCGATCGACTATCCGCGTTGCCGCGCTTACCGCGAGACGAGGCAGGGCCCGTCTTCGCCGAGCCATGGCAGGCACAGGCCTTCGCGATGGCGGTCAGACTCTCAGAGCAAGGGCACTACACCTGGAAAGAATGGGCCGCCGCGCTGGCGGATCAACTCCAGGCTGCTGCGAAACGTGGTGAACCCGACGACGGTTCTCGCTACTACGAACACTGGCTGGCCGCACTGGAGAGTTTGGTGACGGCGAAGGGGCTGGCCGATCCACGCGCGCTCCATGCACGAAAAGAAGCCTGGGCCGCGGCCTACCGCAACACGCCTCACGGGCAATCGGTCGAGCTGCTGAAATCGCGAGCGCCCGACGCGCGCTGGCTGCTCGTTGGGCTTGCCTGCACGTTCGCGACGTATTGGATGTTTCAGCAAGTGAGTGTGGAGTCATTCGCAACGAGCGCTGGTCTGGGCGCGCTGCTTGGCATGCGTCACGCGCTCGAGCCCGATCATCTCGCTGCCGTGTCAACCCTCATGACGGGCGAACGCAGCAGCGCGAAGGCGGCGTGGCTCGGCGCGTTCTGGGGACTAGGCCATACGCTGACGCTCTTCACAGCCGGCGCGCTGCTGGTGCTGTTGCAGACTGAGATGCCGCCGATTGCGGTGCCGGTGTTACAGACCTGTGTGGTCCTGCTCTTAATCGGCTTTGGCGTGCGTGCGATTTATCACGGCGCACGGCGCGTGCCGGCAGGTCCGACGCATACCCATCGGATCCCAGGAGCGTCGTCATCATTCCGAGTGGACCGATGGACCCTCGCACGACCATTCCTGGTCGGAGCGGTCCATGGACTGGCGGGCAGCGGCGCGCTGATTGCGATCGTGGTGACCAGACTGCCGTCAACGATGGCGCGGTTGGGTTACCTGCTGCTGTTTGGTGTGGGATCAACGGTGGGAATGGCCGCGCTGTCCGGGCTCATGGGCTGGCCCTTGGCACGGCTCGGTGCCCATCCCGTGTTTGCGCGCACCGTTTCGCTGTTCGTCGGCGGTATCTCGATCGCACTCGGTCTGTACTGGGGATATCCCTTCATCGAAGATTTGTTCTAGCGCGCCGGCGTGAAACGCCCAACAAGACCGCCGCCGTTGAAACTCCTGGCGATTGTAGGGCTGGATCAGCCGATCGCGCACGGCGAGCTCCGGCAGCGTCATCTGACTGTCCGCTGCCTCGACTCGGCCATTCGATTGACAGCCCCGGCCAGCCGTTTCGGTCTACTACCTCCAATCAGGATCGGTTGGCGGTACGAAGGTTCGCCGGCCACGGCGGGCGCCCACGACAACATGCCTGATCCAAACGCCAACGTGCCCGCAGAAGAACGGCTCGTGAGCACCGGCGCCCGGGGTGTTCCCGGGCGCCGGCAATCACGGACAGCGACTCAGCCCCCTATTGCGTGCCGAACGTGATCACGAGCTGTGGCGGCGTCTCGCCCTTCTCGCGGCTGTGGAACTGCTGTTCGGACGATCCCGTATTCTCGACGGCGTCGCGAATGAGGAAGCCGTTGATGATCGATCCACGCGTCGGCGTTCGCGCTGACGGTGACCGGCGCGCCACAGTTCGCGGGCGCCGTGAGCGTCCACGCGTGGCTGGCGGGCGAGGCGTCGACGTTGCCCGCCGAATCGACCGCGCGGACGGTGATTGACCCACGTGGCGTGCTGCGCGAGTTCGGGCTCGAACTCCCTCGAGACATCGAGGTGCGCGTCTGGGACAGCACCGCGGAGTTGCGCTATCTCGTCTTGCCCGAGCGGCCCGCCGGCGCTGAGAACATGTCCGAGGAGCAGCTGGCGACGTTGGTCACCCGTGACGCGATGGTCGGTGTCGCCAGAGTGACGCTTCCGCCTTGCACTGGCACGACACGTTTCCGGTCGCCGTGACGTCCGCTGAGTGATGCTCGAAGCGTCGCTGCTGATTACGGCGCGCAAGGTCAGCATTTGGGAGGCCATGATGGTGGCCGCCGCCAATGGCGCTGCGTGCCGGCTCCTGCTGTCAGAGAATTACGCCGACGCGTTCACTTGGGCGGGCGTCACGGTGGCAAATCCGTTTGCCTACCGGCGGCACCCCGTTCTCGACAGGCTGCTGAAGCTTTCCGATCGCTGAATTCTTCGTCGCCGGACGCGACAGCGAGGGTTCCGGCAGTGGCTGCGGCCACTCCATTTCTTCGACCACAATTTCCATTCGGGGAAACGTCGACAGGGGCGCAAATGCACGGCCCGAAGGCGGCACATCCCCAGGGGCGCAGGTCATTTGCCCGCCGCCCCTGGGAATGCTACCAGCCTCTATTGACCCAGAGGCCCGAACTGCAGAACCACCTGTGGCGGGTTCTGCCCTTTCTCTCGACTGTGGAACTGCTGCTCCTGTCCGCCGCCGCCTTCGGCTGCATCTCGGATCAGGAAGCCGTGGGGGGCGTTCAGGTCATACATGGCCTGGACCTGTGACAGCACGTTCCACTGGCGGTAGCCGTTGCCCGAGGTCGTGGTC
>CAZEMI010000173.1:0-49129 GCA_964513235.1 uncultured Acidobacterium sp.
GCGATCGATCATCTCGAGCGCGGCCTCGCGCATGCGCAGCAGGCACATCTTGCTCAGGTAATTGAAGCTGTCTTCGTAGATCGCGGCGATCCGCGGGCGCGTGCGGGCAATCGCGTCGCCCCACTCGGCCACGGAGTCCGCGAGCATCGCATCGAACAATCCCACGGCGTGGCCGCGCTCACGCAAGTACGACGCGGCGTAGAGCGTACCCAGCGGCGCGTACGGCTGCTGCGCCTCCCACAGCTTCGGATCGAAGCGCAGGTAGTAAGCCTGGCCGAGCAGGACGTCAGCCACGGGTCACCCGGCTTTTCACCCAGCGCGTCAGCGTGTGGTCGCCCAGCTGGTTGACGAGCGGCCAACCCGCGGCAAGGCGGTCGATGCCGGCCGCGGCGCGGCGAATGGCGATCGGCACCTGCTGCCAGCGCGCTTCGAGATACGGCGGCGGCACCATGACGCCAATGCCGATTGCGCCATCGAGCGTGAAGCCTTCACCCAGGCTGGTGTGCAGGTCGCGGCGCCGATGATAAAAGGTCGGCACGTCAACACCGGCCACGGGCACCGCGACGTTTGACTGGCGCCGTCGCACCGCCTTCGACCGGTCGCCGCGAGCGGTGAAGTACACGGTTTCCCATAAGCAGGTGCGGCCGATCAGTCCGAGAATCATCGCACCGCCCGGGCGCAGGTGACGGCAGCCGATCACGCCCAACGCGTCGAGCGACGGCACGCAGTTGAGCGCGCCGAAATTGGAGAGCACTGCGTCGAAGCCCTCGGCATGATCGAGCGCATCGAGAAACTGCGGCAACTCCTGCAGCCCGCACGACAAAATGCCGGCGCGATCGCCAAGGCCGGCGTTGGCCAACCGGCGTTTCGTGCGGCTCAACATCTCGTCCGACGGATCGCAGGCCACCACCTTCGCGCCCATCGCGGCCAGGAACGCCGTATCGACGCCCGTGCCGCAGCCGACTTCGAGCACGCGGAAGCCCGGCTTGATCCAGCGCGCGAAAGCCGCGTGCGTCTGCAGGCGTTGATGACGGAACGTGTCGCCCGACACCAGCGTGTCGTAGGTCGGCGCGAGTCGATCGAACGCGCGGGTCGCCGGCGCCCCTCGACTACGCTCGGGGCTGCCCTGAGCATCGTCGAAGGGCGCGGTGGCATCGCGATCGAACGCCATCATAGCGACCGCTCCCTCGACATGGACTTGACGGGCACCGGCGTCTCGGACGCCGGCACCGTGGTGGACGGGACGGCGACACCCGCGGCCCGGTGATACACGGCCAGCATGTCTTTTGCCGTCTGCGTCCACGAGAAGCAGCGCGATCGCAACAGCCCCTTCTCCGCGAGATCGCGGCGCCGATCGGCGCTGGTCGCCAGACGGAAGATCGCGTCGGCAAGCGCGTCGGTGCTCATCGGATCGATCGTCTCGGCCGCATCGCCGGCAATCTCGCCAAGCGACGAGGTGCTCGACGTCAGCACCGGAAGGCCCGACGCCATGGCCTCGACCACGGGCAGGCCGAAGCCTTCGTACAACGACGGAAACACGAAGAAGTCACCGAGGTTGTAGATCGCCGGCAGATCCTCGAAGGGGATGTAACCGGTGAAGTGAACGGCGTCCTTGATGCCGAGCCGTTCGATGCGTCCGGCCAGGTCGCGGGACGACCATCCGTACGGTCCTACGCAGACGAGGTGCTGCTGAATGCCCCGGACGCGGGCCATGGCGAACGCGTCAACCAGCCGCGACAGGTTCTTGCGAGGCTCGATGGTGCCGACATACAGCACGAACTGCGACGGCAAACCGTACTGCGCCCGCACGCGATCGAGTGTGGCGCGATCGTCGATTGGGTGAAACGCGGGGCTGGCCGCTTCATGGACCACGGCGACGCGGTCCGGCGGCACGCCGTGAAAGCGCAGCAAATCGCGCCGGGCGCTGTGCGACACCGTGACGATGGACGCCGCCTGTCGAATCGCCAGGTGCATCAGCGGCCGATTCAGCAACAGGCGCCGCACCGGATGACAGTGCGGATACAGCCGCAGGCTCATGTCGTGGACCGTGACGATGGTCGACACCGGCGAGCCGATCGGGATCATGCCGTTGGTGAAATGCGCCACGTCTGGCCGCAACGCTTCCAGCGCTCGCGCCGCGCGCATCTGCATCCAGCCGATGCGCACCGGGAAGCGATGGCCGTCGTGAACGCGCACGTGCGGCGGCAGCGGCCGCTCGGTGTCGATCGCCTTGTTCGACACCACGACGATCTCGTCGCCGGTCGTCTCGACTTCGCGGGCGAGATGCTGCAGCAGGTGCTCGGTGTAGTACCCCACACCGGTGCGCCCGGGCGTCAACGTGGTGCCGTCAAAGGCTATTCGCATGAGACGAGGACACCCTTCGACTCGTATGCGCGAAGCTGCGCTTCGCCCACACTCGCTCAGGGCAGGCGGAGGAGGACGGAGCGCACGGAGGGAGGACGCGGAAAAGCATGCCGGCCGCCAGGGCGAACACCACGTATGTGGAGGTAAACGTCAGGAACGAATCGACCACGCCGTGAGCGGCAATCGTAAGACATGCCGCCGTTGCCGCGCCAACCAAGGGCATCGTCTCGATGTCGGCAGCGCGAAGCCGGGCGATCGTCGAACGGCACGCGGCGACGATCAGCCAGAGCAATGCGGCCGCGCCGATCGCACCCATGCCGACGAGCACTTCGAGGTAGGTGTTGTTCGCGTGCACGCGGGAATCCCACGCGGCGAGACCAAGGTAGCGCCCGTAGGTCAACCGGAAGTTGTCGGGGCCGATCCCCAGCACCGGGTTCTCGGCGGCCATTTCGAGCGCGGTGGTCCACAGCACCGGCCGCGGCATCCGCATCACGCCTGTAGGCATCGGGCCACGCGTCGGTAATGGCGCTGCCACGGGCTGGCCTTCCACTTTCGCAATCGTGCGTCCAGGGAACACGCCCTCGAGGCTCAGCCACGTGCGATGTTCCTGCACGATGTCCCACACCAGCAGGTACGTTCCGGGATACCCCGGTGCGCGGACGCGCGCGTGCACGGTCGCTTCCTCACCGGGCTCGACGGGCGTGGTGAATGGCGTCCGCAGGCCGTCGTAAATCAGCACTTCTTCGGTGTCGATCGACAGCCAGTGATACGAGAGCGCAAACACCGGCAACTGCGTTGACTGCCACGTCAGCCAACCGCGATTCGATAACGTCACCGGCACATCGGTGAAACTATCTGGCCGCAGCGTGAGCGTGCCGGGCACGTCATACGATGCGCCGTACCAGTCTTGCGAAACATCCGTGCTCATGCGGGTCACGAGCATCTGCGGTGAGCGAGACAGCATCACGAGGGCGAGCAGAACCGCGGCGAGCGCGGCGAGTCTCGTGTGCTGGCCATCCCAGCCGCCTTCGCCGGTTCGGATCCCGGATCCCGGATCTCCGCCTTCGCGGCCGGAAGGCCGCTTCGGCGCGACCGCGCCGGAGCTCGCTTCGCGAGCGGAGGCGGGCCGGATCCCGGCAAGTCTCTTGTAGTAAGTGAGCCCGCCGTAGATCAGCAAGCTCATCGTCATTGTGATCAAACCGGCGCGCGTGAACGTGGCAATGATGCCGGCGCCGGTCAGCGCCAGCGCCACAAACGCCAGCCGGCTCGACGCGATCCACACCAGGCCGAGCGCAAACACGACCTCGAGATACATCGAGGTGATGGTCGGATAGAACAACGTCGACGTCGCGCGCAGCTGGCCGCCCACCACGTGGAAGCCCGGGCGGAACACCTTCAACGCGTCGAGCACCAAAGGCACCTGCGCGAGTTCGAGTACTGCGATGGCGCCGACCAGCGCCGCGGCGCCGAGCAGGGTCGCAATCACCTGGCGCGCGAGACGCGGCGACGTCAGCGTGTTCGCGGCGAGCGTGAACAGCAGCAGCGCCGCCGTCAGGCGGCCGACGAAGCGAAGGGAATTGGCGCGGAACTCGGGAGCGGTAACGCTCGCCACCAGCGCACACGCCAGCAGCGCGATCGCCGGAATCGTAATCGGCGTCAGCCACGTGAATGCGGCACCGCGCAGGACCACAGAGGCGCCGGCAGCCAGCGCGACCACAACTGAAAGTTCCAGGGTCGTTAGCGTAAAACCGGCCAGGGATCCGGGGAGCGGACGCTCGAATGGCGAGATGGCGGCGACGAGCATGAGGCTCGCCGGCACGACCCACGAGCCCACCAGAGCGCGGCTAATCCACGCGCGGGGCACCGGCATTGCTGCGACGGTAGACAAGAGTGGCTTACGAAGTGCAATTCAAGTGCCCGTCCATTCGACTCGCGTTCGCCCGCGCTGACGCGGGGCAAACCCTCGCTCAGGACGGCCTTTCGCTCCGCTCAGGCCGGTACGAGAGGTGCATTTCATTCGCTTTCATCGCATGATGCGCACCATTGATGGCTGATGCTCGGCCCTGGGCTTTCCGAACGTGAAACTTCTTTCGCGATACGTAATGTCAGATATGCGCGCCGTGGCACCTCGCATCGCGTTCAAAGCGTTCGCCGACGCCGGCGGCAAGGCGGTGATGCTCGTCATCACCGTGGTGGCCGCGCGCCGGCTGAACGCCGATCCGTTCGGCATCATGGCATTCGCCATGGCCACCGGCTGGCTGCTCGGCGTGGCCACCGATGCCGGCTTGTCGATGCACCTCGCGCGTGACACCGCGCGCCATCCCCATCACGGCCGGCGGTTCCTGGTCGAGATCCTCAGCCTGCGCGCGGGGCTCGCGTTCTTCGCCGCCACCGTCCTGGTGCTCGCCACGCCGAATCTCGTGCCGCGTCACTGGCGGGCGCAATTCCTTCTCGTCGTGTTCGCGCAATTGTGCGGCGCCATGCTCGAAACGATCGCGCATTACTTCCGCGGGCTGCAGCGCAGTGAGATCGAATCGGCGATTCACCTGGCGCATCGACTGACGACGCTGGTGCTCGCGATGGCGGCATTGTGGTGGTGGCGGCGGCTCGATTATCTCGGCATCGCGATGCTGGTGCCCGGAGTGATCGCCGTGCTGGTGTCACTGGGTATTGCTCTGACGCTCTCGGGATCCGGGATCCGGGATCCGGGATCCGGGAGCGGGCCGGAAGCAGGGACGCTCACAGCTTCAAAGTGTTTCCGCGACATCTTTCCGCTTGGCGCCGCGGTGTTGATCTCAGCGCTGTACTTCCGCATCGATGTCTATTTCATCCAGCAGTGGCACGGTTTTCAGCCCGTGGGTGGATACAACGCGGCGTTTCGCCTGGTTGAAGCAATGCGGCTCCTGCCCGCGGCCGTGATGGCCGTCACCTTCCCGATGCTGGTGCAGACCAACGACCTCCAGCTCGTTCGCACGATCGGCGGCCGCCTCGCCGCCGCCGGCCTGGCACTTGCGGTGGTGTGCGGGCTTGGCGCCACGGTGATCGTGCCGTTCATCTACGGCGACGCGTACGCCTACGCGGCGCCGGCATTCGCCGTGCTCTCGCTCGCGTTGCCGTTGTTCTTTTTGAACTACGCCTTGACTCACCAGGTGATTGGGTGGGACGGCCAGCGCGCTTACCTCGCGATCGTGACGCTGGCCCTTGCCGGCAACGTCGCCGCCAACCTTCTGCTCGTGCCTACGCGCGGGATCGTTGGCGCCGCCATCGCCACCGTCCTCACCGAAGTCATCGTCACAGCCGGTTGCCTCTACGTCCTGCGCGCTCCCTACGCGCTTCGCGCCTCGGAGTCGCCGACATGACGCCCACCCGCGCGCAAGAGCTGGCGTTTCTCCGCTCGGTGACCTACGCCTCGCTGTTTGACTATCCGCTCACGCTGGCACAGTTGCACGCGAGCCTGGTGGAGGTGCGCGCCGACGCAAAGTCGGTGGCGGCGTGGTGGCGCGACAGCGCCTTTCTGCAGGCGACGGTCGAGTATCGCGACGGCCGCTATTTTCCAGCTGGACGCGGCGACCTCTTAGAGACGCGGATCCGCCGCGAAGCGTTGAGCCGCGATCTGCTCGAGCGCGAACATCGCGTGCTGTCGCTCGTCGCGCGCATGCCGTTCGTGCGCATGGTGGCGGTGTCCGGCAGCCTCGCGCACCTCAACGCCGAACGATCGGCGGATCTCGATCTGTTTGTCATCACGGCCCCCGGCCGCGTCTGGAGCGTGACGCTCTCGGTGCTGGTGATCTCGCGCCTCCTCGGATGGCGGAAGCGGATGTGCCTGAACTACGTCATCTCCGAGCGCGCGATGGCGATCGAACCCGCCGATTTGTTCTCGGCGAATCAGATCATCCACCTGCGGCCGATCGTCGGCCACGATGTGTTCGAGCGCTTCGTGGACGCGAATCCGTTTGTGAGAGAGTTCTATCCGAACTTTGATACGGGCCCCAAGCCCCAAGCCCCAAGCCCCAAGTCCCGCCTTGAACGCGCGCTCTCGTTCGGTGCGGGCCGTCTGCTGGAAGTCGCGGCGCGCGTCCTCTATGGATGGCACCTGCGCCGCCGCGCCGCGACCTGGCAATCCCGCGATCAGGTGCGGCTCGAGCCCGAATGCCTCAAGCTGCACACCAGCAGCCACCGCGCATCGACGCTGGAGAGGTTCGACGCCGCGATGGCTGAGGCGTTAGATCAGGTGCCGGTTACCGTTGGCCGTCGCTAGAGTTGGTCAGCGGCATCGACGACGAGCGCGTCGCCCGTCGCCGCTCTACTTCGGCGCCCGCATATATCTCAGCAGGTCACTGTCGGTGCCCACGACAAAGAACGTCTTCGCGTCGACGGTCCGCTCGTAGGTTTCGAGCGACTTGATGAACGAATAGAATTCCGCGTCACGGCCGTAGGCGTCCGCGTAGATCGTGGTGGCCTCGGCGTCAGCCTTGCCGCGCAGCTCCTGCGCCGTCCGGTAGGCCTCCGACTGGATGCGCTGCAGGTCGCGCTGCCGCTCGCCCTGGATCCGCGCCGCTTCGCCCTGCCCTTCGGATCGGAACCGCTCCGCAATCCGCTGGCGCTCGGCGATCATGCGCGCGAAGACGTCCTTCTCCACCTCGTCGACGTAGTTGATGCGCTTCAGCCGGATGTCGAGGATCTCGATGCCGAGATCGGCGGTCCGACCCTGGGCCGCCAGTAGGACGTCGCCGGCGATCGCCCGCCGGCCCTTGGCGATTTCCTCCAGGACGATCCGCTCCTCCTCGGTCTCGATCGGCACGCTGTCGGCGGGCCGGTTGCTGCTGCGCACCAGCTCGATCAGGTCATAGCTGGCCACGGCGTTGCGGGTCTCGCCGTCCAGGATGTCGTCGAGACGTGACTGGGCGCCGCGCTCGTCGCGGAGCCGCTGGAAGAACTTCAGCGGATCCGTGATCCGCCACCGGGCGTACATGTCGACCCAGATGAACCGCTTGTCCTTGGTCGGCATCTGGTTCGGGCTGCCATCCCACTCGAGGAACCGCTTCTCGAAGAAGTTCGCGGTCTGGATGAACGGGAGCTTGAAGTGCAGCCCCGGTTCGCCAACGGGGTTGCCTTTCGGCTCGCCCAACTGCGTGATGATCACCTGCTGCGTCTCGCCCACCAGATAGGTGGACGCCGACAGGAGGATCAGAGCCAGCAAGGCGATCCCCGCCTTGACCATCAGATCGGGTTTCATCGCTGACCTCCCGGCTTCGGCGGCGTGTCCCCGAGCAGACCCTTGAGCCCGTCGAGCGGCAGCAGTGGAATGACGGTGCCGGTGCCCTGGTCCATGAAGACCTTGGCGCCCAGCTCCGGGAGCACGCGTTGCATGGTCTCGAGATACAGGCGGCGGCGGGTGACGTCGGGCGCCCGGCGGTAGGCGTCGTAGACCGCCTTGAACCGCGTGGCGTCGCCCTGCGCGCCGTTGACGCGTTCGAGCGCGTAGCCTTCGGCCTGAAGGATCGCCTGGCCGGCTTCGCCCTTCGCCCGGGGAATCACCTTGTTGTACTCCGCCCGCGCCTCGTTGATCAGCCGGTCACGCTGCTGCTGCGCCTGGTTCACCTCGTCCCACGAGGGCTTCACCGGATCGGGCGGGGTCACGTCCTGCAGCACGATCTGGTCGATGACGATGCCCATTTCGTACTGGTTGACCAGGTCCTGCAGCAGCCGCTCTGATGTCGTCGCAATCTCCTGCCGGCCGACGGTCAAGACCTCGGTCACCGTGCGATCGCCCACGACTTCGCGCATCACCGCTTCACTCATGCTCCGAAACGTGTCGGTGAGGCCTCGGACCTTGAACAGGTACATGTATGGATCCGTGACGCGATACTGCACGACCCACTCCACGACTGCCACGTTGAGGTCGCCGGTCAGCATCACCGACTCGTTCGTGAACCTGTTCGCGGAGTACTGGGACTGGATGCCCGGCTCCGTGGTGCGGAACCCAAACTCCTCCTTGAGCTGGCGCTGGACCGGCACCCGCAGCACTTGTTCGACAAACGGGAGCTTGAAATGGAGTCCCGGCTCGGTCGTGCGCACGTGCCGGCCGAAGCGGAGCACCATGCCCACCTCTTCGGGTCTGATCTGGAAGCTGAGGTTGGCCAGCGTGACGATCGCCGCCAGGGCAAGCGCAGCAATGCCGAGGAGCCGAGGCGTCACCCACCGGGGTCTCTGCACGCGGCGGATGTCCCTGATATCGGGTACCCAGTCGAGCGGGCCCTGAGGTCGATCGTCGTTCATGTGACGAAACTCCTTGGAAAGAAGTCAGGGTATCAGGAGTCACGGGACCGCGTCCCTGCATTCGGGCTCCTGCCGGATTCCCGGCCAATTTCGTCCTGTGCGCCTGGGACACTCTCCTCTGAACAGGACAGCGGGACACTGCCATTCCCTTGGAAATAGGCGTAAAATCCGTGTTTTCCGGGCCGATAACCCGGCACGCGCCTTGCTCACGCAGAGGTCAGAAGTTTGAAGGGAGAAGTGGGAAGTCCCTCACTTCTCGCTTCGCACTTCTCTCTTTGGAGTATCGCAATGGGGTTCAACAAGCTGGTCTTTGCGGGATTGTCGGTGGGGTGCCTAGCGGCGGCAGCCGGTGGCTCCTACCTGGCGGTCCGGCAGAATCAATCCGCCTCCGCTTTCGTGGAGTCCAGCGAGCTTCGCCCGTCCGCGGGCGCCACGGATCAAAAGGCGCCATCGGCGGTGACTGAATCTGAAGGCGTGATTACCCCCTTCGACTCCGCCCGCGAAGGCGCGGGCGTCGCTCAGGGCAGGCCGGAAGCGCCGAAGCCCGAGGTGGTAAAGCCGGCCACGCCGGAACCTCGCGTGCGCCGCGTGCCGGTTTCAACGGCGCCTGCGCCCTCGCGTGCAGCTTCACGACCGGTTGACCGCCCTTCGACTCGCGATAGTGCCCGCGACGCGGGCACTATCGCTCGCTCAGGGCCGCCGTCAGAGTCGCCGGCACCTCCTGCGGCTCCCAGCACGTCTGGAACGATGTGGGAGACGCGGCCGAGCGTAGAGCCGTCGGTGCCTGAGTATCGCGAGCCGGAGCCGCCCGCTCCGCCGCCACCGCCGGCGCCCGAGTTCGTCGATCTCACGGTACCGTCCGACGCGGTGCTCGGACTTCAGATTGAGCGCACGGTGTCGAGCGAGCTGGCGCGTGTTGAAGACAAGGTCGACGCCCGCGTCACGCGTGATGTGCGTGTCGCGGATCGCATCGCCATCCCGGCAGGCTCGACGGTTCGTGGTTCGGTGAGCGAAGTCGATCGCGGCGGCCGCATGAAGGGCAAGGCGCGGCTCGCGATCCGCTTCCACACCATCGTCCTCGCTGATGGCACCGAGCTGGCGCTGAAGACGGACCCCGTGGTGCGCGAAGGTCAATCGCCCGGCGGCGAGAGCGCCGCGAAAGTCGGTGGCGCCGCCATCGGCGGCGCCATCCTCGGCGCGATTCTGGGCGGCGGCAAGGGCGCGGCCATTGGCGGCGCGGTCGGCGCCGGCGCCGGCACCGCGGCGGCGATGACCAACGATCGCAATCCGGCGACGCTGGCCGCCGGCACGACCGTAACGGTGCGCATGCAAGCGCCGGTCACCGTGACGGTGCAGAAAGAATAGAGACTCAGGGCTTGAGGGCTTGAGGGCTTGATGCGCTAGGATCGGCCTTTGGAGGTTGGTCAATGCGTATCCTGACTTTTGCTCTGGTTCTCACCCTCGGCGTTTCGCTGCTCGCGCAAACGAAGCAGGAACGCGCGGGCATCGTCAATTTCACCAAGGTTGATGCGGTGGTGGCGTGCGGCGGCGCCACGGAAACCTCCGCGCTCGACGGCCTCGCGAAAGACGGCTTCAAGTCGGTGATCAACCTGCGCCTCGCCACCGAAGCCAACGCCAACATCGAGCTCAACGCCGCGCACGCGAAGTCGCTCGGCCTCAACTACATTCACATTCCGTTCAGCGGTGCGAAGCCGGATCCGACGGTGGTCGATCGGTTCCTGGCGGCGATCGCCGACAAGGCCAACCAGCCGGCGTACGTCCACTGCGCATCGGCGACGCGTGTTGGCGCCGTCTGGCTGGTCAAGCGCGTCCTGCAGGACGGATGGCCCGTGGAGAAAGCCACCGCCGAGGCAAGGCTGATCGGCTTGGGCAATCCCGCGCTCGAGAAGTTCGCGTTGTCGTACATCGCGGCGCACAAGAAATAACCGTGGTCGTGGGTCTTGGGACTTGGGTCTTGCAGGACCCAGGCCCCAGGCCCCAGGACCGCTCGGAGCGCCGCCATCGTTGACACCACGGCGCGAGGAAGCAATACTGAAGGGTCGTTTTGCGGCGATTTTTCCGACTTGATGGGCCGCAGCGTAGCTTGCCCCGCCTCCGGCGGGGCGCTATCTAAGTCGCGAACAAACCCGCGACCATCGCGGGTTTTTTTTTGGAGTGTGAATGGGCAATCGATACATCTTTTCCTCGGAATCCGTCGGCGAAGGTCATCCCGATAAAGTCGCTGATACGATTTCGGATGCGGTCCTCGATGCGTGCCTCGCGCAGGACAAATTCAGCCGGGTGGCGTGCGAAACCTACGTCAAGTCGAACATCGTCATCGTCGGTGGCGAAATCACCACCAAGGCCGTCCTCGATGTTGAATCAATCGCGCGGGAGTGCATCCGCGAGATCGGCTACGTCAACGACGATGATGTGTTTCACGCCGATCGCGTGTTCGTGAACCTGTTGTTGACGCAGCAGTCGGCGGACATCGCGCAGGGCGTGGACGCGCGGAAGGTCAAGGGCAAGCGGACCTCGCAGCAGGGCGCGGGCGACCAGGGCCTGATGTTCGGGTATGCCAGCAACGAGACCCCGGAGCTGATGCCGGCGCCAATCATGTTCGCGCATCGCCTCGGGCGGCGGCTCACCAGGATTCGCAAGCAGGGCGGCGCCCCGTGGCTGCGGCCCGACGCGAAATCACAGGTCTCGGTGATCTACGACAACGGCAGGCCGGTCGGCATTTCCAACGTCGTCATCTCCACGCAACACGCCGCCGACGCGCCGCACAGCAAGATCGAAAAGTTCTGCATCAACGAAGTCATCAGGCAGGTGCTGCCGGCGCGGCTGTTGACCCGTGATACCGAGTTCCTCATCAATCCCACCGGGCGGTTCGTGATCGGCGGTCCGCAGGGCGACACCGGTCTCACCGGCCGCAAGATCATCGTCGACACGTACGGCGGCATGGGCCGTCATGGCGGCGGCGCGTTCTCGGGCAAGGATCCGACGAAGGTCGATCGCAGCGCCACCTACATGGCCCGCTGGGTGGCGAAGAACGTGGTGGCCGCGAAGCTGGCGGCGAAGTGCGAGGTGCAGTTCGCCTACGCGATCGGCCATCCCAACCCGGTGAGCGTGCACGTCGACACGTTCGGGACCAACACGGTGCCGGAAGCGAGAATCATCCGCGCGATCAACCGCGTGTTCAATTTCCAGCCGGCGGCGATCATCGAGCAGTTGAACCTGCGCCGCCCGATCTATTCGAAGACCACCAACTACGGGCACTTCGGCAAGAACGACAAGGACCTGACGTGGGAAGCCACGAATAAGGTGAAGGCACTGCTTGGGGCGATCTAGGGTCCTGGGACTTGGGACTTGGGACTTGGGGCTTGGGTAAGACCAAGACCCAGGACCCAGGACCCAGGACCCAAGACCCAAGACCCAAGACTAGGGCGTGACGTGGCCCACGCCGTTCTTCACCGTGACCGTGGCGCCGAAGGGTTTCGAGCGCGCCGCCATGATCTCGAGAATCCGCGACGCATCCGCGCCCGAGGCCAGCTTCGGCCGGCCGCGCTCCGCCCGCGACGTCTTGTAGCCGAGCGTGATCGGATGGAGCTGCAGCTCCACAAACCGGCTGCCGTCCCATGTGGTGACAACGGTGACCGAATCCCAGTACTCGGCGTCGGCGGGAAAACTGCGACGGTCCTTGTCGTAACGCGCGTCGAGATAGTCGCCGGGCTGCGCCACGTCATCGTCGAGTGAGTACTGTTCGTAACTATCGGATGGCATCCGCAGCAACGTCTCGTTCTGGAAGATGAAATTCGAAAGGCTGTAGAAGATCGGCTTGCCTTTGTAGATCTCGATGCCGCGCAGCACGTGCGGACCATGGCCAACGAACACGTCGGCGCCGGCGTCGACGACGGCGCGCGCGAAGATCGGAATGAAGTCGGCCGGCACGGATCGATTGGCGCCGCTCTCGTGGCAATGCAGCGAGACGATCACGATGTCGGCGAGCGAGGCGGCGCTGCGAACCACGCGTGCGATGGCCTCGACGTCGCCGCGGTCGGGCTCGGTGCGCGTCCCCGGCTGGGTGCCGACCACGTAGCTTCGGCCGCCGAAGTTCAGCGTGTCGCCGGCGGCAGGCGGGTTGCCCGATAACTCCGACGCCACGCTCTTCAAGTCCGCCATCC
This sequence comes from uncultured Acidobacterium sp., assembly GCA_964513235.1. Lineage (GTDB taxonomy): Bacteria > Acidobacteriota > Vicinamibacteria > Vicinamibacterales > UBA2999 > 12-FULL-67-14b. The sequence goes on from CAZEMI010000173.1 coordinate 12,828, forward strand.
GCTCGGCGGTGATCACATACGTGGTGTTGAAGCGCAGCGGGTTCAGCCCCGGGCGCGCCGGCATGTCGCCGCGGCTGTTGCCGGCGCGCGAATGCGGCGGGAACGTCGACGCGGCCGAGATGAGCGCCACCCGTGCCTTCGGCGTCTCCAGGAATTTCGCTTCGCGCGCTTCGGCGAGGCTGTTGCCCACGCCGGCCTCGACCAGTCCGGCCTCGCGGATGTACTTGCTGGTGATCGCCGATCCGGCGGGTCCAAAGTCACCCGCGTGGTTGTTGGCGCGCGAGACGAGATCAAAACCCGCCCACACCAGCTCTTTGAGGATCGGCGGATCGGTGCGCATCCACGTGCCGCCGCTCTGGTGCGCGGGGGGCATCTCGTAATCGTGAAACAGCGTCTCGAGATTCGTGAACGCGGCGTCGGCGCCGCGAATGATGTCGAAGAGACGCGTGAACTCGGGCTCGTTGAACACTGAGAGGCGCTGATTGATGATCGAGTCGCCGGTCAACGCGAGCGTGAACGGTTCACGCGGCTGCACGCCCTGACGCGACGGCGCGGCGGCGAGCGAACCCCCGACCAGGATGACAGCTGCGATCCGAAAAAACATAGAAGCTCCTAAGTTGGCGGAGTATAACTGACACGACTCGGCACGAAGTGACAGTAACTGTCACGCCAGCAACCCCCCGGTCGCCATTTGGGCCGAAATTCGCAGGAACAGCTCGCGGCGGCTATTTTGCACTGGAAGACGTGGATATATGCGGGACCGAGACGCGCCCGGCTTCACTCTCATCGAGCTTCTGATCGTCGTGGCGATCATCGGCATTATCGCGGCCATTGCGATCCCCGGCCTGCTCCGGGCACGGATCGCGGCCAACGAATCGAGCGCGATTGCCAGCCTTCGCGTGATCAACAACGCACAGCAGGTGTATTTCTCCTCGTGCGGCGCCGGCTTTTACGCGTCGAGCCTGCCGATCCTTGGCGACGCGCCGACGGGCGGCGCGCCCTTCATCAGCCCCGATCTGGGCGCCGCCGTGTCGGTTGAAAAGAGCGGGTATCGCGTGACGATGGTGCGCGGCGCGGAAGCGAGCGCCGCTGTGATCAACGGCTGTAACACGACCGGCGTTGCCGCGGCGTTGTTCAGTTCGTACTACGCGTCGAGTAATCCGCTGGCCGCCGGCGTCACCGGCCGTCGCTTTTTCTGGACCAACGCCCTGGGGACAATCTACGCGGCCGACACGGACCTCTTCGGCGGCGCGACCGCCGGCAACGCCCCGCCCGGCGCCGGCGCCCCGATTCAGTAGCTCGCCGCGCGCCGCATGCCGTCGGTGATAATACCGACGCGATCCACGCCGGCTCCCTTGCTCGCATCGATCACGGTGACGATCTCTCCGTACCGCAGCGATCCGTGTCCGGCGATGTACAGCGTCTTGTTGCGTCGATCGCGATAGATCTCCCGCAGCTGCTCCTCGAGATCCTGGATCGAAACCGGCTGGTGGTTGATCTCGATCCTGCGATCCTCGAAGTACTCGAGCATGATCCGCTCGTCGATGATCGGCGTCGACTGGCGTGTGGTTTCCGCTGGGAGGTGCGCGTCGAGACCGCGCTGCGAGAGCGGCAGCGCGGCCATGAAGATCACCAGCAGGACGAGCAGCACGTCGATCATCGGCGTGATGTTTCCGCCTTCGCCCGCTGGAGATAAAGGCGGGCTACGGCGAGATCTCGCCGTAGCGGCCTTCGGCCGCGGAGGCGGACATGTCCGATGAGGGCTTCAGAACGGTGGGCCTCACCATGATGCTCACCGCGACAACGTGAATGTCACCGTGACCGTCATGATCACCGGGACGGGCACACCATTCAGCAGCGTCGGCCTGTATTCCCACTGGCGCACTGCGTCCAGTGCGGCTTGATCGAGCAGCGGCACCGAGCGAAGGACCCGCGCGTCCACGACCTGGCCGTCCGCACCGATCGTCGCTTCGATAATGACCGTGCCCTGGACACGCGCCGCCAGCGCAAACAGCGGATAGACCGGCACGACCTCTCTGACTTTCTGCGCGGCTTTCGCGCCACTCACGCGGATCGGTTTTGGCGGCACAGGGCGCGGAGGAGGCGGTGCGGCGATGATGCTCTCGATGTTCTCGAGACCACCAACGATGCCGGTGGTATTGGTTTCCTGAAACGTGGGGTCAAAGTCAGGGGGCTTCTCGGGCGTGATGCTGTCGGGCGCCACGATCGGCGCGGCGTTGGGATTGATCACTGGCTTCGGGTCGACCGGCCGAAGCGGTGGCGGCGGTGGCGGTGTGGGGACGAGAGGGATGTAGACCGTCTCGATCTTCTGCCATGGCTTTGGGAGTGCATCCGTGGCCAAGAGCGGAACCACCACGACGGCAAAGACGATCGCGGAATGCGAGAGCAGCGAGACCGGCACCGTGTACCACTTGCGGTTGCCGATCGAAATAGACGGACGCGTGACGTCGCCGAACAGATCGCGAGGCATGGGTCTCTCCTTGTGCCTGTGCGATGCCCGGCCGGGTCAACGCTCTGGTGAAGTGATTAGACTCCGTACGGACGAAAACGGGCTCAGGGGGGACTTGGGACTTGGGACTTGGGACTTGGGACTTGGGAGTTGGGAGTTGGGAGTTGGGAGTTGGGACCTGAGTCTTGATCCAAGACCCAGGACTCAGGACCCAGGACCCTAATTCGCGAGCTTGATCGACTTGACGTTGATCGACTTGACGCCGTCCTTCTCCGTCACCTCGCCGGTGACCACGACGTTCTTGGCCACGAAGTCGAGCAGCTTGGCGTTGCTGTTCGCGGCGTAGTCGCCGGTCACGGTGTAAACGGCGTCAGCGGTGAGTATGCCCACCGGCTGGCCCTTCTTGGCGCACACCATGGCACAGTTGGCATGGCCGGCGCCCTTGCCGGCTTCCTTCTTCGCGGTCGAGCACGCAATATCGACCACTTCACCCTTCACGGTCATGTCCGAGCCAGCCACCCCACGATGCAAAGTCCGCATCGTGGGGGCCCCGGCAAACGCCGGGATGGCCAGCGACGCCACGAACAGAGCGCCCGCCACCATCGAAATCAGATTGCGCATGTGGAACTCTCCTCTTCGAAAGAAGGACTGTGGCTTTTTCGGCCGATCCTGTCAAGGTGTCCGGGGCTATACTTTGGGGCCTTCCGCCTTCGTCTCGCCGACTTGTCCACCGTAGCGTGAGCGAAGGTGGCAGCCTTGGCGCAGGCGGACGGGCCGGACCGATCGTCCACGAACACCCGAGGGATCCATGCGTAAAGCATTCGCGCTCCTCCTGCTCGGCACAGCGGCAACCTACGCGCAATCTTCGGCCGTTCCATCGATCGACGATCTCATCAACCTGAAACGCGTCGGATCACCAGCGATCTCGCCCGACGGCCGGCAGGCGGCGTTCACGATCCGCGAGGCCAACTGGGACGAAAACGCCTACGAAACCGAGATCTGGATCGGCGACGCCGCCACGGGCGCGTCGCGCCAGCTCACCAATGCACGCAAGTCGAGCCTGCAACCGGCGTGGTCGCCCGACGGCGCATGGCTCGCGTTCGTGTCGGACCGTGACGGCAAGCGCCAGCTGTATCGCATTGCTCTCCGCGGCGGCGAAGCCGAACGCCTCACCTCCACCGAGGACGGCGTCAATGCGTTTGCGTGGTCGCCATCCGGCAAGCAGCTCGCCTTCACGATGCAGGATCCCGTTTCCGAAGCGGTGAAAGAACGCGAGAAGCGGTGGGGCGACGTCAAGCTCGAGGATCAGGATCACCGCTACACGCATCTGCACCTGCTCGACCTCGACCCAATGACGCCGCGCCAGCTGACGAAGGGATCGTTCGTGGTCGGCAGTTTCGACTGGTCGCCCGATGGCAGCCGGATCGCCTTTGACCATCGGCGCACCAGCGACCCGGCGGACGGCGGCAGCGCCGACATCTCGATCGTCACCCTCGCCTCCGGCGACGTCGCGATTGCCGTGGCGCAGGACGGACCGGATTCCAATCCGCGATGGTCGCCTGACGGGCGCGAGATCGCCTTCAGCACGGCGATGGGTAAACCGTTTTATTTCTATCAGAACCGCGCGATCGCCACCGTGGTGGCGGGTGTGCCTGACGCGCGCGTGGTGACCGGCACGTTTGATGAGAATCCGGGACTGATCGCGTGGTCGCCGAGAGGCATCCATTTCTCGGCGTCCGAGCGAACCGGAGCCAATCTCTATGTTGTCAACCCGGCAACGAAGGCGATCACCAGGCACGCGGGCCTGGGCGGGCTGACTGGCGGCGGCTTTTCGATCGCGCCGGACGGCGCCGGTGTGGCCTTCATCGGCTCCGCTCCCTCGCAGTTTCCCGATGTCTATATCGCGGACGCGGCGCCGCGGAAAGTCAGCGATACGGCGGCGCAGATCGCCACGTGGCCCAAACATGTACGCGAGGTCGTGCGTTGGAAGAGCCAGGACGGCGCGGAGATCGAGGGCGTCCTGCACAAGCCCGCCGATTTCCAGCCGGGCCGGCGGCACCCGTTGCTGGTGGTGATTCACGGCGGACCGACCGGTGTGTCGCGACCGGTGCCGTACGCGAGCAGCGGTTACTACCCGATTGACGCATTCCTCGCGCGCGGCGCGCTCGTGCTCGAACCGAACTACCGCGGCAGCGCCGGCTACGGTGAAAAGTTTCGCTCACTGAACGTCCGCAATCTCGGCATCGGCGACGCGTGGGACGTGCTGTCGGGCGTCGATGCGCTGGTGCAGCAGGGGCTGGTCGATCGCGACCGCGTCGGCAGCATGGGCTGGAGCCAGGGGGGCTATATCTCCGCGTTCCTCACCACGCGCCATGCCGATCGGTTCAAGGCGATCTCGGTGGGCGCGGGCATTTCCGACTGGATGACGTATTACGTCAATACCGACATCCACCCGTTCACGCGCCAGTACCTGAAGGCCACGCCGTGGGATGATCCGAAGATCTACGCCGACACCTCGCCGATGACGTATATCAAGCAGGCGCGCACGCCGACGCTCATTCAACACGGCGAAGACGATGCGCGGGTGCCGATCCCGAATGCGTTCCAGCTGTATCAGGGATTGCGCGATCAGAACGTGCCGGTGCAGCTGTCGATCTTCAAGGGCTTCGGACACGGCTTGACCAAGCCGAAGGCCAACCGCGCTGCCATGCAGCAGAATCTCGATTGGTTCACTCGCTACATTTGGAATCAGCCTTCCGGAACTCCATAACCCGTTCACACGGTTCAACGGTTCAAAAGTTATGAGACAGGCACGCTGCGTATTGACCCTCGCCGTTACCGTGGCTGCTGCGCAGCATGCAGCGCCGCTCGCGCAAACGACGCGCTCCTCGGTCGTCGCCATTCGCGGCGGCACCGTGCTGACGGTCACGAAAGGCACGATTCAAAACGGCACCGTGGTGCTGCGTGACGGCAAGATCGCCGCGGTCGGCGGCGCCGGCACCGACATTCCGCAGGGCGCGGAGATCGTCGAGGCCAGGGGCCGCTTCGTCTCACCCGGCATCATCGACGCGCATTCGCACATCGCCGCCGAGTCGATCAACGAAGGCGGCACCACCGTCAGCTCGATGACCGGGATCGACGATGTGCTCGATCCCACCGACGTCGCGATCTATCGCGACCTGGCCGGCGGTCTCACGGTGGCCAACGTGCTGCACGGCAGCGCCAATCCGATCGGCGGCAAGAACCAGGTGATCAAGCTGCGCTGGGGCAAGGACGCGCGCGGGCTCGTCTTCGAAGGCGCGCCGCCGGGCATCAAGTTCGCGCTCGGCGAGAACCCGAAAGACATGCCGTCCGGGCAGACCGGTCCGCGGCGCTATCCGCTCACGCGGCCGGGCGTCGAGTTCGTGATTCGCGACGCGTTCAGCCGGGCCAAGGCCTATCAGCGCGAATGGCAGGACTACCAACGGCGCCGCGCCGGCCTGTCCACCGAAGCCTCGGCGGAGGTGGGAGCCTTGGCGAAGGCGGACGACGACACTTCAATGCCGCGGCGCGATCTCCAGCTCGAGCCACTCGTCGAGATCCTCGAAGGCAAGCGCCTCGTCCACTCGCACACCTATCGCGCCGACGAAACGCTGATGCTGATCCGTCTCGCCGAGGAGATGGGTTTCAAGATCGCCACGTTCCAGCACATCCTCGAGGGCTACAAGGTGGCCGACGAAATGGCGAAGCATGGCGTCGGCGGATCGACGTTCTCCGACTGGTGGGCCTACAAGGTGGAGGCCGAGGACGCCGTCCCCTATAACGCCGCCATCATGCACAAGCGCGGCGTGCTGGTGTCGATCAACTCCGACAGCGCCGAGCACGCGCGCCGCTTGAATACCGAGGCGGCCAAGAGCATGCACTGGGGCGGGCTCACCGAAGACGAGGTGTTCGCGTTTGTCACCATCAATCCCGCGAAGCAGCTGAAGATCGACAACCGCGTCGGCTCGCTCGAAGTGGGCAAGGACGCCGACGTGGTGATCTGGAACAAGCATCCGCTGAGCACCTACGCGATTGTCGATCGCGTCTACATCGACGGCCAGCAGTACTACGATCGTCTCGCCGAAGAGCGTCGTCTGACCGAGGCGGGCAAGGAGAAGAACACGCTGACCGCGGCCGAGGGCCGGCCGCAGACAACTACGCCAGGGCCGCAGAAGGCGCAGACGCCTCAAACGCCGGATTCGCCAGGGCCACAGAAGGCGCCGATCGATCCATCGATTGTCGTTCCCGGGCTCGGAGGTGTTCAACCCACGTCAACCGGACCTGCGACGGCTATTACCAATGCGCGCATCCATCCGATCAGCAGCGCGCCAATCGAGCGCGGCACGATCGTCATTCGCGGCAATCGCATCGAGGCGGTCGGCGCGAACGCGGCGGTGCCGGCCGGCGCGCAGATCATCGACGCGAAAGGTGGCGAGGTCTATCCGGGGTTCATCGACGCCCGCACCTCGATGGGCCTGAACGAACCGGGGCCGCGCGGGTTTGAAGACGCCAACGAGATGCTCGAGATCAACGCATCGGTGAAGGCGCAAGTCGCGTATCAAAGCGACAGCGACGCCATTCCGGTGGCTCGCGTCAATGGCATTACGAGCGTCGCCGTGGTGCCGACCGGCGGACTGATCGGCGGACAGGTCGCGGTGATGAACCTCGACGGCTGGACGTGGGAAGAAGCCACCTTGCAGCCGGTGGCCGGCGTCAGCTTCCAGTTCCCGCCGCTCATGCGCGGTGGATTCGGCGGGAGCCCGGACGCGAACCGCAAGTACGAGGAGCTCAAGAAGGAGCGCGACGCGCGGGTGCAGCGCGTCGAAGGTCTGATCGCCCGGGCCCGCGCCTACGCGAAGGTCCCGGCCGCCGATCGCGCTACCGATTGGAACCTCGCCGCCATGGTGCCGATCGCCGAACGCCGGCAGCCGCTGTTTGTCGCCGCCAGCAACGAAGCGGACATCCGCGAGGCGGTCGCCTTCGCCGACCGCGCCAACATCCGCATCGTGATCACCGGCGGCCTCGAGTCGCCGCTCGCGGCGCCGCTGCTGAAGGAAAAGAACATCCCCGTGATCCTCGGCTCGGTGCTGACGTTGCCGGGGCGCGAGGACGCGCACCATGCCGCCACCTACAAGGCCGCGGGCGAGCTCGCGCAGGCGGGCGTCACCTTCGCCTTCGGCACCGGCGGCGCCGCCAATAACCGGTTGCTGCCATACGAGGCGGCCATCTCGGTGGCGTGGGGCCTCGACCGCAACCGCGCGTTACGCGCGATCACGCTCGATGCCGCGACCATTCTCGGCGTTGCCGACCGTGTCGGCTCGCTCGAGCCGGGCAAGATCGCGAATCTGTTCATCGCCAACGGGGATCCCATGGAGATGAAGACGCAGTTCACGCACATCTTCATCAACGGACGGAACGTCGGACTCAAGAGTAAACACACCGAGCTCTACGAACGTTTCTCGTCGCGTCCGGCGGGAGGCCAGCGATGAAAAGGGACTTGGGGCTTGGGACTTGGGGCTTGGCCCTCATCGCCATCGCGTGCCTGGTATTCGGCGATCCCGTTGTTGGACAACAGGAAGCTCCCTATACGTATGCCATCACGGGAGCGCGGATTGTTCCGGTCTCTGCTGCGGCGATCGATCACGGCACGCTGGTGTTCTCGGGCGGTGTGATTAGCGCCGTCGGCACCAACGTCACCGTGCCCGCGGGCGCCATCACGATCGCCGGCAAGGGTTTGACGGTGTACCCGGGGCTGATCGACATGGGCAGTTCCGCGGGACTGGAAGCGCCGGCCATTCCACGCGCCGAGAACCCGCAGACCACCGAAGACATCGAGCGCGTGAAGCGCGACACGCTGCTGCGGGCGCACCTGCGCGCGGCCGATCACATGAATCCGGCCGCAGCGTCGCTGTCGAAATCCGCGGAAGCCGGCATCACCGCGATTCTGGCGACGCCCGGCAGCGACGGCATCCGCGGCCAGAGCGCGCTGGTGCTGACCTCGATCGGCAACGACCTGCCGCAGATCGGCGCGCTCGCCGACGATCGTCGTGGCTCGCTCGTGCTGCGCACGCCCGTGGCACTGCACGTCGGGACGGCCGACCGGCCGGGCGGCGGACCCGGCTATCCGAATTCGTTGATGGGCATCATCGCGTTCAATCGCCAGGCGTTCCTCGACGCGCAGTGGTATCAGCAGGCCAAGAACCGGCCGCATTCCGCGGCGCTCGAAGCGATGCAACCGGCCCTGGCGGGCCGGCTGCCGGTGGCGTTCCGCGCCTCGACCTCGCGAGACGTGCTGCGCGCGCTCGACATGGCGAAGGCGTTCAAGCTCGATCCGATCATCACCGCGGCGCGGCAGGTCGACGATGTGACGGCGGACTTGAAAGCCGCCAACGCGCGGGTGATTTACAGCCTGAACTTCCCGGCGCGGCGGCCGTCGCTGGCTCCGGATGCGGACGAACCGCTGAGCGTGCTGCGCGACCGCGCCAACGCGCCGAAGGGCCCGGCCGTGCTCGACAAGGCCGGCGTGCTGTTCGCGTTCGAATCGGGTGGCCTGTCCGATCCGAAGGACTTCCTGAAGAACGCGCAGAAGACCGTGGCGAACGGACTGTCGAAGGACGCGGCCTTGAAAGCGCTGACGCTCGATGCCGCGACGCTGGCCGGCGCCGGCGATCGGCTGGGCTCACTCGATCGCGGCAAGATCGCGAATGTGATCGTGACCGAAGGCGATCTCTTCGACGAGAAGACCACGATCAAGCACGTGTTCGTGAACGGGCGGGAGGTGACGCTGGTCGGGAAGTGATACTTGTCGGGAGGCCATGCGTGTCGGGGTGAGATACTGGTCGGGAATGGAATACGTCATCGACCTGTTCTTGCATCTCGATGTTCATCTGGCTGAGTTCGTCGCGAATTACGGCGTGTGGGTCTACGCGATGCTGTTCGCGATCATCTTCATCGAAACCGGCCTGATCATCTGGCCGTTCCTGCCCGGCGACTCGCTGCTCTTCACCGCCGGCGCGCTCGCGGCCACCGGCGTCCTTGATATCTCTCTGGTGGCGGTGCTGCTGACCGCCGCGGCCATTGCCGGCGATGCGGTGAACTATTCCGTTGGCCGTTACGTCGGCCCGAAGGTCTTTTCAGCGCACGATTACCAGGGGTTCCTGCACAAGGCGCTCAACCGCGATCACCTCGACAAAGCGCATGCGTTCTTCGAGAAGCACGGCGGCATGGCGGTGGTCTCCGGCCGCTTCGTGCCGATCGTGCGGACGTTCGTGCCGTTCGTGGCCGGCGCGGCCGCGATGACGCCCGCCACGTTCGTCACCTACAACATCGTCGGCGCCATCATCTGGGTGCTGGTCTGTGCCGGCGCGGGCTACCTGTTCGGCAACGTCCCGGTCATCAAGGACAACTTCTCGCTGGTGGCCATCGGCATCGTGCTCGTCTCGGTACTGCCGATCGCAATTGAGTATCTCAGGCAACGCCGGGCCGCGTGACGCGCCCCCGGTGAAGGCCTTGTGCTATCTCGCCAACCAGTACGTCATCTTGAGCGCGAGTGAACGTGAGCGAACTCGCGATGACGATGACGGAACCAGACGCGACGTCAGCGGAATATCTGTGTCCCAGCCCTCGTTATAAACGACGTAGAGATCGCTGCCAGGCTTGTAGTGATACCACCACAAGAAGTTGAAGCTGGCCGTCTTGCGATCGTCGTTGTATTGAACGAAGCCCTTCAGGTAGAAGTCCGGCGAGAACGAGTGGCTGACGCGGAAGTTGAGCACGTTGCTCGTATGGCGCGGCCGGCCGGCCAGCGTCACGCGGTGGTGCGTGAAGTTGGGCTCGAGCAGCAGCGTCTTGCCGGCCTGGATGCTCAGGTTCGCGCGTAGCGCCTGGCGATCGCCGTTGTAATAACCGCCGACATCGCCACCGAGGGAGCCGTACACCCGCCTGGTGCGATCCGATGAATAGCGCACCGTGGCCGTCGTCCATGAGTACGGCCCGACCGGGAGCGTCGTCCCCGCGGTGGCGAACGGCACGGACAGGTTGTCGTACTGGCGCGTCACGCTGCTGAACGCGCTGGACGTGTCATGGCTCTGCAACTGGATCGAGGCGGCCTGCATCTTCGATTCGACCCGGCCGGCGTGGGTTTCGAAGTATTCGAGCTCGCTGTTGATGAGCAGTTGACGTACGCCGCGAATGCGGGGGCGCGGGGTCCACCCCGCCCGCAAGAGGGTGGCGCGAATATCCAGCCTCGGCACGTAGCCCAGCTCCGCGTTGAAGCGCTCGCCGACGTCCTGATACTGGCCACCGTAGGAGAAGCGATCGCTTTTCCACGAAAAATCAGCGACGCCCGCCACGGTCCCGCCGGCGTCACCACCGCCGGGCGAAAACGTCTTCCCCATCGCTCCAGTGATCGTCACGTGCTGCCCGAACACGAACCCGCCGTCGACGCCGATCGCGCGGTTGTAGTCGGAGATGCCGTTCTGGCTGTTGAGCGCAATCACGCCGATGCTGGAGTTGGCCAGCACGTTGCGCTTGACGCGAATCGCGGTGAAGTTAGCGGTGTCGAGTTGGCGCGTCGAGAGCGTTTGTTCTTCGGTGGAGATGTTCAACACGCCGAGCGTGTAGCGGCCGGCGCGGCCGGTGACGCGGCCGCCGCCGATGATCGGCACCTGCTGGCCGTCGACGAGACCGACGCGCCGGCTGTAGAACAATGCCAGCAGGCCCGGATCGCTGGCCGACGCGTCGCCGCCGCTGCTGGTGCCGGCCTTCCCGAAGTCGAAGATGCCGGCGCTCTCGGTGAAGAACTGCCGCTTCTCCGGAAAGAACAGGCTGAATCGCGTCAGGTTCACGACTTCCTGGTCCGCTTCCACCTGCGCGAAATCGGTGTGATAGGTGAAGTCGGCGATCAGGTCGTTGGTCAACCCGATCTTGAAGTCGCCGCCGTACTTCGCGTCGGTGGCCGCCGGCGCCGCGCCAGGGCCGGGGCCGGGCGGACCGAAGTCCTTTGAAGCGGTCGGCAGCACGAACGGCACCAACTCGATGCGCCGGCGCGAGCGAAGATTGGTGAGCCCCTGCAACACACCGGCGTTCGACATGCGCACCAGGCCCGACGCCCCCCACTCGCGCGGGAACGGCACCCAATACGACTCCTCGTTCTTGCGGAACAGGACGCGGCACAAATTCAACCCCCACGTCGATTCACCGATCGTCGTGCGGAACCGCAACTGGCTGAGCGGAATGGCCAGCTCGATGTACCAACCCTGGTCGTCGATCGAGGTCTTGTTGTCCCACACCGCGTTCCAGTCGTAGTTGATGGTGCGGCCGTTCTCGACGGTGTTGGCGTCCTTGTAGGCGCCGAGAGGATTGGTGCTGAAGTAGAACGCGTTGCGGTGATCGTGGAAGGTGTCGATCGAGATCTTCAGCTGATCGCCCTTGTTGAGTCCGGCGTCGCGCTTCATCTCGCTGCCCATGATGCCGGCGGGCTCGCTGTCCCAGACCCAGACGCCGATGTACAACGTGCGGTCGTCGTAGAGGATCCGGAACTCGGTCTTCTCCGTCTCCGGCGCACCGTACGAGGGTTCGCGCTGGATGAAGTTGCCTTGTGCGGGCGCCAGCGCCCACGCCTCCTCGGTCAGCCTGCCGTCAATCTCTGGCTGCTGCCCGTCGGCGAGACGGAACGCGATGGCGCGAAATGTTTCGGGATCGATCGACGTAATGTCGAAGCCGGCCTGCGCGAACACGGGAGTGACCGCCGCGCCAAGCAGGCCGATCACGCGCAGCCACAGCCGGAACACGCGCCGATTCTATAGGCGCGGCGCGTGCCGGCTGCAACCAAATGTCAGCGGCGCGATCAGCGAATATCGCTGCCGGCGAGTAATGCCGGCAGCACGTCGACGACCAGGTTGGCGTGGGTATCGACGATCAGCAGGACGGTGCCCGCCGATCGATACTCGAGCTCCACGGGCAAGGCCGGCAACGCCGCGGCCACGCATGCGTTCGCGCGCCTGGTTCCGGTCGCCGGCGAGTTGATCTGGTGGAACATTTCCCAGACACCCGATCGCAGCTCGCCCGGGTCGCACCCGGGCGCGTGTACCGCCTTGGCGGCGAGGTGGCGAAACGCGGTCACCACCGCCGGCGTAAACAGCACACTTTCGGGCAGCTTGGCACGGTCCGCGATGATGCCGGTCGCCAGTTCCGCTGCCGCGACGGCATCCTCGGCTTCGCCGGCGCGCCGATGCGCCAGGCCAATCCGGCGTTCAACCCGGCGGTGCAGGAACGCATAGTCGTCGGCTGCGCGCTGGAACTCGATCACCGCGCGCGTGTCCGCAAACGTGTCCTGCGCCACTCGACGATCGAGCGCGGCCGCGCCGGCGACGAGCGCGGAGGCGACCAATGACGAGGTGACGAGCGCTGGTGTGGTCATGACGTGCCTCCTCAACATCCCGGTACGGCCAGTACGAACGCCTTTCCGGTCTTCATCACCGCGGTCGCGATGCTGCCGGGCTGGCAACGCGGGCGATTCCGCAGGCCCATTACCACCAGGCCGGCACCCTCCGTTGCGGCACAACGAGAGATCTCGTCGGCCACCTGGCCGCGGCGAACGATGAGCGCCGTAGGCCGCTTCGGCGCCAGCCCATGAGCGCGTTCGCGAAGTTCCAGCCCCGCCTGGTGATCGGTCGTGCGGCTGTTGGCCACCGTCAACAGCAGCAGCGGTTGCGAGGCGATGTGGGCCAGCAGGCTTGCCATCCGTAACTGCTCGTCGCAGTGCTCCGACAGGTCCACGGCCGCAAGCACCGGGCCGCACGTGAGCGCCGCCGTGTCGCCGATGCTGACGATGTCGACGTCGGTGGGCGGCACCAGCAACACGGGCGTGACCGCGGCGCGCAGCAACGCGGCGCTGGTCGATCCCAACAGGAACGTCGTGACCGTGCTGTGACCCCGTGCACCAATGACGACCAGCGTTGCGCGCTCGCGTACCGCTTCGCGCGCGATCACCTCGGAGACGCGGCCGGCGCGCAGCACGACGTCGGCGGGATCGAAATCCACCTGATACGGCCCTTGCTGCAGACAACTGTTCAGCAGGCGCTCGTGCGCGGCGTCGGAGAGATCGCGCGAGACGTGGATCACCCTCAACTTCAGATCCAGCAGGCGCGCGAACCCCGCCGCATGGTAAAGAACCCGCGAGGTCTGCGGACCCAGGTCAACGGCGGCAATGACAACGGGCAGGGCCATTGCCATTCAATGGGGCAACGGTCGTGCCGCCGGGGCCCGCCCAAAACGGCCCGGAACGTGGCGAAGCCCGGGCCGGAGCGCGGATTATTACGCCGCCCCGTGAAATTTCCCCGCGACGTGAGTCGTTGGGGGCGCGTTTGCGCCCGGCGCGGGCGGCATGGCTTTCGCTGTGATCGCTGGCAACTGGAGGAACGCCATGCGCTTTAGATTCACTCGCTATGCGGCGCTCGGGTTCGGCGTCGCCGGCGCCGGTTATGCGGCCGTCGTGGCGTGGAACCGGCTGCACTATGGCAAGCTTTCGGCTGCTCAGCAGCCGTGGCGCAGCACCCTGCTCGACCGCTTCATCCCCGACCCGGAAGTGATCGAGCATCACCACATTGCGATCGACGCGCCGGCCGAGGCGGTGCTGTCGACGGCCAAGCGCCTGCGGCTGCTCGAATCACCGGCGATTCGCGCCCTGATCAAGCTGCGCGAACTCGCCATGGGCGGTGAGCCTGACACCCGGCCGCATCCCACGCCGCTACTCGAGCAGATGCAGTCGATCGGATGGGTCGTCCTGGCGGAACGCGCCGGCCGTGAAGTGGTGCTTGGCGCCGTGACCCAGCCGTGGGTCGCCGCACCGGTGTTCAGGTCGATTCCCGCCGGCGAATTCGCGACGTTCGCCGAGCCGGGATTCGTGAAGATCACGTGGACGCTCGGCGCCGATCCGATCGATGCGACGCATTCGGTCTTTCACACCGAGACGCGCGTGTGCACCACCGACGCCGACGCCCGCGATCGGTTCCGTAAGTACTGGTCCTATGTCGCGCCCGGCGTGGCCTTGATTCGGCTGGCGCTGCTACGGCCGCTCAAGCACGAAGCCGAACGCCGGTTCCGAGTGGAGCGCAGCCTGAAGATCGCTGAGGTACCCGATGTCACTATTCGGACGGCTGCTCATTAACGCCGCCGCCCTGTGGGTGGCGATTCGCCTCGTCCCCGGCGTGACGTTCGCCGGCGAGTGGTGGCGGTTGTTCGCGGTGGCGCTGGTGTTCGGGGTCCTCAACGTCAGCGTCTGGCCCGTACTCGCGCTCCTGACGCTGCCGTTCTTCCTGGTCACGCTCGGCCTGTTCACGTTCGTGCTGAACGCGTTGATGTTGTGGTTCACCAGCGCGCTCTCGGGAGCGTTAGGGATTGGCTTTCACGTCAGCGGATTCGGGGCCGCGTTCATCGGCGCCCTGGTCGTCAGCATCGTCAGCTTCGCCTTGTCGATCGCGGTATGGCAGCCGATGGTGCGCGAACATCGCCCATGACGTTTGCGGCCGGTGAGGTGAACCTTCCGCCAGACGCCGCGACGATCGAAGTGCATGTTGCGGAGCTCAGGCAGTTGTTTCACTCGCTCGATCCGACGCCGTTTCGAGAGCGAGATCTCGATCCGAAGGCGGAGGAGTTCATCGTCGGATGGGCTGGCGAAATTCACGGCGAGCGGCCGCTCGCGCTGGTGGTCCACGTCGATCGCCTGGCGGCCGCGCCTGATGAAGCCCGGGTCGTCCGCGAAGGCATCCGTGACTATTTTGGCCACCGTGCCGGGGCGACGCGACGGCAGCTGCGGCTGTTGTTTCGTCTTGGGCGCCAGAGCCTGGCCATCGGCCTGGGCTTCCTCGCCGCCTGCCTCGCGGGCGGCGATGTCATCGAGACGCTGCTCCCTGAAACACGCTTTGCGGGCATTGCGCGCGAAGGCCTGATCATCGGCGGCTGGGTGGCGATGTGGCGCCCGATCGAGATATTCCTCTACGACTGGTGGCCGATCCGCGCCAACGCGCGCCTGTTCGATCGCTTGAGCGCCATGGCCGTCCGGGTCGTGCCGTCGCAGCCGGCAGAACAGGCAAAATAGGTAGCTCATGGTTGAGTTCACACGCGTCCTCTGTCCGCTCGATTTTTCGGAGCCATCGTCGCGGGCGCTGAAATACGCCGCCGCGATCGCGCGCTCGTATGGCAGCGAACTGGTGCTGCAGCACGTGCTGCCTACGGCCATCGGCTTCGCCTGGACGCCGGACATCGCCAATCAGCCGGCACTCGTGGTTTCGCCCGAACGAGCGCTCGGCGCGTTACGAGACCAGGTTGCCGCCGCCGGCGCCGCCGACCTGCGTTCACGGTTCATCGTCCACGAAGGGATCGAGCACGAGGCCATCACGACGCTGGCCCGCGACGAAGGTGCCGACCTGCTCGTGATCGGCACGCACGGACGCCGCGGGTTCAATCGGCTGTTCCTGGGTTCGGTGACGGAAAAGGTGATTCGAACGGCGCCGTGCCCGGTCCTCACCGTGCCGGCGGCCGCGGCCGCGGCGCCGCCGGCCCCGATTCACTTCAACCGGATCCTGTGCGCCATGGATTACTCGCCGGCCGCGCGCCGGGGACTCGACTATGGGTGTGAACTGGGCCGGCAAGCAGGCGGCGCGGTCACGGTAATGTGGGTCTGTGAATACTCCGATCCGATGGAGCCGCCTCCATACGTCGATGCGGTCGTGCGGGCCGCTCGACAACACATCCTGGCCAGCGCGCGCGAGCGCTTGCACCAGCTCGTCGCCGGCGAAGCGACCACGTGGCGAGCGATCAAGGAACTGGTCGTGCTTCACCCCAACCGGGCCGCGCATGCGATTCTCGAGGCGGCCAGTACGCTGCCCGCTGATCTGATCGTGATGGGCGCCCAGGGATCCGGCGGGCTGGAATTGATGCTCTACGGGTCGAACACGCATCACGTCGTGCGCAACGCGCCGTGCCCGGTGCTCACCGTGCGAAGCTAGCGGTGCCATGACACGCGGCTTGTCTGCGAGTGAGGCCGCTGCACGCCTGGCGGTGCATGGCCCGAACGCGCTCCCCGAACGCGTCCCGGATCCAGCATGGCGGAGGCTCCTTCGCCAGTTGTCCAGTCCACTGATCTACATCCTGGTGTGCGCGCTGGCGTTCGACCTGACGCTGTGGGGATACGAAGGCTTCGACGGGTGGCCGCTGGAGGCGATCGCCATCGGCCTGATCCTCCTCTTCAATGCCGCGCTCGGCATGTACCAGGAACAGCGATCCGAAACGGCGCTGGCCAAGCTGCGATCGCTGGCGGCGGCCCGCGCGTGGGTTTTTCGCGACGGTCACCTCGCACAAATCGCGGCGGAACTGATTGTTCCTGGAGACGTGCTGCGGATCGAAGCCGGCGATCGGGTGCCGGCGGATGGAAGGCTGCTGGAAGCGCGAGGCATCCTGCTCGACGAGTCCATGCTCACCGGTGAGTCGGTTCCCGTCGACAAAGGGGACGGCGAGGAGACCTCGAGCGGAACACTGCTCGTCCGGGGGAAAGGCCTCGTCGAGGTGACCCGCACCGGCCGCGACAGCGCGATGGGCAGGCTCGCGACCATGCTTGGCGCGGTGACAGCGGTGAAGACGCCGCTCGAGCGGCGTGTCGACCGGCTCGGCCGCCAGATCGCGCGCTGGGTGCTCGTCGTGGCGGCGGCCCTGGCCATACTCGGCGTGAGCGCCGAGGGGATGGACCGTGCCGGTGCGATCGTGATCTTTGCGATCGCGCTGGCGGTGGCCGCGGTGCCTGAAGGGCTGCCGGCCGTCCTCACCGTGGCACTGGCACTTGGCGTCGAGCGGATGGCACGACATCGCGCGGTGGTGCGAAGGCTCTCCGCCGTAGAGGCGCTGGGTTCCGTCACGGTGATCGCCACCGACAAGACCGGGACGTTGACGGAAAGCCGGATGGACGTGCGCGCGATCGATGCCATCGATCCGCCGCGGGCGCTCGAGGCGATCGTGCTGGCAAATGATGCCGACCTCGCCACCGGCGCGGGCGATCCCATCGAGCTCGGGCTGCTGCGCCACGCGGCGGCGCACGCGATCGATATTGCGGCGCTGCGCCGTGACCGTCCGCGGCTCTCCGAGCGTGCCTTTGACAGCGCGTGGAAGTTCTCCCGCGTCACCGTGCAGGACGGCCCTCGCGTCGTCAGCTATGTGAAAGGCGCACCCGAGGTCGTGATCGGCCGCGCCGCCTTGCCCGATCCGGAACGCGAGTCCTGGAAGGAAAAGGCCGCCGCCTATGCCAGCGAAGGCGTTCGCGTGCTCGGCATCGCGTGGGGCGAGGGCGTGGCGGAAGACGGCCTGACGATGCTCGGGCTAGTGCTGTTCTGGGACCCACCGCGACCCGAAGTGCCAGAGTCGGTGCGCCTGGCGCTCGCCGCCGGCATTCGCGTGGTGATGATCACCGGCGACCATCCGGCGACGGCGCTGGCGGTGGCGCAGCAGATCGGCATTCCCGGCGTTCGCGTGCTGACCGGGGAGGACCTCGACGGCTATTCGAACCAGGCGCTGCTGGAGGCGCTAACCGAGGTGAACGTCTTCGCGCGGATCCGGCCGGAGCAGAAACTGGCGATCGTCCGCGGCCTCCAATCGCAGTCGCACATCGTGGCCATGACCGGCGACGGGGTCAACGACGCGCCGGCCCTCAAGCAGTCGGACGTGGGGGTGGCGATGGGACAGCGCGGCTCCGATGTCAGCCGCGAAGTCGCCGACATCGTGATCGTCGACGACAACTTCGCGACCATCGTGCGCGCCGTGGAGGAAGGACGCGGCATCTACGAGAACATCCAGAAGTTCCTGCGGTTTCTGTTCTCCACCAACCTGTCGGAAGTGCTGCTGGTGGCGTCCGGAGCGCTGCTGGCGTTTGCGATCGATCTCCGTGACGCGGCGGGGGTGTTGATGGTGCCGCTGACCGCAGCGCAAATCCTGTGGATCAACCTGATCACCGACGGCGTTCCGGCACTGGCGCTGGCCTTCGATCGCACGCCGGGTGTGATGGGCCGGCCACCGCGGCCCGTGGACTCGCCGCTGCTCGACCGCCCGTCGACGCAGTTCGTGGTCGGCGCGGGAGTCATGAAGGCATTGCTCGCGCTGTGCGTCCTGGGCCTGGTGCCAAGACTCGGGTACGATCTCGAGGTCGCGCGGGCGGCGGCGTTTCATTTCATGGCCATTGGTCAGTTGCTGCTGACGTATCCATCGAGGCACACGCGGATCCGGCCTCTGCCGAACCCCTACTTGCATGGGGCGGTCGCCGCCGGGATCGCGATCCAGATTGGCGCGTCGGTGTTGCCCTGGACGGCAACACTGCTCGGCGGGGCGATGGTCCCGTGGCCGTTATGGCTGATGATTGCAACGGGCGCGCTGTTGACACTCGGCCTCGCCGAGACGCTGGCACGATGGGTGTGGCGCCCCGCCACCGACCGGAGGGAGCCATGATCTGGATGCAGTTCGCCGCGGCGGCGTTGGTGATCGTCGTCGCCGGCGTGAGCCTGGCGCGCAATGGCGATGTGATCGGCGAGAAGTCCGGGCTTGGCCGCACCTGGATTGGTCTCGTGCTGCTGGCGGCGACCACCAGCCTGCCCGAGCTGTTCACGGGAATCGGCGCGACCGCGCTGGCGGCGCTCCCCGACATCGCCATCGGCGACGTGCTCGGCAGCTGCATGTTCAACCTGCTGATCCTGTCGTTGATGGATGCGGTGCAACCGGAACCGTTGTCGGCGCGCGCCCACCAGGGACACGCGCTGTCGATCGGCTTCGGCCTGGTACTGACCGGCGTGGCCGGCCTCGCCATCGCGGGTGGCTCGGTCGTGCCCGCCGTCGGCTGGGTCGGCTGGGGATCGTTGTCGCTCATCACCCTCTACTTCGTGGCGATGCGCGTGATCTTCATTCACGAGCGGCATCGCCGGGCGCGGGAGGTCAAGGAGGTGGCCGAGGAGCTGCATTACGAAGCGATCGCGTTGCGCGGCGCGATCGTGCGCTACGCCGCGGCGGCGGTCTTCGTCGTGGGCGCGGCGTTGTGGCTGCCGCAACTGGGCGCCGAGCTGGCACGCGAGACGGGCCTTGGGGAAGCGTTCGTCGGCAGCCTCTTTGTGGCGATCACCACGTCGCTGCCCGAGATCGTGGTCTCGCTCGCGGCCGTCCGCATCGGCGCGCTCGACCTGGGCATCGGCAATGTCCTGGGCAGCAACCTGTTCAACATGTTCATCCTCGGGCTCGACGACGTGTTCTATCGCCAGGGCGCGCTGCTGTCGCAGGCCGACCGCATCCACAGCGTCCCGATCGTGGCGGTGATGATCATGTACGGGCTGTTCCTGGTCGGCCTGACCTATCGGGTCCTGAACAAGCGGTTCGTGGTGACCTGGGACACCGGCGCGATCGCGGCGGTGTATGCCGCCGCGATCGCGCTCGTCTATTCGTTGCGTGGGTGATCGGCGATCAATGCACCGGGCGCGCCTGGATCGATTCGAGGAAGTCCACCAGCGATTGAATCATCTGCTTGACCTTCTCCGCGTCGCCGCCGTGTCGCGACCGGGCAAACGCGTCGGCCCACACCGGCATGTCGGGACCGCCGTGACCCCGCACCGGATTCTTGCCGTCGATCGTGCGGAACACCAGCTCCGACGGAAACACGCCGCCGTTGCGTTTGGCGATCTCGGTGAGATTGGCGGGTTTGCGGGTCATCGAACTGGCCAGCGGCCCGTCGCCGCGCGCCGCGTCGCCGTGGCAGACGGCGCAGTAGGTGCGGTACAGCTCGGCGCCGGCCGTGATCATCTTGACCGGCCGCGGCGTCCCCGCGTCTTGTGCGGCCGCGGGCGCCACGGTGAACGGGAACAGCATCAACCCCACCGCGACGATCAGCGCGGCCACCGCGCCGGCCGAGCTGACCACGACTGGTTGCTGCCGCTCTTCTTGCCGCGGCTCGCGCACGGTGAGCACCGGACACGACGCGGTGCGCACGACGCGCTCGGCCACGTTGCCCATCACCATGTGCATCATGGCGCCGTGGCCGTGCGTGCCCATCACGATCAGGTCGGCGTGGTTGGTTCCGGCGGCGGTCACAATCGCGCGCGCGGGGTTGCCAAACAGCACCTCGGTCGACACCTTGACGCGCGACAAGGCCGGGAGAAGTTTCGTCAGCTCTTGTTCCGCTTCGTCCCCCAGCCGCTGGCTCCAATCGGTGTAAGCGATGGCGTAGGCATCCATTGATCCCGTCATCATGCTGGGCACTTCGCAGACGTGAACCAGATGCAGCGCGGCATCGAACTTTTGCGCCAACGCGCAGGCGTAATCGAGCGCCAGCGCCGAGTTCGAGCTGAAATCGAGTGGCACGAGAATTCGTTTGATATCTGGTGTCATGGTCAGGGTCCTTTTGCAGAACTGTTCAACATCTTGAAGGGCAACGCTCATGCCACGAGGGAACGCGCCATTTCGCAGGGTTTTGGCCGCGACGCCGGTCGTCGGTCGCGACATTTCCCGCTCGTGGCGGACTATTCCCCAACCGCAACGGCCGGCGGCGAGGCGAATCTGCGCGCCAATCCCGCGTCCCCGTTTGAGCTCGAACGCCATCGCCCCTCAGCCCCGTGGTTTGAACCGGCCCACGGCCAGCACCCACGCCATCCCGATCGTGAAGATTGCGCCGGCAGCGGTGAGCAATGCGCCGAGCGTGATCTGGCCTGCCACCGCGCCAATCGGCAGCGCGACCGCTCCGAGAAACAGCGCGAACGTGAATCCGCTCGTCGTCGCCAGGGCGATGATCGTGAGATCGGACCAACCCATGCGCCTCGGCGGATGCAGGCCGGCGGCACTCGCCAGCGCCACCGCTCCGGCGATGCCGAGTGGGCGTCCGACGATGGCCGCGACCACCACCGCCCACGTTCCGGTATCCACCTGCTTGAGGATGACGCCGCCGTTGACCAGGCCGAAGAGGAACAGTGCAATCTGGGCCACCCCGTTCCATTCATGTTCGGCGTGATGGACCGGGGTGTCGTCGGGACGATCGGCAAAGACGTCGTCCGGGCGGCGATCGTGCGGCAGCAGCGGCACGATCGGCACCAGCGCCAGGGCCGGATGGATGCCCATCCAGTACAGCGCCAGCCACGAAAGCGTGCCGCTGAGGATCCAGTACGGCCAGAACGCCTTGACGCGTCGCCGCCGGAGTAGCGCGGCGCTGACGAAGGCGGCCAACAGGAGGCCCAGCCCCATCGGATGCACCGCGAACTCGGGCGTCTGCGCCGACACCACCGCCATCACCACGATGTCGGTGGTGACGGCCAGCAACAGCAGAAACGACACGGGCCCGCTGCGGCGCGGATAGATCAGGCGCAGCACGTAATAGCCCGCGGCCACGTCGACGGCCGCGACGACCGGCCACGCCGGTACGAGCATCTGCTCATGAGCGAGATTGACGTATAGAAGAAACGTGAACACGGATCCCAGCAGGCCGCCGATGGCAGCCACCACTGGCAATCCCCGGTGGCGCCACGCCTGCAGCGCGCCTCCCGGCATCAAGGCCTCGTAGAGCTCCTGCGCGATCAGCGCCAGGAAGAGGGCCATCGCGATCTCGTTCACCGGGAACATCAGCCGGTGCGCGAACCTGAAATACCCTTCAGGCTCGGTGTTCGCCCAGATCAGCGCGATGGCGACGCCAAGCGGCAGCAACAGGAAGCGGTTCACTGCCGCGTGGAACAGGCGAATCACGATGTCCGGTCGCGACTGCCGGCCAATCGGCGGGTGAAGGGCGTGTGTATGGGCGTCCATGGCTATCTCTCCGACATCTGGCGGTTGCGGAGCACGCCTGAATCCACCACGGCGCCGGCGCGCGAGATGGCCTGGAACGACAGCTCGTCGCCGGCGATCGTCGCAACGAGGAACACCTGGTCGTCGGCAAAGCTGGCCGCGGTGATCGCCGTCGGCGTGACACCGCCCTTGCGCAATTGCCCGCTCGATCCGACGATGAAATACGGGATGCCCTTTTGTTCCTTGATGCGTTCGTAGATGTGTTCGTGGCCCGAAAACACGACGTCGACGCCGTACCGGATCAGCATCGGCTCGAGCACGACTCGCAACGCCACGTTGGGACCGTGGCGGTCGCCGTCGGAGTAGATCGGATGGTGAAACACCACCACCTTCCAGTCCTCCGACGAACCGCCTAGTACGCTGTCGATCCATTTCACCTGTTCCGGATCCATGAAGTTGGTATCAAAAAAGAAGAAGCGTGCCGGCCCGCGCACGACCGAGTAGTAGCGCTGCCCGCTCATGTTGAAGTGCTGGTAAGTCCGGTTGTCGGGGTCGTCATGATTGCCAAGCGCCGCGTAGAACGGGATGCCCATGCGCAGCAACGGTCCGTACGGGATCTCGAACTTATCCACGAAATCGCGCGGGCGCTGGGAGCCATACATGTTGTCGCCCATCATCAGCACCAGCTCGAACGGCTCGGTCGCGTGCGTCTTCACCATCTGGCGCGCCACCGCGTACTGCGGTGCCTGGCCGGTGCCGTGGTCGCCGATGACGGCGAATCGCAGATCGGGAGCGACGACGGCGGTCACGGCCGCCGCCGGCCAGGTCAGCGTCGCGGCCAGCGCCAGGGCAATCAAGGGGCGCGGCACGTGAGCCATGGCTACAACTCCGTATCGGCCAGCGCGTGCGGCAGCAAGTCGACGACCAGTCCGGCGTGGACGTCGATCAGCACCAGCGTGCCGCCGACGATGCGATATTGCAGCTCTGGTGGGAGCGGCGGGAGCGCATTCAGCACGAACGGGAACATCGCGCTCGCGTAGATCCAGGGGAACGGACCGTTCACCCTGAGCGGCACCAGTGCGGCGTCGACGCCCTCGGCCGCTTCGGCGGTGAGCACGTCACCGGGGGTGCAGTCGTTCGCGGCCAACGCGGCCGCAATGCGAAGGCGGAGCTCGGCGCCGACGGTGTCGGTGAACAGATCACCTTGCCGCGCGTCTGGGCGGGCGGCCCGGACCGCCGCCGCCATTTCCTGAACCACGCGATTGATCGTGTCGGGGTTCGATGTCACTTCGAGCGGCGCCAGCTGGTTTTCGAGCCGGCGATGCAGCCAGGCATACTCCTGCGTCGCGGTGGTGAATTGACCAATCGCGTCGCTTTCGGGCGCCGGCAATTGCGCCGACGCGGCCACGGCGCCGCCCAGGAGCATCAGCGCGCCGAGCGCGACGGCGAGCGGCGCGGCTGCACGCGGTGACGGCGGCTGGGTTTCGTTGGTGTGCAGGCGAAACCAGAACAGGGTGCGCTCGACGCTCTGCCAGCTTTCGCACTGGCGCGTGAACGAGCGTCCATGAATCGAGGCGCGAACGGTCCAGTCGCCACTGTCACCGAGGGTCACTCGTACGGGGTGCTGGCGGCCCGCTGTGTCATTAACGTGCAGATCGATGTGTGTTTGAGCCACGGGACTGTCTCCGAAACCTGGCTCAGTGCAGCGATAGTGCCAGCCGGAGGCGCGGAATTCCGGCCGTGTTTGGCGAGATTCGTGCCGGAAAGTGGGGATTTGCCCGTAGCGGTGCGAAATCCTTCACGCCGTCGGGGGGAGCTATGGCCGCGTGCGGCCCCCATTCACGGCCCTTGTGCGCGGCATGGCTGTTGCTCTGTCTGTCACAGAGACCAACGCCATGATCGACATCAATCGCATCCTGTGCCCCATCGACTTTTCCGAGTACTCGGATCACGCGCTGAGATACGCCATGAAGATGGCGCAGTGGTACGGTGCGCGGCTCCATGTGCTGCACGTGATGCCGCCGGTGCCGCCGGTGGCGACCAGCGCGCTCGGGGAAGCCGGCCGCCAGCTCACGGAGCACAACCTGGCATCCGCGGTGGCGCGCTGGCGAGAGCCGAACGTGACGGTCACGAGCGAGTTGATTGAGTCGGCCGACCCAGCGGCGCGAATTCTTGAATTCTCGGAGGCGCTCGATGCCGACTTGATCGTGACCGGCAGCCACGGGCGCAAGGGCGTCCAGCGGGTACTGCTCGGCTCGACCGTCGAACCGCTGTTGCACAAATCGCGACGACCGGTGCTGGTGATTCCGGCCGGCCTGAACCAGGCGCGGTTGCAGCACCCCGTGACGTTTACGCACATCATCTGCGCGGTCGACTATTCGGCGCCGGCGCTGGCGGCGCTGGCGCACGCGCTCTCCATCGCTGAGGAAAGCGACGCGCACCTGACACTGGTGAATGTGATCGAGATGCCGCCGGAGCTGTCGAATCCTCCGGCACCGCCTGACTTCGACATTTATCAGGTGCGGGCGGCGGCCGAAGCGGAGCGCTTGACGCGGCTTCGCGCCCTGGTGCCGGAGCACGCGCGCGAGTTCTGCACGGTCGAGACCGCGGTCCTCGAGGGCGGCGCGTCACGACAGGTCCTGCGCCTGGCCGAACAGCAGAATGCCGATCTGATCGTGCTCGGCGTGCACGGACGCCACGCGCTCGACCTGGCGATCTTCGGGTCCAACTCAAAGGATGTCGTCACCAGAGCGCATTGCCCCGTACTGGTGGTGCCGGCCGGCCGTCGCCGCGGGACCATGCGGGTGGCGTCGTAAAGGCCGACATGCGCGCCGCCGGACTGTCCGCCGATCACGCGTTCATCGCGTTGATCATCGCCGCCATGGAGGCCGACGATAACGCCGCCGCGGCGGAGGCCGCCCGCGCCGACCGGCTCGTTCACACCATGCCGCGGTTTCGCACGCACACCCGGGCGTCCATCGGCCGAATGGTCGAACGGATGAAACGCTATGTCGGCGAGACCGACAACGCCACCGTGATCGGCACGGCGGCGCGCGCCATTCCGTCACGCTCACGGACCGCGGCGTTGAGGGTGGTGGCCGACATCGTGCTCGGCGACGAGCGGCTGCGCCGCGCTGAAGCACCCTTCGTCTTTCAGGTGGCGGCGGCGCTCGGCCTGAGCCATGAGCACGCGGTCAACGCCATCGCAAACGCGCAACGGAAGGTGCTCGAGTCACCAGTCCGATCACGAGCATGACGCCGCCGGCGATCACCGCGACGTCGATCATGACGCCGAGGATCAGCACGCCGATCAGTCCATAAACGAGCGCCATCATCGCCACCAGGCCGGACCAGGTCTTCGAGCCGAGCCCGTCCGCGATCAGGGTCACACCCGCAATCGCCGAAATCGTCGGACAAGGGATGAGACCGAGTGGTGCCAGGTAGAGATACGCCGTCCAGGAGGTCGCGGCGAGGAAGTGCGGGTAGACCGCGCCAAACGCAACCAGCAGCATCCCGGCCACAACCTCCGATCGTGATCCGAGCACAATCGCGGTCGACCGCATCCTGCTTGCCAACCAGAGCATGAGGATCCCGGCCACCAGGAACACGCCGGTAGTGAACGGATTTCCTGACCACCAGGCCAGCATCGCAACCGACAGTGCTGACAGGGCCAGCCCTGACGCGGCCGCCGTGCGCGGGATGGCGCGAGACACAACCACGACCACCAGCACTGCGTAGACCACGTGCCACGCCGTCGCGACACCACCCCACGCATTGGTGATCGCCCAGAGGGCGGCGAGGATGGCCTCGACGCTCATCAGCGCCCCGATCGCAGGATGCCGACGATCTCGGCGCGGCGCGCGTGCGTCATGCGCGCGATTCGGGCCTGAGGACGGGCGCCGCTTGGTTCGCTCGCAGGTTCCGGCATCGCGCACGTCCTTCACTCACGGCGCCGCGGCCAACGGCTGTTCGAGCAGCTCGTAGCGGCTGCGCACCGCATCGACGATCTTCGGCACCGTGTCGGGTCCCGGCGACGCGCGATGCTGCGACTCGATCGCGCGCAGATCCGCGGCCAGGGCGAAATCGCCGAACACGTCCCGGATCCATCGCGAGAGATCACCGCGCTGCACATAGGGATCGATCACGGCGCCAGGCACGCGCTCGATCTGATGGACGAACTGCCGCAGCGTGCGGACGCGCAACGGCGCGGCGCCGCTGCCGTTGAACACGAACGCCTGGCCCTCGGTCACCGGGACGTCGACATATTTCTGGCGATGCCGCACATGGGGCGTCAGCCGCCTGGCGACCGTGAACAACACCAACCGCCCTCCTGCCTCCTGCGTCATCGGCAGCGCCGCGGCCTGTCCGGGCCGAAGGTGCCGCACGAGGTCCCAGTCCGCGTCGTTTGCCGTCGGGCCGCGCTCGCACACCCGCCGCAACGCGTCGATCTCGGCGGGGTTCGACTCGCAGGTCACGATGATCACTTCGGTGGCGGCCAGCAGCGCGCGCGGCAGCTTCGACGGGCTATACGTAACCACCGTGTAGCCATTGCGCTCGAGGTCCAGGAGCGCGCCGGCGCCGCCGTCGTGAAGGAAGTAGTGCGCCTCGTCGAGGACGATGCGATGCGGCAGGCCGGTGTGCCGCCTGATCACATTGAGCGCGGGCAGCACCGACTGGATATACGCGCGTTTGGCGTCCTGCGGCAGGCGCGACAGGTCGATCACCACGCTGCGATCCGGATAGCGCAGGGCCCGTATCAACTGGCGCGGCGTCGGCGGCGGGTCGTCGCCGCCGAGCACCGTGACGCCCGGGAGCGCTTCGAGCGAGCGGTAATCGCCCTCCGGATCGATGATGCACACGCAATAGCCGTGCAGAATCAGCTGCTCGCTGAGCAGGCCCGCCACCCACGACTTTCCGGATTTCGTGTCGCCGGCAATCAGGACGTTACGGCCGCGCGCGGCCAGCCAGAACTCGCGGCCCTCTTCGGTGTAGCCGAGCAGCAGGCGCCGCCGCGAATGGTCCACCGCCGGCAGCATCGCCGACGCGGCGAGGCCGCGGACGTACGCAGCCACGGCCTCGATGCTGTCGTTCGCCAATGTGACGTCGGCGGCGTCGCGCAACGCCGGGCTGGCCCACGGCACCGCCACGCCGACCTCGGCCACCCGGAGCAGCTCGTGGTCGTTCTCCGCGTCGCCGATCGCGAGCGTGTTGCGCGCCGACAAGCGCAGCGTATCGAGCGCCACGTGCAGGCCGGTGCCTTTGCTCACACCTTGCGGCATCGTCATGACGCGGCCCTTGTTGAAGATCAGCACGAGCGGCAGTTCGAGCTCACGGATCACCTCGAGCAATCGCGGCGCGTCGGCGGCGGCGGCGTCCACGAGCGACTGCCCCGCGCGATGCGTGATGTGGCGGCGGGCCAGCGCTTCGGCAAACGCCGGTGGCACCGCGGGCGCGAGCTGCGTGGTGTGACCGGTCTCGGGGAAGTACAGCACCGCCCCGTTCTCGGCGATCACGGCATCGACGAAATGGAGATCGCCGGCGACGCGGCGCAGGTCGTCGAGGATGCGCCCGGTCGCCAGGAGCACGACGATGCCGCGGGTGCGGGCCGCCGCAATCGCGTCGCGGATCGCCGGATCGACGGTGTCGGCGAGGGCGATCGTGCCGTCGTAATCGAGCGCGAGCGCGAACAGCTTCATGGTCGGTCCGCTCCGGTCACCTAGGCGGCGGACTGGATTGGAATCTTCTTGCCGGTGCTCTCGGCCTGCGCCGGCAGAGGCACGCTGACTTCCAGCACGCCGTTGGCAAACGTGGCCTTGACGTCCTCGGGCTTGACGCCCTGAGGCAGTGGCACGGTGCGATAGAAGCTGCCGTACTCGCACTCGGCGCGGTAGACGTTGCCGTTGTTCTTGTTCTCGGTCTCGCTCTTTCGCTCGCCCGAAATGGTGAGCTGGCCGTCGGCGACTTCCACCGACACGTCCTCCTGCTTCACGCCGGGCAGGTCGACGCGGGTGATCAGGCGGTTGTCCTTCTCGAGGACGTCCACCTTCGGAGCCCACATGTCCTTTTCGATCTGCAGCGCCGGCCAGCGCAACGTCCACGGATCGTCGAACATGCGTTCGAACTCCGAGGTCATCTGGCGCAGCAGCCCAAACGGGCTCACCGCTTTCGCTAAGGCTTTCTTCTCGTTCATGGGAATCCTCCTGGAGCTGCGTGCGCGCAAGCCTCCAATCATTCCGTAAGGCAAGCCGCGTGCCTGCACCAATGCAGCCGGATCGCCGTCGCGTGGCGGCCGGCGGGGCGCGAGCCGCCGAAAAAATCGACGGCGCTGCGAGACATTCCCCAGTTCGGCGGCTCACCACCGCACTGATTGGGGCGGCGGCTGCGGCACGGCACTTGCGATTCAGGCGAGATGAGGAGTCCAAACATGACAACTGCCCACCTCACCGATCGCGACGTCCGGACGCGGCAGGCCGTGATGCACCAGCTCGAGTGGGACCCGGCCGTCGATGCCAGTGCCATTGGCGTGGCCGCCCGGGACGGGTCGGTCACGCTGACCGGATTCATCGATACCTACGCGGCAAAGCTCGCCGCCGAGCGGGCGGCCAAACGCGTCTATGGCGTTCGCGCGGTGGCCAATGACATCGAAGTGCGACTGAGAGTGGGCCGCACCGATGCCGACATTGCCGCCGACGTGGCCCTGGCGCTCCGCATTCACAGCTCGATTCCGGAGTCGGTGCAAGCGGCGGTCCATCATGGGCACGTCACGCTCACCGGCACCGCGGCGTGGGTGTATCAGAAGCAGCTGGCCGAGAAAGCCGCGGCCCACGTCCACGGCGTCCGGCAGGTCGTGAACTTGATCAACGTGTTGCCGAAGGCCGGCGAACGCGATGTGCGGCGCCGCATCGTCCAGGCGTTGCATCGCAGCGCCGACATCGAGGCCTCCCACATTTCCGTGACCGTTGCTGACGGGGTGGCTCGCCTGTCCGGCACGGCGCCGACCTGGGCGCAGCGCGACTCCGCCGCGCATGCCGCAGCCGCTGCGCCGGGCATCGTCATGGTCGACAACCAAATCGTCGTGGCGCCGGCCGACCGGCCCTTTGACGAGCAGCTCGATGAAATCTGCTGACGAAGGTCAACTTCACGCCGCCGCGGTCAGGCGGCGGCGGAAGTCCTGCGTGAACGCGCGCAGATCCGCCCAATCCGTGTAGTCGTAGTCATGCGAGGTGTCGGTCTCGCCGCCGGCTTTGGCCGCAATGCGCTTCATGATCCAGCGCTTGAAGATGTTGTAGCGGGTATACAGCAGCGCGCCGGCCACATGCTTGATCGCGCCAGGCTGCCAGGCCGTGGCCTCGAGAAACCGCTTCACGATCGCCTCGAGATCGGCCATCACCTTGCTGTCTCCGTGCTGCAACACCGCAAGGGAGACCGACACGAACGCGGTGGGCTTGGCGCCAAACTCCGGCGCGTGCGCGCGAACCCACTGCTCGACGGCCTTCTGATACCGGCCGGCGTGCACCGATGCCGCCACGATGATTGCGTCGTACTCGCGCAAGATGGGTTCGAGCGTGCCGGCCCTGATCACGTCGACGCCGACGCCGCCGAGGGTGAGCGGCTCGGCAATCGCCTGCGCGATCGCGCGAGTGTGGCCGTCACTCGTACCGTAGAGGATCAGTACACGAGGCATAACGGCTCCTTTCGAGACGCGATCAGGCCGCGGCCAACGCCAGTTTGCTGAACACGCCGGTCTGATAGAGCAACCCGCGTTCCAGCGAAGACCATCCTGAAAAACGCACAAGCCGCCGCTTTTCGGCCGCCGTGGCGTCGGCCAAACGCGAGGATTTCCGCCGTGGCGAGGGTTTTCCCGCAGCCCGATCGCGGGCGCTGCGGCGATTGGGCGCGGGGCCTCGGCGGCGCGAAGTATGCACTGGAGCCAGTCGAGTCATGCCACAGCCCGCGATCGCATACCGGCCGCCAGATGCGCTCGAATCATGTTTCTCGCCGCGGGCCGTGGCCGTCTTCGGCGCGAGCCGCCAGCGCCGTAAGCTCGGCTCGGAGATTCTGCACAACCTGATCGCGACCGGGTTTACAGGACCGATCGTCCCCGTGCACCCGGTCGCCAATGAACTTCAAGGGCTGGCCGCCTACCCCACGCTGGCGGCGTATCCGAACGCGGTCGACCTCGCCGTCGTGGCGGTGCCGGCGCCCCAGGTCGAGCCGGTGGTGGATCAGTGCCTGGCGAAGGGCGTGAAAGCGATCTGCATCATCACCGCCGGGTTTGGCGAATGCAGCGCCGAAGGCCGCCGGCGCGAACAGGCGATCGTCGCCAAGGCCCGGCGTGCCGGGTGCCGCGTGATCGGCCCCAACTGCATGGGACTGCTGAATACGGATCCCGCCGTGGCCTTGAACGCGACGTTCTCACCGGTGTATCCGCCGGCGGGCACGGTCGCGATGTCGACGCAAAGCGGCGCGCTCGGGCTGGCGATTCTCGATTACGCGCGCTCGCTCAACATCGGCATCTCGAGCTTCGTATCGATCGGCAACAAAGCCGACGTCTCCGGCAACGACCTGCTGGAGCACTGGGAAATGGATCCTCGGACATCGGTGATCCTGCTCTACCTGGAAAGCTTCGGGAACCCGGCGAAGTTCAGCCGGCTGGCCCGCCGCATCAGCCGCTCCAAGCCGATTGTCGCGCTCAAGTCGGGCCGATCCCCGGTGGGCGCGCGCGCCGCCGCCTCGCATACCGGCGCGCTGGCCTCGTCGGATCACTTCGTGGACGCGTTGTTTCATCAATCCGGCGTGATCCGCACCGACACCGTCACCGAATTGTTCGACGTCGCGACACTGTTGTCGCGGCAGCCGGTGCCGCGGGGCCGCCACGTCGCGATCCTCACCAACGCCGGCGGACCGGGCATTCTTGCCGCCGACGCGTGCGAAGGCCACGGCCTCGTCGTGGCGAAGCTCGCCGCGGACACCCAGGCGGCGCTGCGCGCGCTGCTGCCCGAAGCGGCGAGCGTCAATAACCCGGTGGACATGCTGGCCTCGGCGCCACCGGAGCACTATGCGGAAGCGTTGCGGTTGCTGATGCACGACCCTAACGTCCACAGCGTGATCGTGATCTTCATCCCGCCGCTGGTCACCGAAGCCGACGAGGTGGCGCAGGCGATTGCGGCGACCGTCAAGCGCGGCCCGCATAAACCGGTGGCCGGGGTGTTCATGCGCAGTGCGGCGCCACCGGCGGTGCTCGACAAGATTCCGTGCTTCGCATTTCCCGAACCGGCGGTGATCGCGCTCGCGCGTGCGGCGGCCTACGGCGAGTGGCGGCACACGCCGCCCGGGCAGGTCCCAACCTTGACCGACATCCGGCCGGCGCTGGCGCGGGCAGTAATTGCACCCACCATCGAACGCGGCGGCGGCTGGTTGACCGCGGTCGAAGCCAATGCGCTGCTGGCGGCCGTCGGCATTGCCACACCGCGATCGAACGTGGCCGCGTCGGTGGATGAGGCCGTTGAGATCGCCGCCAAACTGGGGATGCCGGTGGCGGTGAAGGCGGTGGGCCCGGAGCTGTTGCACAAGACCGAGCACAAGGCGATTCGTTTGAACCTGAAAACGCGAAGCGAGGTGCGCGCCGCCGCGGCGGAGCTGACGCGCCAGCTCGGTACGAAGATGGAAGGCCTGCTCGTGCAGCGCATGGTCGTCGGCGGCGCGGAAATGATGCTGGGCGCGATCGACGATCCGACGTTCGGCCACGTCATCGTGTGCGGCAGCGGCGGCGTGCTCATCGATCTGCTCGCCGACTCGCAGTGCCGGCTGTACCCGGTCACCGGCCAGGACGCCAACGAGATGGTCGCCGGCCTCAAGGGCGTGCGGCTGCTGCGCGGCTATCGCGGCGCCGCGGTCGCCGACACCGACGCGTTCCGCGATGCCGTCTTGCGGATCTCGGCGCTGGTCGGCATTTGTCCCGAGATTCAAGAGCTCGACGTGAATCCTCTTGCGGTATTGCCTGGCGGGGTGTCGGCGCTTGACGTGCGCGTGCGCGTCAGCGCCGACCACACCTAATCATCACGCTTTCGCGGCCGCGACCATGGCATCGGGAGCGATGAAGTCGCGCTCTTTGGCGTGGACGGTCAGGACCGGGCACGCCGCGGTGCGGACCACGCGCTCGGCGACACTGCCCGTCAGGAAATGCCTGACGGCGCCCCAGCCGTGCGTCCCGGTGATGATCAAATCGATCTGGTTGGCCTTGGCGTACTCGACAATCTCGGCCGGGATGTTGACCCCCGTCTTGACGACCGGCACGACCGTCAGGGTCTGGCGATCGTCCTCGGTGATCAGCTTCTCGAGGTCGCGCCTCGCCGCGGTTTCAATATTCTTCTGCAGGTCGGGCGAGGCGAACCCCACCTCCGGGCTGTAGCGCAGCATGACGTCCTCCACGGCGTGGAGCACGTGTAAGCGCGCATTGAAGGTGCGCGCCAGATCCCTGCCGTACGCCAGCGCGACGGCAGCCGACTCGCTGAAGTCGGTCGCGACGAGAATTTGCTTCAGAACGATCATGGTCCCTCTCCAGGATTTCCCCGGCGACGGCCGGCACTTTTCAGGGCAGCACAAGGCGTGCCACGCCGGTTTCGGTGTGGCGCGGTTCTTGATTATGTCCAAGGTATGACTCGGGTAACCACCAAGATCGCAAAGGCTTTTGAGGATCCCCCCTCGCCGAAACCGGGGATTTTTCCGCCTCGCGCAGAAAAGTTCCCGCCGCCGTCGGTGCTGGTGGTCGATGACGAGCCGCTCATCCGCTGGTCGGTGAGCCAATCGCTGGCCGACCTGGGGTTTGCGGCTGAAGACGCGCCGGATGCGGCGTCCGCGCTTAAGCTTATAACCACGTCGCCGGAGCCGTTCGCGGTCGTCGTGCTGGATCTTCGCCTGCCGGATATGAATGACCTGTCACTCCTCGGCACGCTCCGGCAGCTGCTGCCGGACGCGCAGCTGATCCTGATGACGGCGTTCGGCTCGCCGGAGATCATCGCCGACGCGCGCGCGCTTGGCGCCGAAGTGTTGTCGAAACCGTTCGAACTGAGCGACCTGAGCCGGCTGATTCTCGAACGCCAGGCGGACCTGAACTGATGCCAAACGCCACGGTACTGGTTGTTGACGACGAGCCGCTGATTCGGTGGTCGCTGGTCAACCGCCTGAAGGAAGAAGGCTATCGCACCGTCGAGGCCGGCACCGCCGGCGACGCGGTGGCGCACCATCGTGACGGTGTCGACTTGATCCTGCTGGATTTCGCGCTGCCGGATGCCAACGGCCTCGAAGTGCTCAAGCAGGTCAAGGAAACCGATCCGGACACGCTGGTGATCATGCTGACGGCGACCACCGACGTCGGCACCGCCGTCACGGCCATGAAGCAGGGCGCCTTTCACTACGCCAACAAGCCGTTCGACCTCGACGAGATCATGCTGCTGGTCGAGAAGGCGCTCGAGACCACGCACTTGCGCCGGGAGGTCCGGACGCTGCGGGCGCGGCAGGCGCAGCCGTACGGCCCGGGCAGCATCGTGGGCCGCAGCGAGCCAATCGCGACGGTGCGCAATCTGCTCAACAAGATCGCCGTCAGTCCGGCGTCAACGGTGTTGCTCACCGGCGAGAGCGGCACCGGCAAGGACCTCGCCGCCAAGGTCATTCATTACAGCAGCGCGCGCGGGTCGAAGCCGTTCATGAACATCACCTGTTCGGCGCTGCCCGAAACGCTGCTCGAAAGCGAGTTGTTCGGGCACGAGCGCGGCGCGTTCACCGGGGCCGATCGGCAAAAGCGCGGGCTGATTGAATCGGCCGAGGGTGGCACGGTGTTCCTGGACGAAATCGGCGAGATGGTGCCGCTGCTCCAGTCCAAGCTGCTCCGGTTCCTCGAGGAGAAGACGTTCAAACGCGTCGGCGGCTCGAGCGACATTCGCGTCGACGTCCGCGTCATCGCCGCCACCAACCGCTCGCTCGAGGAGGCGGTGAAGAAGGGGCACTTCCGCGAGGACCTGTATTACCGTCTCAACGTGATGGCGATCCCCTTGCCGCCGCTCCGCGACCGTCGCGACGATATTCCACTGCTGATCAACCACTACATCGACACGTTCAACACCGAGTTTCGCAAGAAGATCCGCGGCGTCTCGCCGACCGCATTGACCGCGCTCACGACCTACGCGTGGCCGGGCAACGTGCGCGAGCTGCGCAACGCCGTCGAGCGCGCGATGTTGCTTGCCGAGACCATCGAGCTCAACGAAACGCATTTTCCGGTCTTGTCCGCGTCTCACGGCAGCGACCTGTCCACCGGCATCAACCTGCCGGCCGGCGGCATCAACCTCGAGGGGCTCGAGCGCTCGCTGGTGGTGCAGGCGCTCGAACGCGCGGGGTGGAACCAGACCAAAGCCGCGACCCTGCTCGGCCTCAACCGCGATCAGATTCGCTATCGCATCGAAAAGTTCGAGCTCGAAAAACCGTCGCACTAACCGCCGTCGTCCGGCGGTGGCGACGGCAGGTGGATGGTGACGATGGTGCCGCCGGCGTCCGGACACCTCACGTCGATCCGGCCGTTGTGAAGCTCCGCGAGACGCTTGGCGGTGGCCATGCCGAGCCCGGTGCCGCGCGCCTTCGTGGTCTTGAACGGCCGGAAGAGACTGGCGCGAATCTCCGGTGGAATACCGGGGCCGGTGTCGGCGATCTCGATGTGATGCCAGCCATCGGCGGCCGTCACGCTGACGCGCACCACGCCGCGGCCCTGCATCGCCTGTGCGGAATTGATCAGCAGGTTCTGGAACGCAATGGTCAGCAGCGTGGCGTCGCCGCTGACGGGCGGCACGTCGCCGGCAATCTCGATGACCAGATCGCTGTATGCCGGATCACGTTTCAGCAGCTCGATCACCGAATTGAGCAGCGCGCGCAGATCGATCGGTGACGGCCGCGGCTCCGGCGGCCGCGCGAAGACCAGCAGATCCTGGATCAGATCGTTGAGGCCGTCGATGCGGGCGATGATTTCCTTGATGATCGCCGCATCGCTGTTCGCCGGCGGCAGGCGCGAGCCGATCACCTGGACGGCGCCGCGCACCGCGGCCAGCGGGTTCTTCACTTCGTGCGCGATCACCGCCGCCATCTCCCCGAGGCGCGCGAGGGCGGTGGCCTCCCGCAACCGCTCCTCGAGCTCGGTCCGCCGCGAGAGGTCGTGGAGAATCCCCGTGAAATGCTTCTCGCCGTCGATCTCCATCGCGCCGACCGAGAGGTGCACGGGAAACTGCTGGCCGTCTTTGCGCACGGCGGTGACCGACCGGCCAATGCCGATGATCTTCCGCTCGCCGGTCTCGAGGTGATGCTGAATGTAGCCGTCGTGCCGCGAGCGATCGGGCTCCGGCATCAGCACGCGGACGTTCTGCCCGAGCACCTCGGCTTCGGTATGGCCGAACATGCGTTCGGCGGCATGGTTGAACGCTTCGATCCGGCCGCGGCTGTCGATGACGATGATGCCGTCGACGGCGGCGTCGACCACCGCGAGCCACCGCGCGTCGGAAATGCGCAGCGCCTCCACCGACGCGGCGGCATGGCGAGTCTCGCTCATCCCACAGCAGTTTATCTCTTCGCCGCGGCCCGCCGCGGCGGCGCTAGTCCGGCTCCCACCCGCGCTCCTCCCGCGCCTTGCGCAGCGCCCGATTGGAGGCGTGTTCCGCCGTGCGCGCGAGCAGGTTGAGCAGGTCCGCCACGGTCACGATGCCGGCCACCTTTCCGTTCGACGAGGTCACGACCAGCGATCCGATCGCGTCCTTGCTCATCACCTCGTAGACTCTCATCGCTGTCTCCGGGTTGTCCGTGCGTTACGGGTGACGGCTGCAAAGCTCTTGCCGCGACGCCACCGCCATCGTGGCGGCCGGGCTTTGCGCCCAGACAGCGGGCCGACTGACGCGAAATCCTCCCCTGCCCCGCGACAAATCCCGCGGGCCGGCGCAAATCCCTGTCAATTCTTCGCGCATTCCAGAGTGGCCGCGCTGGCACGAAG
>CAZEMI010000174.1:0-7602 GCA_964513235.1 uncultured Acidobacterium sp.
TCCGTGAGCCGGACCCGCTGCGCACGCGCGTCGCCGATCTCAGTCGGGGATGCTGAAGTATTCATTCCAATTCTCCACCAGGCGTTGCTGATTAGCGACTACCAGCCGCTCGACGTCCCGGAGTTCCGCCGCCGTGAAACCGCCGCTGCGGGCCAATCGCACCGGATCGAGCCAGAACTTCGCGCGACTGGCGTCACGCTCGACATGGACGTGAACCGGTTCGTTCCGATCGGCTGAATAGAAGAACAACCGGTACGGTCCTTCCCTGAAAACGGTCGGCACGGCTCAGTGTAACGCCTTCCCCATCGTGGACCGCGGCGGACCGATGGTGCAGGGCCGCCCGGGCCACCGTGGCGCACTCCCAGCCGACGCTGCGGATGGCATCGGCCGCCTCATTGGGCATGCTCTCGTCGAGCTTCGCCCTCATGACTGGCTACGCCGGCAACGGCAGGACGCGCTCTTGCGCGAGATCGGCGGCATACGCCAACGCGGCCTGAATGGCCTCGGGCGTCAAGCTAGGATAGCTCCGAATGATCTCGTCGGCACCGAGGCCCTCGGCCAAGTTAGCCAAAACGACCGACACCGGAATCCTCGTGCCCCGAATACAGGCCTTGCCGTGAGCAACCGCCGGATCGACCGTGATGTGGTCCTGCCAAGTCATGACAATGCCAAGAATACCTCGGTGTTCGAAGGCTGTCGAACGCAATGCGGTTCGATGAGGGGACGTGCGCGCGCGACATCTGAACTCGCGACATACACACCGATCTCGTCGTGGCTACTCGGAGCCTCGCTGGCAAGCCTGGCGCCAATCCCGTTCGCCTCTAAGCGCGAGCTGAGAAACGGGGCTTCCGTCAGTTGTCCACAGTACATCAACACTTCGGC
Source organism: uncultured Acidobacterium sp. (assembly GCA_964513235.1). GTDB lineage: Bacteria > Acidobacteriota > Vicinamibacteria > Vicinamibacterales > UBA2999 > 12-FULL-67-14b. Next base: position 883 of record CAZEMI010000174.1, read on the forward strand.
CATGTGAAACCTATCGACTGCGTCTGCCGACCGGAAGCGACGTGTCAACAACTCACGCACTTGTTGTTATTGATCGCGCCCAGGCTGACCAGCAGCTTGATGGTGTCGGGATAGGGCTGCGTGCGCTGAACGGGGCCGTTCGCCACATCAATCGTGGTCTGGCCGGAGCGATTGATCTTCTTCACATCCGCGCCCTTCGAGACGAGGAATTCGATCATCGCGTTGTCGCCGCGCGAGGCGGCGTGGTGCACCGCCGTATTGCCGTCGTGATCGACGGCGTTGACGTCGGCGCCCAGTTCCTCGACGAGATACTGCACTGCCGGCAACATTCCTGAGGGTGCGACGTGGTGCGAGTTGCCCGCGAAGCCCATCGCGTAGCCAGGGCCAGCCGCGGCGTGGAGCGGCGTGGCGCCCGGCCCGCCAACCGGCAGCGCCGGCCGTCCTGACTTGTCCGTGCCGGCGGCGGGATCTTCCGGACCGCGCCGCGAGAACAGCTTGGTGGTGGGAATCGAGGGGTCGGCGCCGTACGACACCAGCAGCTTCATCGCCGCCACGTCGGCCGCATAGGCGGCGCGCCAGAACGCGGTGGCGCCGGCTTCGTCCACCCCGGACTGATCGAAGTTGTAGCCCGAGAACCAGACCTTGTGGCGGACGCGCGCGTTGGGGTCGGCGCCGCGATCGAGCAGCAGCTTCATTACGTCGAGATAGGTCCGCGTCTGCTGCAGGTGCGAGCGCGGTTGCGGATAGGCGGCGATGGGCGCCCATTGCACGTTCACCGTCGCATAGAGCGGCGACACGCCGGCCTGGCTCAACAGGTTCGGATCGGCGCGCTGGTCGAGCAGCATCGCGGCGAGATCGAAGTGACCGTTGATGATGGCGACCAGCAACGGCGTCGCGCGATCGCCGGGGCTGGCGAGATTCACGTCCGCGCCGCCCTCGACCAGTGCTTGCGCCGCCGCCGCGCTGCCCTGCCGGGCCGCAAAATGCAGCGCCGTCAACCCGCCTTGGGTGCCGATTAACTCGTTGTAGCGGTAGCCTCTCGTCACTCCGGCGATGCCACCGCCAGGTTGTTGCTGCTGAGGACGCCCCGTACCGTCATCCATCATCGAGGTCAGCGACTTCAAGTCGGCGACTGAAGACGCCGCTTTCCAGTCCGCGCCCTTGGCCAGCAGCAGGCGCACCACGTCGGCGCGATCGAGACCGGCCGCGATCATCAGGGCCGTCTGGCCAAAGGCCTTCTCCTTGATATTGACGTCCGCGCCGGTTTCAACCAGCCGGGTCACCGTGTCGGCGCTACCGGCACGCGCCGCCAGCATCACGGGGGTCGCGCCGGTCCAGGTGATGGTGTTGGCGTCGGCGCCCGCGGCAATCAAGGCCGCCACGACAGTCGCGTGGCCGCCCTGGCTGGCCGTATGCAGCGGCGTAATGCCGCCCAGCCGCGTCGTGGCCCGGATGTTCGCACCCGCAGACAGCAGCATCTGCGTCAGCGCCGCATCGCCATGCTGCGCCGCCCAGTGCAACGCGGTCATGCCGTCGCCGTGTGCCGCGTTGACGTCGACGCCCTTCTGGAGCAGCGCTTTGACGGCGGCCGCATCCCGTGCCTTCGCGGCATCAGCAACTTCCGTCGAAGACGCCCCGGCCAGCCCGCCGAATAGCAGCACCCCGAGAACAATCCCGGCAATCGTCGATCGGCAATTGATCATCAATCTGAAATCAGCCATCTGAAATCGTCAGGATTGAAGATTGAGGTCCATCGGCTTGGTGCTGTCGCCGAACTGGCTGAGGTCGACGCCCAGGCCCTGCAGCGCGGCCAGCATCGCGTTCGCCATCGGCACGCCATCGTCGGCGCGCAGGTGCCGATTGCCCTTCAGCACGCCGCCGGCGTGGCCCAGGAAGAACAGCGGGCACCGCTTGTGGTTGTGCAGGTTCGAGTTGCCCATCGCCGAGCCGTAAATGATCAGCGAGTTGTCGAGCACGTTGCCGTCGCCGTCCGGAATCTTCTTCAGCTTATCCAGCAGGTACGGCACCAGGCCCACGTGATACGTGTTGATCTTCTGGAAGTCGGCGATTCGCTCGTCGCGATCGAGGTGATGCGATCCGGTGTGGAACGGCGCGTTCGAGCCGCTGGCGGCAAACACCCGGTTCGACACATCGCGGCTGAACTTGAACGAAAAGATGCGGGTGGTGTCGGCGGCAAATGCCACCGCCTGCAGATCGAACATCAGCTTGACGTGTTCTTCGAACGAATCCGGCACGCCGACGGGCGCGCCGGGCAGCTCGCGCGGCTCGCCGGTCTGGTTCGCCTGCTCCACTTTCTGGATGCGGCGCTCGATCTCGCGCACATCCTCGAGGTAATCCGACAGCCGGGCGCGATCGGCGGGGCCCAGCGTGCGCCGCAGATCGGCCACGGATTCGGTGACCCAGTCGAGGATGCTCTGATCGTCCTTCCGCCGGGCGCGGCGCGCCTCGGGCGTGGCACCAACGCCGAACAGTTGATCGAACACCGCGCGCGGGTCGCGGATCATTGGCAGCGGATCTTCGGGCGTCGCCCAGCTGATGGTGTCGGTATAGACGCAGGAGTAGTTGTACGAGCAGCCGCCGGCCTGGTCGACGTTTTCGATGCAGAGCTGCATCGACGGGATCGGCGTGGCGTCGCCGAATTTCTGCGCGTAGATCTGGTCGAATGACGTGCCGGCATAGACGTCCGAGCCCTGCGTCTGCTTCGGCTTCGATTGCGTGAGGAACACGGCCGCCGAACGGAAGTGATCGGCGCCGATCTCTGAGGCGGCAAAGGCTTCGGCGTTGCGCACGTCGGTGTTGCTGACGATGGTCAGGTAGTCGCGATACGGCTCGAGCGACTTGAGGCTGGTGGGGCTCAGGTCGAAGGCCGACCCGGTTGCCGCCGGCGACCACATGTTCCGCTTGATGCCGTAGGCGGTGCTGCCGGCCGCGCCATGCACCATTTCCATCGCGATGAGGCGGATCGGCTTGCGCCCACTCTGCGCGGCGGCGCCGGTGGGCAGCATCGCGTCGAGAAACGGCAGCGCCACGGTGGCGCCAATGCCCTTGAGCATCGTTCGGCGAGAAAGATTCTTGTGCGTGATCAACATCGATTCCTCAGTCACTGGCGGGCGGGACTGAAGTCCCGCCCCTACGTACCACCAAAGTCCCGCCCCTGCGTACTACCTCGCCACATCCGTCGTCTGCTGGCGCTGCGATGCCGGCAGCCTCGCCATCCGGAAGGCGTCCGATTCGACAATGCCGGTCACGAACGCGCTGATGCGGTACTGCTGTGCCTCGGCATTGCGGATGATGCGCCGAACCAGCGGCATGTCGGCGGCCTCGACGCGGCGGCCGAGCGCGTAGGTCATCAGGCTGCGCGTGAAACTGCGCAGCACCACGTCTTGGTGTCTTAGCAACGCGTCGCGGAGTCCCGACGGCCCGGCGATCGAGGTGCCGTCGAACAGCTGGCCGGACGTATCGACCGCCATGCCGCCATCGCGAATGCGCCATTTGCCGGTGGCGTCGAAGTTCTCGAGCGCCAGGCCCAGCGGATCGATAACGCGGTGGCACGAGGTGCACTGCGGATTGCTGCGGTGCTGCTCCATCCGCTCGCGCACCGAGAGCGCGCGGCCGGTATCGGTCGTCCCCTTGGTCTCTTCGAGGGCCGGCACGTTCGGCGGCGGCGGCGGCGGCGGCGATCCCAGCAACACTTCCATCACCCACTTGCCGCGCATCACCGGTGAGGTGCGATCGGCAATCGATGTGAGCGTCAGGATGCTGCCCTGGCCGAGAATGCCCCGGCGATCTTCGGGCAGGGGGACGCGCCGGAACTCGGCGCCGGTCACGTTCGGAATCCCGTAATGCCGCGCCACCCGCTCGTTCACGAACGTGTAGTCGGCGGTCAACAGGTCGAGCAGGCTGCGGTCCTCGCGCACGAGGCTGTCGAAGAACAGCTCGGTTTCCTTCTTCAAGGCGAGCGACAACGTCTGATCGGAATACGGATAGAGGATCGGATCCGGAATCACGCGCTCGAGATCCTGCAGGCGCAGCCACTGCGAAGCGAACCGCGTGGCCAGCGCGTCGGCGCGCGGCAGCGTCAGGAGACGCTTCGCCTGCTTCGATAATGCGCCCGGCAGTCCCAGGCGGCCCTCCGCGGCGAGCTCGAGTAACTCCGCATCCGGCCCGGTGCCCAGCAGGAAAAATGACAGCCGCGAGGCGAGTTCATAATCTCCAAGTCGATACGCAGCGTCGCTGGCAGAGCCTGCCGCGCCGGCTTGTCCGCCGTAGCCTTGGCGAAGGCGGGAGCTCGCAGAGCGAAGGCGGGGTGTCTCTTCAACCCGCAACAGGAACTGCGGGCTCGCCAGGATCGCTTCGAGCGCCTTGGTGATGCCGAACTCGAAATTCCTTTCCTTCCGGCCGCGCGCATAGAAGGTCATCAGGCGCGCGTGATCTTTCTCGCTGACCGGCCGCCGAAATGCCTGCGTCGCGATGCGCCGGACGATCTCGCCGGCACAGGGCAACTCGTCGGCCTGAGACACGGGCCGGCACGAGAACACCTTACGGCGGCTGGGCGTGTCCGACACGCCGGTGACGCGATGCGGGCCGACGATGCTCAGGCTGCGGAGGTGCGGCAGCGTGGTGATGCCAAAGGCGATGCCGATCTCGGTGTCGGCCATCGTGTGATCGATCGGCGCGATCAGAGCGGGGATCAGCCCTTCGTAGCGCTGAATGAACGCCGCCGTGACACGATGCGTGCCGGCGCTGACGTGGAGCGCCGGGGTCTTGATGGTGAGGCCGGTCTTCTCCTCGCTGAGGCGCGGGTTGATCGGCAGCAGCGCGAGCCGCGCGCCGTCGAGCGACACTTCGATCTCTTCGCCGGGGCGCGTGTTGCCAAACAGGTAGCCAAGCGGTTCGGCGAAAAAGTCCATGCTGAACACGTAGTCGCCGTCGGCGGTAAAGGTGTGGTCCACCGAAATGCCGCCGCGGGTGCCCGGCGGCGCGCCCTCGACGCGTGCCATCTGCGACGCCGTCTTGGGCAGCTTGAAGGTGGCCTGCGTCGCCGAGCTCTCCGGATCGCCGATGGCCAGCATCGCGATGCGGCTCGCGGCTCGCAGATAGCCCTCCATCAACGTCGGCGAGAAGGTCTGCACGTCGGCGACGTTGTCGAAGCCGTCGCTGATTGTGTCGGCGGGCAGGAACGCGGTGACGTCGACGTCGAGCTCGAGGAGGTGCCGGACCTCTCGCGAGTACTCGGCGCGGTTCAATCGCTGGAACGGCCGCCACCCCGGATTCGGGTCGGCCGCGGCGGCCGCATCCATGCGTGTTTCGAGCGCGGAGACGAGCTGCGTGATCTGCCCGCCGGCGGGCCGTCGCGCGGTGCTCGGCGGCATCATGCCGGCGCGCAGCTTGTGAATCATCTTTTCGGTGAGCTCGCGATCCGCAGACGCGCGGGTCACGTTCCAGCCGGCCAGCGTCAGCTCGCCCGCCTTGCTGCGATCGTTATGGCAGCCGGTGCAGTACTGCTTGACGAGCTCGGCCTGGGCCGAGGACGCCATGCCCGGGACGTGTGAGGTCGCGGGCGCGACCGGCGGTTTGGAAGCGTGTTGGGCGGCGGCCGGCATCGCGACCGCGCAGATCAGGAGCGCAACGCCGAAGGGACGCTTCACTGCTTGGGAGTATAAGGTGACGCCGCATTTCGGCGCACCTGCGCAGCACCCTGTGCACCCCGTGCACCCTGTGCACCCTTTTGCGCTTGACTTACTTTTTGTAAGATCGATAATCATTGGCGTGAACGAGCAATTGCCGAAGTTTTCGGCCACCGAGCGGACGATCATCGAGCTGCTGGCGGCGCACGACGAGCTCTTCGGCCTCCGGATGGTCGAGTTGTCGGACGGGCGCCTGAAGCGCGGCACCGTCTACGTCACGCTCGGCCGGATGCAGGACAAGGGCTACCTGGAATCGCGGCAGGAGGCGATGCCCGCCGGGGCGATTGGCCTGCCGCGTCGTCTCTATCGCCCCACGGGATTCGCCATGCGCGCGCTCGCGGCGTGGCAGGCGGCGGAAGAAATGTACGGGTTGTCAGTGCGTACCGTGCGTACAGGTGCGTAGGGTGCCTAAGGGTTGGTGCCAAGTGGAAAGCTGGCTCGCGATCGCGGAGTGGCTGTGCGGCGAACATGCGCGCCGCGACGTCTTTGAGCCGCTCATCGCGGATTGGCAGCGGGAGTTGATGGAAGCGCGGACCGCCGGTGCATGGCGCGTCGCACGCGTGTTCGGATCCGGCGCAACAGCTTACGCCACTTCGTTGGCGAGGATGGCAGTGATGGGTGAATGGGTCCCTACTCCGCGCGCGGCGGCGTCCGCGATGCTCGCATTCGGGCTCGCGAAGACCGTCGGGGTATTGGCACTGCTAGGACTGTCGTACGCCTGGGGTCCGGCGATCGATCTGGGTTCGATTCAGACGCAGGCGTTTCTGCTGTTCTCGGCTGTCATCGTCGTACCGCCCGCTTTTCTGCCGGCACTCTTCCTCATGCGGCGCGATCCGCGGTCGAACATCAGGCACGCCATCGTCGCGATCGCGGTCGCGGTCGCCGGTACCAGTGCGCTGGTGGTGATGACGTCGGAGGACGCAATCAAATCGTACTTCTCGACATTCGAAGTCGCCGAGCGGGAATACGCGCGTAATCTCGCCAATGACCGGGCCGGCCGCTATGAGTATCC
>CAZEMI010000175.1:0-9446 GCA_964513235.1 uncultured Acidobacterium sp.
CGGCGACGGCGTCAAGACGCTGGAGTTCTACGGGCAGGTGCTCGGGTTCGGCGACATCGGCGCCGTCGGCGGCGTGTCGCGTTACCAGGTCGGTCCCTCGCAGCTGAAGTTCACCAGAGCGGGGGCGAACGCGAAGTTCACGCGCGGCGGGATCCACGATGCCGCCGGCGTGCGCCTCTGGACGATGTGGCTTGCCGACGAGGAGGCGTTGACGAAGCGCTTCGCGGCTCACGGCTTCCCGGCGCCGGTGTTCAAGACGACCCAGGACGTGCGTAGCGCGCTCGTCGCCGATCCGGACGGCGAATGGGTGCAACTCGTGATTGCGCCCAGTGCGCCGCAAGAGACCTACGGACATCTCGAGATCGGGATCGCAGCCAACGATCTCGAGAAGAGCCGCGCGTTCTATCGCACGTTCGTCGGCCTCGACGAGCTTCCGGCGGTAAACGACCTGGTGCTGGGGGTAACCAAGTACCCCTTCCGGCACGGCTCGACGACCATCAGCGTGTGGGCGACGGCGGGGCCGAGGCCAGTCAATCGGCAGCTCGCAGGGATCCAGTATGTCGTCAAGGCTGTCGACCCGATCTGGGCGCTGGCGCAGCAGCGCGCGATCCCGGTGGAGCAACCGCTCGGCGAAACGCTGCCGGGGCTGGTGACCACGTGGCTCTACGATCCCGATCAGGTCACGAACTACTTCGCGGAGATTCGTCCTCGCCAGCGCTCTGCACCGGCGCCGGCCCGCTGACGCGCCCGCGCCGATCACGAAGGGCACGACGGATTCCGATCCTCGTGCTCTGTCGCTGCCAGTCGCGGCGCCGTTGCCGCGGCCGGGGATGATCCGGTGCGGGAGCGCGACAACGTGCATCCCAACGCCGCCGGCTACGGGCGATGGGTGAGTTCGTCGACCTTCGAATCTTCAGCAGCGGCGCCGGTGGCGGGCGGTCGCATCGCCCGCCACCGCGCCTCGGCGGGGCAAGCCGGCGTTCGCGCGTGACGAGCCGCGGCCCATCGCGTTCACCGACGGCGCGAGCGGTGTGTCGCCATCGTCGCGGCGGGGATGGCGTCGCGCCTACTCGACCCCGAACGCAAGCAACACGTTGCCCGCCGACGCGCCGGCGATGATCGCGTAGCCCGAACTGACGTAGACCATGCCATCGACGACCACGGCGCCCGACGTGTTGATCGCCCCGCCTCGCGCCGTGACCTTGTTGACGGTCTCGAAATCCTGAGCCGTATTGAACTGCCACAACGGCTTGCCGTCCGCGGCACTCACGGCAAACAGCTGCCCGTCGGTCGCGCCCTGAAAGACGACGCCGGGAATGGCGGTCGGCGCAGCGCCGAGGCCGGCGCGTCCGCCACGCAGTCCGGGCGCGGTGAACAGCCACGCGTTCGTACCGGTGGCGGCCTGAACGGCGGCGAGCCCCGCCGCGCCCGTCCCGTAATAGACGCGCCCCTCGCTGGCGGCCCCGCCCCACACGATCGAACCGCGGCCACCCCGCCCGAGCGTGCCCGGTTTCGCGCCCAGCGGGTTCACGCGGAACAGCAGCCTGCCGTTGTCGTCCGGATCGAGTGCGGCGACGTCGGCGTTCTTGAGGCCGACGAACAGCGCACGCCTACCGGTGGGCAGCGTCACCAGCATCGGCGAGTTGCCGATGTCAAAATCGGGTCCCATCGGGCTGGGGCAGGCTTCACTGCGCGTCGCCCCGGCGCAGCCGCCCATGAACAGGTCGTACTCGACGGAACGCCACGACCAGATCACCTTGCCGGTCTTCAGGTCCATCGCCACCACGGCATCGGTGAGTGGCGACTCCGGCGGCGTGACCGCGTCGCCCGTGCCGACATAGACAACGCCCCGTACCGGATCGATCGTGGGGGCCGCCCAGATGCCGCCCGCCGACGGCCCATACAGTTGCACGCCGTTCAGATTCTGCTTCCACGGCTTCGGCTCGCCGACGTTGTAGGTCGCCCAGATCTGTTTCCCGGTGTTCGCGTCGAGCGCGACGAGGGCGCCGCGGCTGGTGCAGCACGGGTAGTCGATGTTGCCGGCGCTGAATTCTTCCGAGCCCGAGACGGGCACGTAGACGCGCCCGTCGTGATATTTCACGCCGGCGGTGATACGCGCGACCGGATGTTCATCGACCCGTACGCGCCAGAGCTGCCGGCCGGTCTGTGCGTCCACGGCGTGCACGTAGGCGTGCCCGTCGCCGAAGAACACCGCCCACTGTGCGCCCCCGGCGGACACGGCACCGACCGCCGGCGAGTTGCGGACGATCGAGCCCTGCTGGTACGACCAGTGGACGCAGCCGGTCTTCGCGTCGAGCGAGTAGAGATACCCGTTGTCGCTCGCGGCGAACACCCGGCCAGAGACGACCGTGGGCTGCGCGTTGTTCGTCTCGCCGTGCGGGAACCCGAACGCCCATTTCAGCCTGAGACGCGGCACGTCTGCCGCAGTCAGGCGCGCCGCCGCCGCCGGCTGCAGCCGCGTATTCGCGAGGTCGGTGCTCCACCCGTTCCACGCCGGCGCCCGCGCGGGATCGGTCATCGGGGAATTCGCGCTGCACGGGTTCGGCATGTCCTTCGCGTCGCCCGCGTCCGTGCTGCCGAGCGGCCGCCCGCCCATGAACTCGCCCACGCGCCGCGCCTGGATGTCGGTCAGCGTCCGGCCGTGGTGGGCCTTCCCCTGTAGCGCCGCGTAGATCCGATCCGGCGTCATGGCCCGGATGGCTGACACCATCGGCGCGGTGCCGATGGGCGTGACCACCCCGTGACAGCCGGCGCACTGCGTCTGAAACGTGGACCAGCCGGTCTCGGTGCCGGGTGTCGCGGCGCCGCGGCCCGTACCCTGCGCGGGCGGGGCCGGCGCGGCCTGCGGCGCGGCCGGGGCCTGCGCGTTCAGGAACGCCACGCCGGCAAAGATCATCATGGCAAGCGCCCCGCAGCTCAGGGTCGTCAAGCGATTCGTACGCATCCGGTGTGAACCTCCCTGGGTGGCTCGGCCGTGTCACGTCGGCGCGTTTCGCCCCCCACTCGAGCCGACGTCCCAAATACTACCCCGATCCGGAAATCGATCGCCGGGGCGAGACGAACGGTGAGTCGGCTTCACGGCGTCGCATGGGCCAACGCCCTGGTCGAACCAGGGCGCACGCCGCGGCGCCTGTCGCGTAACATTGTGGCGGTCGGACGGCCGCGGCCACGGGCCCGGACGCGAGGCCGATGCAGCCCGATCGGCGCCAGGAGCATGATGCGATGAGGAACCGCCGGGAGTTTCTGCAGATAGCCGCCTGCGGCGCCTGTGCGTTCGGGCGCCGGTATGGCCGACGTCGTGTCGCGTTGTCCGCCGGACTCAACTGCGGGACGAACAGCCGGTCGAAGACGAGCGGCGCCAGGAGAGCCGTAGACGAGGAAGTCGTACCACTCGATCGTCGTGCCGAGAAAGCACGAGGCGAGCATGCGGCGGTCGGCCGCGCTGATCGGCGGGCTGGCGCTCAGGATGCCACCGCCACGTCCACGAGGAACGGCCCGGAGGAGTTCAGCGCCTCGCGCAGCACCGGCGCCAGGTCGCCCGCGCGGTCGACGCGGGCACCGGTGCAGCCCATGGCCCGCGCCAGGCCAACGAAGTCGAGCCCCGGCAGCTTCGTGCCAATCAGCTGCCTGATGTTGAAGTGAGCGGAGAACTCGCTCAGCGCTGCGTAGCCGCCGTTGTTGACGATGACGATCGTCATCGGCAGCCCGAGGTCGGCGGCCGACCACAACGCCTGAATAGAGTACATCGCCGAGCCATCGCCGAACAGGCCGATGACGCGCGGGGCGTCTCTGGCGCTGTCCTGTCCGCGAGGCGCCTTCGCCAGCGCGATGCCCACCGCCGCCGGGAGGCTGTGCCCGAGACCGCCGCTGGCGCAGGTGAAGAAGCTGTGCGGGCGCTCGATCGGCAGGTACGCCTGCATCGTCTTCCGGCTGGACGGCGATTCCTCGACGACGACGCTGTCGGGCGGCCGCAGGTCGGCAAGCGTCTGCATCAGGAAGGCGATCGACAGGCCGCCGTCCGCGTTCACGCGCGGCGGTGAGCTGCGTCCGCGCGGCGACGGGCGCGCCGGCGGCGTCGAGCGCTCCAGGATCGCCGCCACGCCGTGGCGGACGTTGCAGACGAGCGCGGTGCCGAGCGGCGTCCATGCGGCCACGTTCGGATCGTCGACGATCTGCGCCAGCGTGGCGCCCGGAGGCACGTGCGGGCCGAACCCCTCGATGTGGTACGTGAACACCGGCGCGCCCAGCGCGAGGATCAGATCGTGGCCGTCGAGGCACGTGACGATCTGCTCGCGGATGGCGGGGAGGAAGCCGGCGAACAACGGATGGCGCTCGGGGAAGCTGCACCGCGACGACATCGGGCTCACCCACACCGACGCCTGGTGCCGCTCGGCGAGCGCGACGACCTCGTCCCACGCCCCGTTCCGATCGACGCCGAATCCGACCACGAACGCCGGACGGCTGCTGCGATCGAGCATGGCCGCGACCTGTGCCACGAGCGCCGGGTCCGGGAAGAGGGCGCGGCTGACCGTACGCCTCGGCACGGCGTCCGACTGCCGATCCCAGTCGTCGACCGGAATCGACACGAAGGCCGGGCCGGACGGCTCCTGCATCGCCAGGTAGTAGGCCCGGGCAATCGCGCCCGGCACGTCCTCGCCGCGCGCCGGCTCGACCGCCCACTTGACGTACGGCTCCGGCAGCTTCGTCGGCGCGCTCGCGAACAGGAACGGCTCGTACGGCAGGATCGCTCGGGCCTGCTGTCCGGCGGTGATGACGAGCGGGGTCCGGTTACGGTACGCGGTGAAGATGTTGCCCATGGCGTGCCCGACGCCCGCGGCCGAGTGCAGGTTGACGAGCGCCGCGTTGCCGGTGGCCTGCGCGTAGCCGTCGGCCATGCCGACGACGACCGATTCCTGCAGGCCGAGGACGTAGCGGAACTCGTCGGGGAAGTCGCGGAAGAGTGGCAGCTCGGTCGACCCGGGGTTGCCGAAGATGGTGGTCATCCCGAGCTCGCGCAGCAGGCAGACGGTGGCTTCGCGGACGGTAGGCATTCCGGAGGATTATGGCCGAGAACGCCGGCTCGTGCGGCTGCACAAGGGACACCAAAGCGTGTTCGCCGAAGACCGGAGCGGCAAGGTCGATCGACGAAAGACGCCATGCGGAACTGGCCGGAATGGGGTCCCACGTCTCGCTGGACGAGTAATTCAGGTAGGCGTCGGCGTTGAACAGCCAGTAGCCCGTCGTCGTCCAGAGGATTTCGATCTCATGGCAAGCTCATTCGTGCCCGGTCCTCAGCGATACTGAACTGGGCACCGATTCGCTGCCGCCGGCGAATCGCACCGGTCGGTCGTTGCGCGGCAGGACCGCTCGATCAGCTCGTTCGAGAGTCCTTGCTGATTGCGCTCACGATGGTAGTGCGTCGCGAACTCGTGAAGCGTCCAACGCAAGTGCCGTTCGCCGATCGGAACCACGCGATTCAGGCACTCCTCGTTCACCGACCGCACGAACCGCTCCGCGTAGGGGTTGCAGCAGATCGGAAGGCTTCGGCATGCTTGACAAGGATACCTCGATTATCGACAATCTCATACCTCGAACATCTACGAGCTAGTCGTCGTAAAGGATCAGACAGATGCGCTACCCGCGCGCGCTCATACTCTGTGCCGTGCTGTGTGCGGTCGCGTTGCCCGCGACGGGCGATAGCGTCTCGATCCGCGGCCTCGACGGCCGTCCCATGCAGCTGCTCGGGCCGTCGGCGAGGTCCAGCGCCGTCTTCTTTATCGCCACCGACTGCCCGATCTCGAACTGGTACGCGCCGACCATTCAGCAGGTGTGCCGCGAGTACGCCGCACGCGGCGTTGACTGCACGCTGGTCTACGAGGACGTCGATCTCGGCGCATCGCCGACGCCGCTCGACGACAGCGTGCGCAAACACCTCGAGGAGTACCGCTACGGCGCCACGTTCCCGGCCGCAGTCGATCGCACGCGGACGGTCGCGAAGCGCGCGAAGGCAACCATCACGCCGTCGGTGGTCCTTGTCGATCGCGGCGGCGACATCCGCTACCGCGGACGCATCGACAACGCCTACGCCGATCTCGGCAGGCCGCGGCAGACGGTCACGTCGCACGAGCTGCGCGACGCGCTCGAGGCCGTCACGACCGGACGCTTCGTGGCCACACCGGAAACCGAACCAGTCGGCTGCTACATCGTCGACCCTGCCTCGATCAGCAAGAAATAGGAAGCCCGAAGCCAGACGTCAGGAGCCAGAATGCGCCGACACCTGTTTCCTTCCCTGGCCGCGGTGGTCGTAATCGGGTCCGCGGTCGTTCTCGCCCAGAGCCGCTCGAACGCCGCGCCACAGGCTGGCGCGAATGGAGGGGTGACCTTCGCCGAGCACGTGGCGCCGATCGTCTACGCCAACTGCGTATCGTGCCATCGGCCGGGCGAAGCGGCGCCGTTCTCGCTGCTCTCGTACGAGGATGTCGCCAAGCGGGGCGCGCTGATCGCGCGCGTGACGGCGTCGCGCTACATGCCGCCGTGGCATGCCGAGACCGGCTTCGGTGAGTTCATCGGCGAGCGCCGGCTGACCGACGCGCACATCGCCACGATTGGGGAGTGGGTGAAGCAGGGCCTGCCGCGCGGCGACGAACGACGCATGCCGAGGCTGCCGGAATTCCCCGCCGACGGCTGGCGCCTCGGTCAACCCGATCTCGTCCTCGAGATGCCGGCGGGGTTCGACATCCCGGCGAGCGGCCCCGACGTGTTCCGGAACTTCGTCATCCCGACAAGTCTGATGGAAGACACGTGGGTGCGCGGCATCGAGTACCGTCCGGGCGCGCGCAAGGTGGTGCACCACGCCCTCTTCGCGCACGTGGCCGGCGGCAGCCTGGCCGCGAGGGATGGCGCCGACGGCCGTCCGGGCTTTGGCGGCATGGGCACGGTCGGTGTCGGGGCCGGAGGGGCCGCCGAAGCGGGCGGGCTCGGCGGGTGGGCCGTGGGCGCGACTCCCCGCATGTTCCCCGAGGGATTCGCGACGCGCGTGCCGAAGGGGTCCGACTTCCTGCTGCAAGTGCACTTCCACCCGACCGGCAAGCCCGAAACCGAGAAATCGCTGATCGGGATCTACTTCGCGGACAAGGCTCCCGACAAGGCGCTGTCGGGGGTGCAGCTGCCGGCGCTGTTCGGCTTCGGCGCCGGCATCGACATTCCGGCCGGAACGAAGGACTGGGTGATCAGGGACAGCTTCACGCTGCCGGGAGACGTCAGGGTCTACCTCGCCAACGCGCACGCGCACTACCTGGCGCGCGAGATGAAGGCGGTGGCGACGCTGCCTGACGGCTCGACGACGCCGCTGCTGTGGATCAAGGACTGGGATTTCAACTGGCAGGACAGCTACGTCTACAAGGAACCGTTCACGCTGCCGCGCGGCACGCGTATCGACGCGACGATCACCTACGACAACTCCGCCGCCAACCCTCGCAATCCGATCAGCCCGCCGCGCCGCGCCCTCTGGGGCGAACAGTCGTACGACGAGATGGGCATGGTCGGCTTCGCCTTCGAGCTGGTGGACCGGGCTGACATGCCGGCGTTCCAGCAGGCACTCGGCATGCGCACCAAGCTGGCCATCCAGGCAGCGGGCAAGAACGGCACGCTCGGGCGCTTCCTGGCGCGCGCCAAGCGCGAGAGCGGCGGCCGGCAGCAGCTCTCCGTGCTCGACCGCGCCGGCGCGGTCGTGGCGCGCGTCGGCGAGCCGTCGTTCTACGTGATGTCCGCGATCTCGCCCGACGGCTCACGGATCGCCGCGGTCAAGGTCGACCCCGACAGCGGCAACCAGGACATCTGGGTCTACGACGTCGCGACGGGGCGCGACCGCGCCATCACCAACGACGAGCCGCGCGAGCTGACGCCGGTGTGGTCGGCCGACGGCCAATCGATCGCGTTCACATCCGCGCGCGGCAACACGTTCGGCATCTATCGCCGCGCAGCGGACGGCAGCGGCGCTGAAGAGCGCCTCTACGAGCACACCGACGGCGCGACGATCTTCCTGACCGACTGGTCGTCCGACGGCAAGCTGCTCACGTTCTGGGCAAACGACACGATGTGGGTGATGGCCGTGGGCGGCGCGCCGGTGGCGCTGCCGATCCCAAGCGCACGCGGCGGACGCTTCTCGCCGGACGGGAAGCTGCTCGCCTTCGGCGCCGTGATCAATCAGCCCGCCGGCCGCTTTGACGCGTATGTCATGGCGATCGACGGCTCGTCGCAGGACGCCTTGACCGCCTCGGTCAGGAACACGCCCGTCAAGGTTTCAACGGCGAACGCCATCGGCGGCATCGCGTGGCGTGCTGACGGCCGCGAGCTGCTCTACCTCTCGCAGCCGCCCGGCCAGGCGTGGATGGCCTCCGACGTGATCGCCGGACCCACGGTCACGGTCGGCGCGCCGCGGAAGCTGTTCGAGGTGCCGCCGGGCCTCGGCGGCCCCGCGCAGTTGAGCGACGTCGCCACCGCCGACGCGCAGCGGTTCGTCGTCACCGTCAACCTGCCGCCGCGTCAGCCCGCGGCGCCACCAGCAGCGCGATAAACAGCGGGCGCCGATGCGGCATTACCTGTACGCACGCGTGAACGTACCTGACGCTCGGCGGGACCAGCATCGTGAACCTGGACGACGGCGGCGCGTCGGTCCTGCCTGAGCTGAGCTACAAGCTCACAGAGCATCAGAAGCCGCACGAGGTGATGGCATCCCCATTCGCGAACGCCTGGTATCGCCTTCGCGCCTGGGCGGCCCCCCGCCATCGCCTCAACGCCCGCCCTGCGGTTTGGCGAGTGAGACGAAGTCGGCCCGCCGCTTCCGTGCCTCTGCCGTGTTCAGGCCCATGGCTTGTCGCGTGCATCCACCAACCCCGGCGCGTCCTCGCCATCGTGGTGCCGAGGCCACAGCCATGTTCGTCCGTGTAGCCATCGGGGTGCAGAGCCTGACCTCGTCGGTCCAGTCCGGGTCGAGTCCTACTGGAACAACTGGGGCGCGAATTCGTTCAAATACGCCTGCCAGTTGAGCCAGGTGTGTCCACCGGCGCTTTCCTTGAACATGGGATTGAACCCGTTCTTCTTCAGCATCTCCACAGTGCTCTTCGAATTGGGGAGGACAAAGTCGTCCACGCCTGTGCTGAGCCCCAACAGTCTCAGACCTTTCCTGAGGCCCGCGTCGGCAAGACCGATCTTGTGGGCCGACTCCCAGTCCGTGATCTGGCCGCCTCCGAGGGCCGCACCGGAACTGAAGACGCCGACGTCGGCAAACTTGTCCGGGTGCAGGAATGCGATGTTGAGGGTCTGGGACCCGCCCAGGATTCCTGACCTGCTGATACTGTTCGGCTCCTAAATTGGACAATAGAGCTTTAACCTACAAGTATTTACAACATGACTGTTCGCGACAG
>CAZEMI010000176.1:0-21372 GCA_964513235.1 uncultured Acidobacterium sp.
GCCGCGATGGCCGCATCCAGGCGCCGCTCGGCCGTCGCGCAACCAACGCAGACGGGAAAACGAGTGACGCCTGCGATGAAGTTGGTCTCTCGTTTTCCCGTCATCGTGGGTTGCGCCACGCGCCCGGCGAAGCCGGCGAAGCCGGGCGCCGCGGACCGTGGTCTGCAGTTCGGCTGACCATGCGTTCGTCGGCGCATCAATCCGTGTAATCCGTGTAATCCGTGGACTAAATATTTTTGACGCGACCGCCGTCGAGCGCCAGCGCCGACTCGAGGCGGGACGCGTCAGAAGGATTTTCGACGCCGACCAGGATATAGCCGTCCGACACTTCAGGATCGTACATCTTACCGCCGCGGCTCGGCAGGCCGGCGGTGATGAGCAGCGTGATCACCGTGGCGATGATCGCGCTCAACATCGTCATCTCGAACATGATGATCAGGTTGGTCCACAGCGGGACGATGGGCATGCCGGAGGTCTTGAGGGGCCACGACATCTGAGACAGACCCAACAGGTAATACGACGCCAGCAAGCCGGCGATCCCCGCGGCGGCGGCGATCCAGGGCATGGCGGTCTTCGCATCCCGGTGACCAAATTCGAACTGCTCGAACGGCTCGGATGAGATGACGGTGATGTCGCGATCCGACACGCCCGCCGAACGCAGGTTGTCGACGGCCCGCTGCGCGACGTTGGGATCGGAGTAGAGGCCGTAGATCGCGCTCACGAGCCGGCCTCCGGCGCAACCTTGACCGCCGAATGGGCCGGCGTCGCGTGCCCCTGTGGAGCGGTCAATTCCCCGGCCTTCAGCTCCCAGATCGAAATGATCGGCACGAACTTCGAGAACAGCGCATAGAGCAGCACCATTCCCGCGAACGTCGCGGCCATGATCATCATTTCCACCGGCCGCGGTGCGTAGCTCCCCCACGCATACGGCAACTGCTTGTGGGCCAGCGACGGCACGATGATCAGGAACCGCTCGAGCCACATCCCGATCACGACGGCGAATGAGGCGATGACGCAGCCGGTGATGGTGCGCGTATAGACGTTCGACAGCAGCACGAACGGGATCACGAAGTTGCACACCACCATCGTCCAGTAGAACGGCGCGAACTCGCCGCGCTGCGTGGCCCAGAACACCGCCATCTCGTGCGGCTCGTTGCCGTACCACACGGTCAAGCGCTCCGCGAACACGAAGTACGTCCACAGCACGCTCATCAACAGCAGCAACTTGCCGAGATTTTCGAAGTGAAGCGGCAGCAGATACTTCTCGAGCCGCAGGGTCTTGCGCAGCACCGCCATGGCGATGATCAGCGCGGCAATGCCGCTGAAGATCGCACCGGCCACGAAGTACGGCCCGAAGATCGTCGAATGCCACATCGGCACAATGGCCATCGAGAAATCGAACGACACGATGGTGTGGACCGACACGGCGACGGGCAGGATCGCGACGGCCATGATCTGCATCGCGGATTCGAGTCGGTTCCACTGCCTGGTGGTGCCGCGCCAGCCGAAGGCGAGCGCGCCGTAGACGCGGCGCCGCCACCCGGTGGAGCGATCGCGCACCAGCGCGAAATCGGGAATCATCGGCAGGAACAGAAACAGCACGCTGCCGGTGAGATAGGTGTTGATGGCGAAGAAATCCCACGCCAGCGGCGAGCGGAAGTTCGGCCAGATCTCGCGGGCGCTCGGATACGGGAACAGCCAGAACGCCAGCCACGGACGGCCGAGGTGAATGATCGGGAACATCGCGCCGATCATCAGCGCGAACACGGTGATCACCTCGGCGCAGCGCGTGACGGGACGCCGCCAGCCGGCGTCGACCAGCCGCAGGATCGCCGAGATCAGCGTGCCGGCGTGGCTGATGCCGATCCAGAACACGAAGTTGACGAGATAGAAGCCCCAGAACACCGGCCAGCGGATGCCCGCCACGCCAATGCCGTTCCACATCTGGTACAGCCACGCGGCGAAGCCGCACGCCACCACCGTGCCGGCCGCGAGGACAATCACGTAGAACCAGACCGACGTCTGGAACAGCGGGCGGATCAGGTCGTCCGCGATCGGCTTAGTAAGCGTCCGATTCATGCCAGGGCTGCTTTTGCAGATAGGTGATCTTCGGCTCCGCGCCGAGATCTTCGAGGAGCTTGGTGCCGCGCGGTGAATGCGCGAGCCGCGCGACGCGGCTGTTGGGATCGTTAAGGTCGCCGAACACGATCGCCGTGGTCGGGCACGCCTGCGAACACGCCGTCTGCAGGGCGCCATCGGCGATGGCGCGCTGCTCGGCCTTGGCGGCGGTCTTGGCGGCCTTGATGCGCTGGATGCAGAAGGTGCACTTCTCCATCACGCCGACTTCGCGGATCGAGACGTCGGGGTTGAGCTGCAGGTGCAACGGCTTCGGCCACTCTGGATTGAAGAAGTTGAAGAAGCGAACGTTGTACGGACACGCGTTGGCGCAGTAGCGCGTGCCGATGCAGCGGTTGTAGACCTGCGCGTTCAAACCGTCTTCGTTCTGGTGACTCGCATAGGTCGGGCATACGGCTTCGCACGGCGCGTTATCGCACTGCTGGCACAACACCGGACGGAACTTCACCCGCACATTCGGGAAGTCGCCCTCGTAATAGCGCTCGACGCGCAGCCAATGCATGGCCCGGCCGCGCCCGGCCTGCTCCGGCGCCACCGAGGGAATGTTGTTTTCGGCATGGCACGCCGTGACGCAGGCTTCGCAGCCCGTGCACCTGTCGAGATCGATCGCCATACCCCATCTGAAAGGCATGTCAGATCTCAGATCTCAGATTGCAGATTGATTTTCGATTTTTCCAAATCATAAATCTCACTTCTGACATCTCACTTCTAGACGTCTCCGCGGCCGTGGGTCCATTCGGGGCGTTCGCGCGTTGCGCCGCCGAACAGGATCAGGCTCTCATCCGGCCCGCCGACGCGCGCGATCTTGACGCGCGTGGCCGCCCACGCGAGCGTGCCGGTTTCCGGCACCGTGGCGGGCGCGAGAATCGCGATCGGATTCACGCCGCGGTTGGTCGCGTAGCGCGTGAAGTTCGTGTGACCCTGGCCGACGGGAATGGCGACGCCATCCGGCGCAATGCCCGGCGACAGAAACGCCGGCGCGCGCAGGCTGCCTTGAGTCGAGGTGACCTCGATCACGTCACCCTGGTGAATGCCGAGCTCCTCGGCCTTCTTCGCGTTGATCTCCACCCAACTGCACCACATGCCGGAGGTCATCGGATCGGGCAGCTCCTGCAGCCACGGCAGGTGCGCGAGCGAGCCGTCGTAGAGCGCCTGCGACGCGTGCGGAATCAGGTGGTAGGGATACTGCAACGCGTCACCGTCGAACTGCGGGTCCGCGTAGCGAACCGTGCCGTCCGCCTTCGCACGCCGCGCCTCGTCCACGGTCGCGCGGCGCGCTTCGGCGGATCGTGTCGGCTCCTGATTCAGGTAGTCCTCGTACGAATTCGGCAGACCCGCTAGCGGCGTCGCGAGGCGGCGCGACACATCGAGTAGCACGTCGGGCGTTGATCGCGTGTCATACAGCGGACGCATGACCGGCCCGAACTTCACCGGCACCGCCTTCGCGGCACCGCTCTCCGGCGCCGCGTCGACCCAGGATTCGAGGAAGGAATGATCCGGCAGGATCAAATCCGCCAGCGCGCTCGTTTCGTCGATGAACGATCCAAAGCTGGCAATGAACGGAATGCGGTTCAGGCGATCGGCGACGTTCCATGACGCCGGCGATCCATGCACGGGATTCACATCGTCCAGGAGCAGCACCTTGGGCGCCTCGCCCTGGAGCATCTCCGAGAGGCTCCGCGTCGGCCCGGAAGCGGGCGTCGAGATGAAGGAGAGGCCGCCAGGCTGATTGACGCTGCCGGCGACGCGGTTGAGCGTGTTGACCGCCACCGCGTTGAACAGTCCGTTGGTATGCGCGAGCGGGGCGCCGCCGATGATCGCCACCGCCGGGGCATTCGCGGCAAGCTCGCGCGCCAGCCGCTCAACCTTCGCCGCGGCCACGCCCGTCCGCTGCTCAACTTCCTCAGGGGTAAATGGCGCGGCGGCAGGGTCGATCGCGCGGCCGCGTTGTACGGCGATCGCCCGCGCGATACCCAGCGCGAGCACACCGTCGGTGCCCGGCCGGATGGCGACGAACTCGTCGGCATTGGCCGCCGTTTGCGACAGGCGCGCATCCACGTGCACGAACTTGGCGCGCACCCCGGCTCGCCCTTGCCGCATGCGGCCGTAGGCCGCACTCTGCGCCACCGCGGAATTCCAGGTGCCGAGGATATCCGCACCAAACACCAGGACGTAACGCGAGTGCTCGAGATCGAACGTCGGCAACTGGTGGGCGCCGAAGCTGATCGCGTTGGCGCGACGCAACACCTCGTCGCTGAACACCTCGAACGTCGCCGGCGCCGGCGCGCCGTAACGCTGCAGCAGCTGCGCGATCAACTCGAGACGCCGGGCGCGTCGCGGCCTGGTCACATACGCGAGGCTCTTCTGATCGTTGGCCGCCGCCAGCGCGTCGAGCCGCCCGGTCAGCTCCGTGATGGCCTCATCCCACGAGATGTCGACGTACTGACCGCCGCCCCGCTCGCCCGATCGCTTGCGCGGCTTGTCGAGGCGATCGGGGTGGTAGGTGATCTGCAGCGCCGCTTGGCCACGCGCGCACAGTTTGCCCTGGCTGATCGGATCCTCGGGGTTGCCCTCGAGTTTCTTGACCAGCCCCATGCGGATCACACCGGGCTGGCCGTTGCGGAACACTTCCGCGTCGCCTTCCATCACGCGCGCGATCACGCCGCAGCCCGCGTTGCACAGCGGGCACACGCTCGGCTGCCACGTCGCGACGCCCGGGACGAGCTCGTCTTCGGGAATGAACCGGATGATCTGGTTCTCGGGATTGCCGCACGCGGCGAGCGCGGCGGTGGTGCCGGAGATGGCGGTGAGCTTGATGAAGTGCCGGCGGTCGATGGCCGCTGAAGGCGCCTGTGGGACGGATTTCATGTCAGTAATGGCACGTCAGGCAGTCGTTCGACGCCTGCTTCGACTTGTGGCAGTTCACGCAGAACGCCATGTCCATATTCACGGCGCGGCGCGCTACGGTCTGTTCCGCCTGGTTGCCGTGGCAGGTCGAGCACTCGACCTTGGCGCGAAGGTGCGGCGCGTGATCGAACCGCACGTGAGATGCCGGCGCGTAGTCGTAGACGCGCCGCCACTGGAAGTCGAGGCCCTTTTCATACATCGCGGTCATCTGCTGGATGAGCGGGCGATCAATGGCGATCTGCGAGTGGCAGATCATGCAGGTGTTGACGCTCGGCAGGCTGGCCCGCGGCCCCTGTTCGACGGCGGTGTGACAGTCGGTGCACACCGCGCCTTTGGTCAGGTGGATCTGATGAGAGAAATCGAATGGCTGCGGCACCGGATCGGGCCGGGAACCGATGAACTGCCGGAACGCCTCGCCGAATGACGCGCGCGCCGGCGTAAACACCGGCGACGTGCCCCAGCGCGAGCGCGGCACCGAGTCGTCACCCCACTTGGGTTGACCGGGACTCTTGAATTCACACGCTGTCGTGGCTGCCAGCAGGAAGAACGCAGCGAGCAACAGCGCGTTACGGCTTCGGAACACCACCAAGGCTGCGCACGAAGTGCACGAGGTTCCAGGTGTCGGCGTCCGAGATCTTTCCCTTCAAGGGCTTCATCTGGTACTCGGGCGGCGCGCCGTTCTGGATGATCCAGAAGATTTCGCCCTCGCTCGATCCGCGGGTCCACGTGGTGTCGGTCAGGTTCGACGGCTTCATGTCCTTCGGCGCCATCGTGCTGTCGCCGGCGCCGGTGTTACCGTGGCAGAAGCGGCAGTACTTCGCGAACAGCTGCTTGCCGGCGGCAATGGCCGCCGGAGACGAGGCGACGGCGGCCTTCATCTTTTTGGCTTCGGCGGGCACGGCCGCAGGCCGTGCGGGGGTTTGCGCCGCCACGCCCACCGCCATAAGCCAGGCGAGCGCAGCGCTGCCGAACAATCCTCGGGACACACGAACCATGCTGACGATCTCCTTGTTCACGCCCAAATTGTCTAATGGTCCGGCGCCTGAACTCGGATTCTCACACAGGGTCAGTTAGGTTGTCCACCTTCGCTCGCGAACCGCCTTGCGAGCCACGGCGCGACGCCCGCCGAGACGGCGGGCGCCCCATAACCGTGAGAGATATGAGCTACTTGAGGACGGTGGCCTTCACTTCGACGATTACCTTGCGGTCGCTCACCGGATCCGCCGCCTGGGAGATGATCAGCGGCTTGCCGCTCTGGAGGACCACGGTCAGGCTCTGGTTGATACCGGTCGGGCGCGGTTTCAAGGTGTCCTTGTCGGCGCCGCCGGGGGGGCTGTAAACGAGCGTCAATTCGAGTTGAATCGGCCCATCCACCGACACGAAGGGACGGGCATCGACGTTCAAGTCGACCACGAACGGTGCGTCGTTCTGCGGGCGCACGTTGCCCACCGAGCGAATCTTGCCCCAGTTGCCGCTCGAGACAATCATCGACACCGTTTTCTTCTCCGGCGCCTGCGTGCCGGCTTGATCGCTCAGCGTGAGCTCGATTTGCACGTTCGTCAGCGTGCGGATGAATCGCGGATTGTTCTGCGCCGCTTCCTCGATTTTCTGCTTCACCGCCTGGGTCTTTTCGACGTCCGCCAGGACCTGGGCCGTGGTCTTCGGCCGGTCGTTGCCGGTTTGCGCTGCGCCCAGGGACGGCATCAGCAACAACGAGCACGACAGAACAAGCATCACTTTCTTCATGAAGAAACTCCTCTACTTCTCAGGCTGGGGAAATCCGTCCGTCAGCGGCAAATCGGCGATCGCCAACGGCGCCAATGTCAACGGCGCATCCTCGGGCAAACTCACGGGCGCCAAAGAATCAAGCTCCAACGACGCGACGGCGACGAGCGCGGGCAGGCTTCCTTCAAAGTCAACGCGCGCCTGCGGTTCCACGGGTTCCAAGGGTTCCACGGGTTCCAAAGGCATCGTTCTGTTGGGTTCCGCTTCTCTCACCGCGGCCACCAGTGCCGTCGGTGTCGTAACCGGTTGAAAGCTCGCAATCGGTGATGCGCCCGGCGCGCCCGCCTCCTGCCTTCGGTTCCCCCAGACAATTCCCGCGGCCACCACGATGGCGATCATCGCCAGACGCGGCGCCCACGAGTGGAACAGCCAGCCGAACCAGGTGACTCGCTCGGGCAGCGCGTTGATGATGTGTGATGCGAGCGCATCGTTGTCATCGACGTGCGTCAGCCGCGCCGCCACGCGATCGATTGCCTGATCTAGTTGGTCGCGCTTCATCGCGGATCTCCATGGCCCAGGCGATCCAGCTTCATCCGGATCACGCGGCGGGCCTCGGCAATGCGCCACTTGATGGTGCCGACCGGCGCGCCAAGCAGCGTCGCGATTTCTTCATAACGGTGATCGCCGCTGGCGGCGAGCAGGAACGGATCGCGAAGCTTGGGTGGCAGCGAATTCACGACGTGCGTGATCGCGGCTTCCAGTTCGCGCGAGATCAGGACCTGGTCCGGCGACGGATCCGTGGAGGCCAACTCGATCGGCCGCTGGTCATCGGTGGTCGACGCGCCGAACCGATCGAACCACGACCGCAGCGACCGCCGGCGATCGAGCGCCTTGCGCCAGACGATGCGCATGTACCAGCCGCGGAAGGCGTTGGGATCGTTGAGGGCGTCGAGGCGCTTCCAGGCCGCCACCGAGGCTTCCTGGACCGCTTCGTCGGCGTCGCTGGGCTGGCCGACGGCCGCCAGCGCCACGCGTCGCGCGGCCGTGAGGTGCGCTTCGATGAGCCGCCCGAACGCCGCCCGGTCCCCGGTCCTCGCAAGTGCCACCAAATGAACGACTTCCGGGTTGGCATCGGCGGCCTCGGAGGTCGCCATGGTCAGCATCGGCAGCGTCAGTTCAGCCAGGCTCACGACACATAGACTGTGGTGGAGGGCCCGCGGTTGGAAAAGCTTATGGCGGCGACGGGTGCCGGGGGCGGCACTGCGGGCCGGGGACGGCACTGCGGGCCGGGGAAGGAACTGCTTGCCGGGAGAAACTCAGATTCGAGCCGCGGGTCCCGAGGACATGGACGACGTGCGGGCCATGCTGCGCGAGTACGTGGAATGGATCGGCCTGGATCTCGCGTTCCAGGAAATCAATGCGGAACTGGACGGCCTGCCGGGCGATTACGCGCCGCCACGCGGCGCGCTGTTCGTGGCCGTCGAGGGTCCCCGCTACCTCGCCATGATCGCGCTGCGGCCGCTCGATCGCACCACCGCCGAGATGAAGCGGCTGTACGTCCGTCCGGAGGCACGCGGCCGCGGCCTCGCCCGCCAATTGATCGCACGACTGTGCGAC
The DNA here is from genome assembly GCA_964513235.1 of uncultured Acidobacterium sp. Classification (GTDB taxonomy): domain Bacteria; phylum Acidobacteriota; class Vicinamibacteria; order Vicinamibacterales; family UBA2999; genus 12-FULL-67-14b. The sequence continues at coordinate 8,386 of CAZEMI010000176.1, forward strand.
GAAGCCAGGCGTCTTAACTACACCGAGATCCGGCTCGACACGCTGCCGAAAATGGGCGACGCGCAGGCGATCTACGAAACGCACGGGTTTGTCGACATCGACCCGTATTACGAGACGCCCATCGCCGGGACCCGGTTTATGGGTAAAAAGATCTGATGGGAAGCACGACTCGTCGGGAGGCGCTCCCCGTCGGGAAGTGCCGCAGGTCGGGAAGCAATGCCTGTCGGGGGCGTGAGATGATTAGCACAGCGTGAAATTCCGCAATTTCTCTACGGGCGCGGCCATGTTTCTGATGGTCGCGGCCACAGGGTCGTTTCTCGCCTCGGCGCAGGCCCAGTCCATCACCGTGCTCTCACGCGACGGACGGAAGCCGCTGCCGATCACGACGATCAACAACCAGGAATACGTCGCCGTCGACGACATCAACGCCACGTTCGGCACGACGTCGCGCGAGGATCGGCTGGCGGGCGGCCTGACGATCACGGCGGGCGGACAGTCGATCGTGCTCACCGCCGATCACAACGTGGTGTCGGTGGCCGGAAGGCTCGTGTCGCTGCCGGCGCCGGCGCTGCGCCGCGACAATCGCTGGTTCGTGCCCGTGGAATTCCTGTCGCGCGCGCTGTCGTCGGCCCTCAACACGCGGCTCGATCTGCGGCGCGCGATGCGGCTGTTGATCGTCGGCGAGATGCGCGTGCCGCGGATCGTCGCCCGTGTCGACGCCGGATCGACCAACGTGGCGGTGACCTTCGAAGTCACGCCCAACACCGAGGCACGCGTCACGGCTCAACCGGGCCGCCTGGTCGTGCAGTTCGAAGCCGATGCCCTCGAACTCAGCGTCCCGTTGATCCCCCCGCAGAATTTTCTGACCGGCATCACCGCAGGCGACACGCCGCAAACGGTGATCCTCTCGCTCGGGCCGCGAACCGCCATGCATCGCGTGACCACCACGCAAGCGGATGCAAGTTCGGGTCGAGTGACGATCGATCTGTTGCCGGCCACGACCGAGGCCGCGCCGACACCGGCGCCCTCGCCCGCACCGGATACGCGGCTGGTGATTCCCACGCAGGGACCGTCCACCGGGCTGCGCACGGTGGTGATCGATCCCGGTCACGGCGGCGAGGAGCTTGGCACGCAGGGCCCCAACGGCACCGTCGAAAAGGAGATCACGCTCGCGGTCGCGCGACGCCTGCGCACGCTGATCGAGCGCCGACTCGGCCTCAAGGTGTTCCTGACCCGTGAGGACGATCGGACGCTCTCGCTCGACGAGCGATCGGCCTTTGCCAACAACCATCGCGCCGACGTGTTCCTCAGCATTCATGCCAATTACGCGGTGCGGCCGGCGCTCAAGGGCGCGGAGGTGTACTTCCTCACCGTCGAGCGCGCCGATGCCGAAGCGCGCAAGCAGGCCGATGAAAACAGCACCACCCTGCCCGCGCTTGGCGGCGGCAGCCGGGCCATCGACTTGATCCTGTGGGAGACGGCACAGGCGCGCTATCTCGAACAGTCGGCGGCCCTCGCCGGTTTCATCGAGCAGGCGCTGGCCACACGCGTGGAGATGAGCGCGCGCGCGGTGCAGCAGGCGCCGTTCCGGGTGCTGGTCGGCGCCAACATGCCGGCCGCGCTCGTCGAGATCGGTTACCTCTCGAACGCGGATCAGGAAACCCAGCTCGCCACCGCGGCCTACCAGGATCAGGTCGCCCAGTCGCTGCTCGACGCACTCGTGAAGTTCCGGGGCCTGCTCGAGCCATAACCGCAGATGCCGCAGCTCAAGCTGAAACTGAAGGCATTGACGCGGGCTCAGTGGGTAACCATCGCCGCCACGACAGTGGCGACGATCGCGTTTGCGTTCGTGTTGATGACCGCCCTGGGCCGGCTGCTCACCACGCCGGCGCCAGCAGACGACGCGGAACCCGCCGGGCCAGCCGCACCGGCTCCGCCGGTGGCCGCGGCCGTGCCGCGCATCAAGGCCACGCTCTACTTTGCCTCCGAAGACGGCCTGCGCCTGGTGCCGGTCGAGAACGAGGTGGCGCTCGCCGAGGGCGTGGTCGCCCAGGCGCGATCGATCGTCGAAGCGCAACTGGCCGCCACTGCCCCCGCCCCGCTGGTCTCGACAATTCCGAAGGGCGCGACGCTGCGCGGCATCTTCGTGTCGCAGCGCAACGAGGCGTTCGTCGATCTCGATCCGTCGATCAGGACCGCGCACCCCGGCGGCTCGCTCCAGGAGTTGATGACGGTCTACACGATCGTCAACGCGCTGCTCACCAACCTGCCGAACCTGCAGGACGTGCAGATCCTCATCGGCGGCCAGGAAGTGGATACGCTTGCAGGTCATGTGGACCTGCGGCGCCCGCTCAGGAAAAATGAAGGTCTGATCAATGAAAAGCCGCCTGAATGATCGCTCGCCTGACGAGCTTCGTCCCACCACCATCACGCCGGACTTCACCATCTACGCGGAAGGGTCGGTGCTGATCGACGTCGGGCACACGCGCGTCATCTGCACGGCGAGCATCGAGGACAAGGTGCCGCCGTTTCTGCGCAACACCGGCAAGGGCTGGGTGACAGCCGAGTACGGCATGCTGCCCCGCGCCACCTCGACGCGATCGGGACGCGAAGCCACCGCGGGAAAAGTCGGCGGCCGCACCATGGAGATCCAGCGGCTGATCGGCCGATCGATGCGGTCGGTGGTGAAGCTCGAGCAGCTCGGCGAACGGACGATCTGGCTGGACTGCGACGTGATCCAGGCCGATGGCGGCACCCGGTGCGCCTCGATCACCGGTGCCTTCGTGGCCCTGGTGCTCGCGCTCGGCAAATTGAAACAGGCCGACCAGCTGAAGACCATCCCGATCTCGGATTACGTGGCCGCGACCAGCGTCGGCATTGTCGGCGGCATGCCGCTGCTCGATCTCGCCTACGCGGAGGATTCGAAAGCCGACGTCGACATGAACATCGTCAAGACGAGCGACGGCCGGTTCATTGAGATCCAGGGCACCGCGGAGGCCGAGCCGTTCGGGAGCGAGACGCTGACGGGCCTGCTGGCCCTGGCCGACAAAGGGATTACGGATCTGATCGCCAAGCAGCGCGCGATCATCGGGCCGATCCTCGGCCGATGATCCGCCGACGCCCTGACTCCAGGAAACCCGAGGGCTACGGAGGGCATCCCCTCCTCATCGCAACGACAAATCCGAACAAGATTCGCGAAATTCGTCCGCTCCTGGCCGATCTGCCGATCGACGTGATCACGCTGGTGGATGTGGCGCCAGTCCCGGAACCTGACGAACACGGCGCGACGTTTTGGGAGAACGCGCGCATCAAGGCGCTCGCCTACGCCGCGGCCACCGGACAGATCGCGGTCGCGGAGGATTCCGGGCTCGAGATCGACGCGCTCGGCGGCGAGCCCGGCATTCATTCGGCCCGGTTTCTCGGCGCGGCCACCCCGTATGCCGATCGCTTTACGGCGATTTTTCGGCGGCTCGGACGCCGGCCTCGCGAGGCGCGCTTCGTGACCTCGCTCGCCGTCGCGCGCGGATCGGAATTGGTCTTCGAAACCGAAACGTCGATTGAAGGCGTCATCGCCGATGCGCCCGCCGGCGATCACGGTTTCGGGTACGACCCGATATTTTGGTATCCGCCATCTCGCTGCACGACCGCGCAACTTACTGACGTGCAGAAAAGCAGCGTGTCGCACCGTGCACGCGCCTTCCGCGATCTGCATGGCTGGCTGTCTACGAATTCCGCGATCGGTTTGTTCCGAAACAGCACCAATCCGTAAGTCCGCACGCTTTCGGTTCGTCAAAATCCTGCCCATTCACCGACCTCGGCCGTCACTGCTTTTTCTAGATCCTTAATTTGTCGCTCCCCCGACCGTTTCTGCGGAAACGAGAAGGTCTGTCATGAGGTCACGACCTGGTTAGTAGCGGTCATCGTTCTGATGGCCGTGCCGAAGTCCCCAGTGCTGGAGAAGGTCTCCGCGCAAAGCGGGCCTGGCATCGTGATTAGCGAGTTGCGATTCAGCGGACCGAACGGGGTCAGCGACGAATTCATCGAGTTATTCAACGCGAGCAACGCCCCGATCGAGATCGGCGGCTGGCAGGTGCGGGTTTCGGGCAACGGGTCGACGGCGAATCAGCTCCGAACGATGATCCCCGCCAACGCCAAGAGCCTGGTCGGAGCGGGCTGCTATTACCTCATCACGTTCACTCCTGGCACGGGCGGCTACTCAGGCCTGGTCGCGGGGGATCATATATACGTCACCGGCTTTGCCGATGGGGGCGGTGTCGCGATCGGGCCCTCGGACACGGCGCTCGCCGACCAGGTTGGCTTCCACGCCGGTACGCTCTACCAGGAGCCGGTCCCGCCGCCGGGAACGCTGGGAACCGGCTTCATCCCCTTCGGCGGTCCCAGTACGCTGAATCGCAGCTTCGAACGCAAACCGGGAGACGGCGCCGGGCACGTCGACACCAACAACAACGCCGTGGACTTCCAATACATCGTCGAGTCGGACCCGCAGGTCACGCATGTCCCGAACCCCCAGAACAGCGCGAGCCCGTGCGTCGAAACCGTCGAAACCAGCGTGAAGCCGCATCACGTGCAGGGCAGCGGCGCAACTTCGTCGAGCGCGGCTGGCTGATGGTGCTGGCCAGGGATGGCGCGGGACGGCCGCGGCCCTTTGCTGGCAAGGTCGACGAGGTGAGCTTCAGCAACGCCGAGGGCCATGCGCCGCGCCAAGGGCCCGCCAGCGGTGTCGATACCGTGATCTTCAGCGGCGTGGGTTGGTGGAATGGCCATCCTGGATATCACTTCCGGGTCACCGCGAGCGACCGCGGCGAGCCCGGCGCTGGCACCGACACGTTCGCACTGGTGGTCACGGCGCCGACCGGTGAAGTGGTCGAATCGGCGTCAGGGGTGCTCCGCGGGGGCAACATCCAGTCGCTTCGCTAACGCGACGGTGAGACCGGCTGGTTCAGACGCGGCCGAGCAACCGCAGTTCGTGCTCGAGCGTTTGCGCGAGTCCTTCGTCGAGGGGCCGTGCGGTGAACCCAAGTTCCCGCACGGCCTTTTCGTTCGATCCGAAATAGGTGGTGCCGGCCAGCACGCGTAACGCCTCGGGGGTAAACGCCGGCGGGAGCGTGACGAAGCGTTCCGCCGCCTGCATCAGGACGGCCATCGCCCGCATCGCGTGTGGTCCGGGATGCAGCATCGGCGCGCGCACCCTGGCGAGGTTGGCCGACAGCGCGAAGGCCTCCTCGAAGGAATGACGCGGACCGGCAATGATGTAGGTATCACCGGGCCGGCCTTTTTCCATCGCCAGGATGTGCCCGCGCGCGGTGTCTTCGACATGCGCCCAGCAGAACGCGGTGCGCGCCGGCGTCATCGGCAGGCGGCCACGCAGCAAGTCGACCAGCGCCGTGCGCATGCCGCTGGTATCGCCGGGACCGTAGACCATGCCGGGCATCACGATCGACAGCGGCAACCCGTCTTCGATTTTCGGCACGGCGACCCGATAGTGCGCAATCCACTTGGTGCGATCGTAGTGGCTCAGGTGGGGGCCGTCGTAGCGATACGTTTCGTCGGGTATGTGCCCCTTGGTGTCTGAAAACACGGCGACGGTACTAGTATAGACCCCGCGCGGGATGTCGAGCGCCCGCATCGTTTGCAACACATTGCGCGTGCCGTCGACATTGATCTGATCGGCGAGCGGTTCCTTGACGCCAACCTTGTACCAGGCGGCGACGTGGAAGACGCCATCGACGCCGGTCATCGGGGTCTTGAGCGTTTCGCGATCGGTGATGTCGCCGGGATGCATCTCGACGCCGAGCGCCTTGAGCATGGCGGCGCGCTCAGGCGCGCGGACCAGCGCCACCACCTTGTGGCCGCGGCCGATGAGCTGCTTGACGATCTCCCCGCCGATAAATCCCGTGGCGCCGGTGACGAAGTACTTCGCCATTTCCCGGCCACAGATTAAACACAGATTAGACGCAGATCACAAACGACTTCGCATCTGTGACGCTCTCCAACCCTGTCAGCAGATCGCCGATCAGATCGTCGGCGTGCTCGATCCCCGGCGACAACCGAATGAGGGTGTCCGAAAGTCCCAGCGCTGCGCGCTGTTGCGCGGGGATCGACGCATGTGTCATGCGGGCCGGATGACAAATTAGTGATCGCACCGAGACTCTCGCCGAGCGCGAAATAGTGGCGGCCCGAAACAAGCGCCGTTACGTCCTCCACTGTTCCATCGAGTTCAAACGACAGCATCCCTCCGAACCCGCTCATTTGGCGGCGCGCCACGTCGTGTCCGGGGTGCGTGGCGAGGCCGGGGTAATACACACGACGCACGCGGGGATGGCCGGCGAGCGCGTCGGCGATGCGCGCCGCATTCTCGGCGTGACGCAAGACGCGCAGCTCCAGCGTCTTGAGACCGCGCAGCGTCAACCAGCAATCCAGCGGCGCCGGCACTGCGGCGATCGCGTTTTGCAGGAATTTGATCGGCTCGAACACCGCGGCGTCCTTTGCGAGCACCGCCCCTTGGATCAGATCGGAATGACCGGCGAGATACTTCGTGACGCTGTGCACCACGACATCGGCGCCGAGCGTGAAGGGCTGCTGAAACACCGGGGTCGCAAAGGTTGACGCCTTCCAATTCGGCGAGGACCGCTTCCAATCGCGCGCGCGTGGGATTGTGGGTGCGCGAATAATCGAAGCCAAGATGGACGCCGGGCGATTCCTGTTCGAACGTCGACGTCTGATAAATCGGCGCGATCAATGCTCCGGTCGACGGATCGCTGGGCTGTGACGCGTGAATGGCGCGAGTGGCAAAGTGCACGGCTAAATCCTCCTGACAGCGACGGCGTCAATGCGGTGGGTGCCGGCGAGCCTGGTCAAGGCGGCGTCAACGTCGCGCTGGCCTTGCGGACCGATCAGCAGCCAGCGTGAGGTGACCGTCGAGTGTTCGGCGACGCGCTCGACCGGCAGGCCCGAGTTGGTGAGCAGACGCGCCACCGCCGGTGCCGCGGGCAACACGCCGGGAAACGTCACGCGCACGAACCATGACGTCACGGGCGACGACGGAAACACCGGCCTGGTCGAGGGCGCCGGGCGATGGTGGATGCGCTTCTCCACGGCGGTGGCCTGCACCGCGTCATCGAGCAACGTCGCCGCGGTCACGTCGGGCCCGGCGCCCGGGCCGCTGAAGAACAGGCTCGAGACGTGGCGGCCGTCCAGGCGGATGCCGTTCAAGGCGCCAGTCAGCGACGCCAATGGTTCGGTCGCAGGAAGAAACACCGGCCCCACGAACGCGCGCACGCCGGACCCGTCGCGCTCCGCCGACACCACCGCCTTGATGGCGCCTCCCGCTGATCGCGCAGCCGCGAGATCGTCGCTGGTGAGGTCGCGAATCCCTCGCACCTCGAGGGCTTCCCGGCGCAATCGTCCCCACCCGAACAACGACGCCAGCAGCACCAGCTTGTCGGAGGAATCAAGGCCATCCAGATCGCGGGACGGATCGGGTTCCGCGAATCCCAACTCCTGCGCGCGCGTCATGGCCTCAGCAACAGTGGCGCCTGGCTCAGCCAGCGACGTCAGCAGGTAGTTCGAGGTGCCGTTGACGATCGCGAGCACGCGATCTACCGACGACACGAACGGACGTTCGGCGAGCGTGCCGAGAAACGGCACGGCCGACAATGCCGTGGCTTCGAATCGGAACGAGCATCCGCTGGCCGCCGCGATCGCCTGCAGTCCGGCGCCATGCGCGGCGACCAGCGCCTTGTTGGCGGTGACGACCGACGTGCCACGGCCAAGCAGTCGCGCCACCAGCGTTCGCGCCGGCTCCACGGCGTCGAGCGCGTCGATCACCACGTCGTAGCTGCCGCGCAGGAACGCCGACGGATTCGAGGTGAGGCGCCCGGGCTTTGGGCAACGGCGAAGCCTGGTGACGTCACGAACCAGCGCCTGTTCGACTCGAAAACGGATCCCGGCGTGCGCGATGGCGGCGCGGTCGGCGGCCAGGCGTGCCACGGCCTGGCCCACCTGCCCGACGCCCAATAACCCGATGCGAATGGTTCGAACGGCGCTATGCGGGGCAGGTTTGGCGGCCCGCACCCGCAGCGGCCAATGATTGTGTGGTTCTGCGACGGATTCGACGCCCATACGGTCCTATCTCTCCCCAACGACACCCCATCGCGCAAAGTCCGCGCGATGGGGGCCCCGTCAGGGGCGGGAGTTAGCACCACGGCGCTTGCAGGGCCCCAACGACGCGGACTTTGCGTCGTTGGGCTTGGCCAGGTTGCTGTGGCATCGTCGGGCCCGGTCCCTCCGCCACTCTCGATAACGGTCCGCCGGCTGGCGAAGTTGAATCAATGTATTTGGATACGATGATGCTTGTCAACTCCCAAAGTTCCAGGGTTTCAAACGTTCCACGGGTTCCATGGGTTGGGGTTCCGAGGCCATAATCAGGCGCAATGCGATGGCTCGCCTTGGTTCTGGTTCTCTGTCCGGCGGTACTGGCCGCCGACACCCGGGGCCCCCACGACGCGGACTTTGGGTCGTGGGGTGGAGATACGTATCCGCGGCAGACCGGCATCGATGCCATCCATTACGTGTTCCGGCTGGCGCTTGGCGACACGTCCGACGAGATTGCCGGTGAAGCCACCATCACGGTGAAGTTCCTCCTGGACAAGGTCGGCGACGTGCAACTCGATCTCGCCTCCCTGTCGGCCGGCAAAGGCATGACCGTGGCCTCGGTGCGCCGCGGCGGCGCCACCGAGACGCCCGGACCGGCATCGGATGCACTGATCTTCACGCACACCAACGACCGGCTGCGGCTCGTGCTGCCGGCGGCAGCGAGGGCCGGACAGGAATTCACGTTCACGATCCGCTACCGGGGCATCCCCGCCGAGGCTCTGCTGTTCAGCAACAACATCCATGGCGACCGCAGCGTGTTCAGCGAGAACTGGCCGAACCGGGCGCGGCACTGGCTGCCGATGATCGATCATCCATACGACAAAGCCTCCGGCGAGTTCATCGTCACGGCGCCGTCTCACTATCAGGTGGTGGCGAACGGGATGTTGATCGAAGAGCTCGACCTCCCGAACCATGAGCGCCGCACGCACTGGAAACAATCGGTGCCGATTGCGTCGTGGCTGTACGCGATCGGCGTCGCGCGTTTCTCGGTGCACCACGCCGGCATCACCAACGGCGTGCCGCTGCAGACGTGGGTCTTTCCGCAGGATCGCGAGGCGGGACGCGGTCTGTTCGAAGATCTCTCGCGCCGCGCGATGGATTTCTTCGTCTCGCACATCGGTCCGTACTCATACGAGAAGCTCGCCAACGTGGAAGCGGCGGGATTGAATGGCGGCACGGAACACGCCAGCGCGATCTTCTACGGCGAGAAAAGCGTGACCGCCGGCCGCGGGCCGGTGGTGCACGAGATCGCGCACCAATGGTGGGGCAACTCGGTCACCGAACGCGATTGGGATGACGTGTGGCTGAGCGAAGGCTTTGCGACCTACTTCACGTTGCTCTTCACCGAACACGACGAAGGGCGCGACGGGTTCGTCGCCGGGCTGCAGCAATCACGGGCGCAGGTGTTAGCGCTCGAGCAGAAGTTCCCGGACACGCCGGTGATCCATCGCAACCTGTCGGACATGCGCCTGGTGCTCAACGGCCTCGTCTACCAGAAGGCGGGCTGGGTGCTGCACATGCTGCGCGCCGAAGTGGGCACCGAGCATTTCTGGCGCGCCATTCGCGAGTACTACCGCCGCTACCGTGACGCCAACGCGTCCACGGCGGAGCTGCGGGCGGTCTTCGAGCAGGTGTCGGGCAAACCGTTGGAAGGGTTCTTCACGCAGTGGCTCACGCGCCCGGGCGTGCCGAGCGTCGGCGGTACGTGGCGTTACGACGCCTCCCGGAAGCAGGTGGAGGTCCGCCTCCATCAGATGCAGCCTGGCCTGTTTCACCTGAACGTGGAGATCGGCATCGTGGCCAAGCCGGGCAGCCTGCCGCGGGTTGAACGCATGACGATCACCGACCGGCAGGCGTCGATGATGTTCAACAGCGAGACGCGGCCGGCCGCGGTGGTGATCGACCCCGGCACGTGGCTGCTGATGAACGCCAACCCGTTCACGGAGATCACGCCATGAAGCGGATCAACCGGCGCTCCTTCATCAAGACGGCCGGCGTGCCATTGGGCGCCTCGGCACTCGGCATCGACCCGCTCACTGCGGCCATGCAGACGCAGCCGCGATCGTCGGTCGTGGTGATCGGCGGCGGCGCATTCGGGGCGTGGACTGCGCTGCACCTGCGTGAGATGGGCCACACGGTGACGCTGCTGGACGCCTACGGCCCCGGCAACTCGCGGGCCACGTCGGGTGACGAGACGCGCCAGATCCGCTGCGGCTACGGCGACCGTGCCCTCTATTCGCAGTCGGCGCTGCGCGCCTTCACGGCCTGGCGCGCCCGGCAGGACGAGTTCGGCGTGCCGCTGATGATGGAAACCGGGCGCCTGCAGCTGGCGCCGGAATGGACACCCGCGCTGCGTGCCACGCAGGCCACGCTCGGCGGGCTCGGCGTGAAAGTGGAGGCGCTGACTCAGGACGACATCCGTAAGGGCTACCCGCAGATCAATCCGGAGGGTATGGGTGTCGGCTTGCTCGAGCCGGGGGCATCGGTATTGCGCGCCAAGCAGGCGATTCTCGCCGTGGCCGCGGCCTTCACGCGCAAGGGCGGCACGCTCACCATCGCGCGCGCCAAACCCGGCCGCTCCGGCACGCGGCGGTTGCTGGACCTCGAGACCGCCGGCGGTGAACGCATCGCCGCGCAGCAATTCGTCTTCGCCTGCGGGCCGTGGCTGCCGCGCCTGTTCCCGTCGGTAATCGGCAACCGCATCCAGGTGCCGGGCCGCGACGTGTTCTACTTCGGCACCCCGGCCGGCGATACGCGCTTCTCGTACCCGAACATGCCCAACTATTCGGAAGCCAGTTACTACGGCTTTCCAAGCATCGACGAACGCGGGGTCAAGGTGTGCCCGACCACGGGCTCGACCTCGTTCGACCCGGACACCGACGAGCGGATCGTCACGCCGCACGAAGTGCGGCGCGCCCGCGCCTATCTCGCGCTGCGGTTTCCCGCGTTAAAGGATCAGCCGATTACGGAAACCCGCGTCTGCCAGCTCGAAAACACCGCGGACGAACATTTCATCATCGACCGTCATCCCGAGTTCGAGAACGTGCTGATCGCCGGCGGCGGATCGGGACACGGCTTCAAGCACGGACCGGTGATCGGTGAATACATCGCCAGGCGGGCGATCGGTGAGGCGACTGATCCGGCGTTCGATCACATGGTGCGGCTCGCCCGAGGCTGACGACCGTGACCCATGTCCCCGGAATGGGGATGAGTGGTCGGGGCGACCCTTCGACTCGGTTCTCGTCGCTCGGTAACGAGAACCTCGCATGAATACTGGTCGGGGCGACTGGATTCGAACCAGCGACATTCCGCTCCCAAAGCGGACGCTCTACCAGGCTGAGCCACGCCCCGACTTGTCCTCCGAAGCGGCCGACGCGAAGGAGGACTGAACCATTGTAGCCCCCTTTTGCGTGCGCTACAGTGACGCCTCGATGATCGCGTTTCCCATCCGCTATCGCCGCGCGCAGAAGGCCCGGTTTTTCCAGAAACTGCAGCATGCCGCGCCGTCGATCGTGGTGTTCTGGGACTGGCGCATGGCCGGCTCGCCGCGTGGGGCGATCGGCGGCGCGAATTGCGGATCGATGACGACGGCATCAGCCTGCCCGGGCGATTGTTCCGCCGTCATACCCTGGCGTGGGCGGAGGTGGCGGCGATCGACATGGACGATCGCCACGCGGTGATCACGGCGACCAACGGCGCCACGCACCGCATTCCTCTTCGGGACGTCACGCAGCCGGCGGCGATTCGGGACGCGTTCGGCCACGCGCGGCTCGTGCACCAGCGCCGCCTGGCAGCCGCGCCAGCGGCCGGCAGCTGATTCACACCCCGCGGTGGCGGGCCATGTCTTCCTTCGTCAGGCGCAGGAACCGTGCGGCGTTGTTGTAGAGGATGTCGCGCTTCTGCGCCGCAGAGAGGAACGGCGCGTCGTTGATCACCGCGATCGACCGCTCGATCACGCCGGGCCACACCATCTGATCCGATCCAAACATCACCCGATGGCCAAAGCCGCTCTCGACCAGGGCCTGAAGGTAGCGATAGAACGCCGCGCGCGGCTGCGTGTAAACGATCACGCCGACGTCGACGTGCAGTTGCGGATGTTGATAGAGCACCGCGAGCATGTCATCCAGCAACGGATAGCCGGCGTGCATCACATACACCCGCAGCTTCGGGTGCTTGACGAGCACCTCTTCGAGCACCAGCGCGCTGTGCAGGCGCGCGCGGTTACCGGCCGCGCCCAGGTAGATCGAACCGGGCGGCCCGGTGCCGATGTGATAGCCCACCGGGATGTCGAGCTCCTCCGCCAGCTGCCAGTACGGCGCCATGCGCGGGTCGTCTGGAAGGACGCCGCTGTATTGATTGGTGACTTCACCAAGCGCACCGAGCTTCCCGGCCTTGTGCCGCTCGCGCAACTGCGCGACCGTCGGCCGGTTATTCTCCGCCACATCGAGCTGAATCGCCGGAATGAAGCGGTCGCCGGCTGCGGCGATCCACCGATCGACGCGCGCGGCGCCGCCGCTCAACACGCCGAAGATGTTCAGGCGCCGCACGACGTCGATGGTCTGCTGCATCAACTCGCCATCGGTCATCGGCGACCACACGGGATCGGCACAGCGCGGCTTCTTGAGCGAATCCAGGAACTCGTCCCCAAACGGCGCCTGCTGTGTCCAGGTCCGCATCTGCTCGATCGGTGTGCACATCCCCAGCGGCGGCGGCCCTTGCGCCGCAACCGCCGACGCGTGCAGGTGCATGTCGATGATTGGCTCGCGCCCCTGCACGCCGGCCGCCCCCGGCGCCAGCAACCAGGTGGCGAAG